>CAYPYV010000122.1:0-10074 GCA_964414845.1 uncultured Devosia sp. | reverse complement strand
TCGGCCAGCTTCTTGATTTCCTTGAGCTCGGCGATGGTGGTCTCGAGATCGGCCTTCTGAGCTTCGAGCAGTGACAGTCGCTCGTCCACCTTGGTCACGAGCATCTGCGTCTGCCTGAGCTGCGATTGCGCATCGTAGAGGCTCAGGTAGTCGGAAATGTCGCGCAGCGAGAACCCCAGCCGTTTGCCACGCAGGATCAGGATCAGCCGGGCCCGGTCACGCCGCCGGAACACGCGTGTCGTGCCGACGCGCTCGGGCGTCAGGAGACCCTTGCTCTCATAGAAGCGGATGGCGCGCGTCGAAATGCCGAACTCTTCGGCGAGGTCGGCAATGGCGTAGAGATCGCGTATATCGCTCTCAGGCCGGTTCATCTTTGTTGACCCTGTCCTGGTATTCGATGCGCAGTTCCTTCTTCGACAGCTTGCCGATCATGGTCTTGGGCAGCGCGTCCTTGAAGATGATTTCCCTGGGCATTTCCATGCGGTTGAGCTGCCCGGACAGATATTTCCTGAGATCAAGCTCACTCACGGTCTCACCGTCGCGCAGCTTGACGAATGCAACAGGTGCCTCGCCGCGATAATCGTCCTGAACGCCTATCACGCTCGCTTCGTCCACCGCGTTGTGGGCCATCAGGGCTTCCTCGATCACGCGCGGATAGACATTGAAGCCCGACGAAATGATCAGGTCCTTGATGCGGTCGACAATGAACACATAGCCCTCTTCGTCGACATAGCCGACATCGCCGGTTTTGAGCCAGCCGTCGGTGAAGCTCGATCGGGTCGATTCCGGGTCGCTGTAATAGCCCAGCATGACCTGGGGGCCTCTGACCTGGATTTCACCGCGCTGGCCGGGCGCCACTTCCTCGCCCGTATCCACGTCCACGAAGCGCAAGTCGGTCGCCGGAATCGGATAGCCGACAGAACCGAGCTTCGATTCCCGCGTCAGTGCGGCCACACAGACCACCGGCGAGGCCTCCGTCAGCCCATAGCCCTCGGCGAGCCGAGCGCCCGAAACCTTGGCCCAGCGCTCGCGTAGTTCGGCGGCGAGCGGCGCCCCGCCGGAGACGACGATCTCCACGGCGCCAAGTGCCTCCTTGGCACGATCACCCGCCTTGGCAAGGGCGAGGATGAGTGTCGGCACGGCGATGAGCACATTGGCCTTCGTTCGCGCCATCATCTCCAGAAACGACTTCAGCTCGAAGCGCGGCATCATCACCACTTCGGCTCCACCCGCGAGCGGCAGGTTCATGCAAGCCGTCATCGAGAAGATGTGGAAGAAGGGGAGTACGGCTGCCACTTTCGAGGGCGCTTCGAACAGATGCCCGGCCCATTCGCTCAATTGCCCGATATTGGCGGACACATTGGCATGGCTCAGCATTGCGCCCTTGGGAATGCCGGTCGTGCCGCCGGTATATTGCTGCACGGCGACGTCACTGTCGGGGTTGATCTCGACGACGTCCGGGGCGTGTCCCAGCGCCAATAGCTCGTGGAAATCGGTAAGCTTGCCAGCGGCCGGCGAACTTCGTGTGTCGGCGAGGTCCTTGCCTTTCACCAGGCGGAACAGCAGGCCCTTCACGGTGGGCAGCACTCGCGGAAAGTGCCCGACGATCAGGTCCTTGACCTGGCCGGTGCGCGCCAGCGTCTCGGCCTTCTCGAAAACCGTCTTGATGTCGAGAGTGACCATGACCTGTGCGCCGGAGTTGGCGAGGATGTGCTGCAACTCGGGCAGGGTGTAGAGCGGGTTGCAGTTGACGATCGTCCCGCCCGCCCGCAGCACGGCATAGTAGGCCACTACGTAGAACGGCGTGTTGGGCAACAGCAGCGCCACGCGCACACCGCGCTTCACGCCGTATTTCTTCTGCAGCGCGCCAGCCATCGCCTCGATCTGACGGCCGAGGTCGCCATAGCGCGTCTTGCGCCCGAGGAAATCCAGCGCTGGAGCGTCAGGGTTGGCCTTGGCTCGCGCCAGCACCCGCTCGTGTACTGGAGTCACGTCGATGTCGATATCCCACGCGACCCCCTCAGGATAATGGGCGATCCATGGCCGGCGTTCGGGCCCGCGTTCGTCTGCCATCATGTCCTCCCGGGCGTCTTTGCGCCCTGCGACGCCCAATATCCCATTGGATGACGCTAGCGTCAAACGGCCGACGTGAGATTCTGATCCACCTGCTTCCGGATTTCCACGGCAAGCCGCGGAACCGCTCACGCGCGAAGTCGTTAGTTGACGTATACGTCAACCATTCCTACATTTGACTGCAGGGGTGGAGTTCGGCGGGGAGGTCGAGCCCCGCCGCAAAAGGGGAGGTCGGCATGTCTCTCGTCGCGTTCATCCTGCTTGTTGTCGTGGCGCTAGTGGCCGCGGGTGTGCTGGCCTATCGCCGCGCGCCGCTGTGGGCCTGGGGTCTTGGCGCCGCGATCGTCGGCATAGTCAGCCAGGCGGCAGGGCCAATCGCTGGCGGTGCCTGGCCCGGAGCCGTCGCATGGATCGGCGCGCTCATGCCCGCCCTCGCCATCCTGGCCCTTGGCATTCCCGCCATCCGTATTGCGCTCCTCACCGGTCCAGTGCGGAAAATGGTGAAGCGCATCCTGCCGCGTGTCAGCCGCACCGAGCAGGAGGCACTCGATGCCGGAACCACGGGCTGGGATGCCGAGCTGTTCTCGGGCAGGCCGCGCTGGAGTGAGTTGATGGCGCTGCCGCGTCCCACGCTGACCGCCGAGGAACAGGCTTTTCTCGATGGTCCGGTGGAAACCCTCTGCAAGATGCTCGACGACTGGGACATCCGCCACAACCGAGCCGACCTGCCGTCGGAAGTCTGGTCCTATCTCAAGGCGCAGCGCTTCTTTGGCATGTTGATCGCCAAGGAGCATGGGGGCCTCGGCTTTTCTGCGCAGGCGCAAAGCCAGGTCGTCTCGAAGCTCGCCTCGCGATCGATCACCGCCGGCATTACCGTCATGGTGCCCAATTCGCTCGGGCCGGGCGAACTGATCGAGAAATATGGCACCGAGGCGCAGCGCGCCCGCTATCTCGGTCGCCTCGCGCGCGGCGAGGAGATCCCATGCTTTGCGCTGACCGGCCCGCATGCGGGTTCGGACGCGGCGGGGATGCGCGATATCGGCATCGTCACCCGAGAACTGGTCGACGGCAGGCCGGTGCTTGGCGTTCGCCTCAGCTGGGACAAGCGCTACATCACGCTCGCACCCGTTGCGACGCTGGTCGGTCTCGCCTTCCACCTCGTCGACCCGGACCACCTGCTCGGCGATACCGAGGCGATCGGCATTACGCTGGCGCTCCTGCCTGCCGATACAGCGGGGGTCCGGATCGGGCGCCGGCATTACCCATCGCGCTCGGCCTTCATGAACGGACCGATCCAGGGGCGCAATGTCTTCATCCCGCTCGACGACCTGATCGGCGGCGCGGAAATGGCCGGGCATGGCTGGCGGATGCTGATGGAGTGCCTCGCTACCGGCCGCGCCATATCGCTGCCGGCCATCGGTTCGGTATCGATCAAGCATGCGCTCCGCGTCACGTCCGCCTATGCCCGTATCCGCCGGCAGTTCGGTATCCCGATCGGGCTCATGGAAGGCGTTGCCGAGCCGATCTCGCGCATGGTCACCTCTGCCTATGCCTATGAGGCGGCGCGAGGGCTCACCGCCACCATGGTCGATCAGGGGCAGCGGCCGGCGGTACTCTCGGCGCTGCTCAAGTATCGCACCACCGAGGCGATGCGGCTCGCCATCAATGACGCCATGGATATCCATGGCGGCCGCGCCGTTCAGGACGGGCCATCCAACTATCTGTTCGCGGCCTATGCGACGACACCCGTCGCGATCACTGTGGAGGGCGCGAACATCCTCACCCGGTCGCTCATTACCTTCGCACAGGGCGCACTTCGCGCGCATCCCTGGCTCTATGCCGAAATCGCTGCCGCGAACGAGCCCGACGCGCGGAAAGGGCGTCTCGCGTTCGACCGGGCCTTTTCCGGCCACGTGGCATTCATGCTCGCCAATATGGCGGGCAGCCTGTTCCACGGCGTGACTGGCGGGCGCTTTGCATTGAGCCCCGTCACCCACGAAATGGCGCCGCTCTATCGCCGCCTCGCCCGCTATTCGCAAGACTTCGCGCTCGTCGCGGACTGGACGGTCGCCTTCCTCGGCGGTGACCTCAAACGCAAGCAGCGGCTCTCGGGCCGGCTCGCCGATATTCTCTCCGAGCTCTATCTCGTCTCCGCGACGCTGAAGCGCTTCGAAGACGAAGGTCGCATTGGGGAGGACGCGCCCATCGTCCGAGCCATTGCCGACGACGCGTTCTTCGCCATCGAGCAGAACTTCGCGGCCCTGTTCCACAACTTTCCCAATGCGCTGCTGCGCGGGCTGATGGGCTTCCTCGTGTTCCCGCTCGGCCGGCATGCGCAGCCCGCCTCCGACCGTGCCGCCTATCGGCTCGCCAAAGCCGTGCTCGAACCCTCGGCACAGCGCGACCGGCTGACCACCGGTATCTTCGTCTCTTCCGACCCACGCGATGTTACCGGCTCGCTCGAAGACGCGCTCATCAAGGTCACGCGCGTTGCCGAGATCGAGGCAAAGTTCCTCCGCGCGATCAAGAAGGACCAGCTCTCGCGCCGTCTCGATCGGGACGCCTTAAGCGACGCGGTGGCCCAGGGCCTGCTCTCCGAAACCGAGGCGTCGGAGTTGCGCCTCGCGGAGCTCGCGACGGAGCGCGTGATCCGTGTCGACGATTTCGAGCCCGACGCGCTCGCGCGCCCGGCAATTGTCGACGACCATCCCAGCAGTCGTGCGGCGGAGTAGGCCATGAGTTTCCATCATGCCCAGATCTCGGCGCAGCCGATGCTGCCCGCGCTGACGCAATGGCGCTTTGTCGTCGATATCGAAAAGATCGGCTGGCTCACCATCGATACCCCTGGAGCGGCGGTCAACACGCTGAGCCGCGCCACCATTGCCGAACTCGAAACGCTGCTGCCGGCAATTGAGGCCTTGGCCGCCGAAGGGCGGATCATCGGCATCGTGCTGCAATCGGAAAAGCCCTCGGGCTTCATTGCGGGCGCGGACATCACCGAGTTCGACGCGATGAGCGACCCGGCTGTGCTGACGCAGGCCCTCAACCGCACCCATACGACATTCGAGCGCCTTGAAAACCTCAAGGTACCGGTGGTCTGCACCATCCATGGGTTTGCACTCGGCGGCGGGCTCGAGATTGCTCTTGCCTGCCACTGGCGGATCTGTGTCGATGACCCCGCGACAAAGATCGGTTTCCCGGAAGTCAAGCTCGGCATCTTCCCGGGCTTCGGCGGCACGGGACGGTCCATCCGGCAGGCGGGGCCCATCGATGCCATGCAACTGATGCTGACCGGGCGCTTCCTATCCGGCAAGGCTGCGAAACACATGGGCCTCGTCGACAAGCTCGTGCGCCACCGCGACATGCTGCACTGGGAGGCGCGCCGCGCTGTGCTCGGCAAGCGGCAGTCGCCGCCGGCGCCGCTCTTCAAGCGCGCCATGCTGCTGGGGCCGATCCGCACTCGCCTCGCCGAGAAGATGCGCGCCGAAACCGGCAAGAAGGCGAGGGCGGAGCATTATCCGGCGCCGCATGCGCTGATCGATCTTTTCGCCGAGAAGGGCGGCAGCTGGAAGCAGATGTCCCGGGGCGAGATTCCGGCCTTCTCGCGGCTGCTTGGCTCCGACACGGCGCGCCAGCTCAGGCGGGTCTTCTTCCTCTCCGAGGGACTGAAGAAGCAGGGGCTGCGCGGCAAGGAGAAGCCCGAGTTCCGGTGGGTGCATGTCATCGGGGCGGGGGTAATGGGCGGCGACATTGCCGCGTGGTGCGCGCTCCGCGGCTTCGGTGTCACGCTTCAGGATATCGACATGGCGCGGATTTCCCCTGCGCTCGAACGCGCAAAGGCGCTGTTCCGGAAGCGGCTCAAGTCGAAGGCCGATGTGGATGCCGCTGCGCTGAGGCTTGTGCCCGATCCGGAGGGCAAGGGCCTCGCCCGCGCCGATGTCGTCATCGAGGCTGTGGTCGAAAGGCTGGAGATCAAGCAGCAGATTTTCCGCGATGCCGAGGCGCGCTGCCGGCCCGGGGCCATTCTCGCCACCAATACCTCGTCCATTCCGCTCGAACGGATCGCCGAGGGGCTCACTCAGCCCAATCGCCTGATCGGACTACATTTTTTCAATCCGGTGGCACAATTGCCGCTTGTCGAAGTCATCCGCTCGAGTTTCAACGACGACCGCGCCGTCGGTATGGGCGCAAGCTTTGCCATCGCCATTGGCAAGAGCCCGGTTCTCGTTCGCTCCGCCCCTGGGTTTCTCGTCAACCGGGTGCTGATGCCCTATATGCTCGCCGCGGTGCGGATGGTCGATGCGGGGACCTCGCGTGAAACCGTCGATGCCGCCGCCGAGGCCTTCGGTATGCCGATGGGCCCGATCGAGCTCATGGATACGGTCGGCCTTGATGTTGGCAGGTTCGTTGCCGAAGAACTCGGCCAGCCCGTGCCGCCGTCAAGCGAGATGGCGCGCCTCATCGCCGAGGGCAAGCTCGGGCGGAAGTCCGGCGCGGGATTCTATACCTGGACCGATGGCAAACCGGTCAAGGCTGCCGCTGCGCCCCATCCTGACCTTGCCGGCCTCGGCCGGCAACTCGTCCAGCCGCTGGTCGATGCCACCGAGGCCGCCGTCGCCGACGGCATAGTCGCCTCCCCCGACCTCGCCGATATCGGAGTCATCCTCGGCACCGGCTTCGCCCCGTTCCTTGGTGGTCCGCTTGCCGCCCGCGCTTCAGGGAGGGCCTGAACATGCCCGAACTTCGCCCCATCGCCATTGTCGGCTCCGCCCGCATCGCCTTCACGCGGGCCCATACTCTTTATTCCGAGCAGTCCAACCTGACCATGCTGGGCGGGGCGCTCAAGGGTCTCGTCGACCGCTATAATCTCGCCGGCGACAGCATTGGCGAAGTCGCGGCCGGCGCGGTCCTTTCCCATTCGCGCGATTTCAACCTTGCCCGCGAGGCGGCCCTCGACGCCGGCCTTTCGCCGCGCACGCCCGGCACCAATATCCAGATCGCCTGCGGGACCTCGCTGCAGGCGGCGCTGATGCTGGGCGCGAAGATCGCCACGGGCGAGATCGACAGCGCGATCGCGGCCGGCTCCGATACTGTCTCGGACGCGCCGGTGGTGTTCGGCACGCGGTTCCAGCACCGGGCCATTGCCTTGAGCCGCGCACGCACCACGTCAGAAAAGCTCAAGGCCCTCAAGGGCTTTTCCCTGGGTGAACTGGCTCCGGTTGCGCCCAATACCGGCGAGCCGCGCACCGGTTTGTCGATGGGCGAGCATTGCGAGCTGATGGCCAAGCAATGGGCCATCCCGCGCGCCGAGCAGGACGAGCTGGCCTATCGCAGTCACACCAATGCCGCCCGCGCCTATGACGAAGGTTTCCACGACGATCTCGTCGTGCCTTTTGCCGGCGTGCTCCGCGACAACAATATCCGGCCCGATACCAGCCTCGAAAAGATGGCGACCATGTCGCCCGCCTTCGACAAGCGCTCGGGGCAGGGGACATTGACGGCAGCCAATTCGACACCATTGACCGACGGCGCAGCCGCGGTTCTGCTCGCCTCCGAGGATTGGGCGCGGTCGCGTGGGCTGCCCGTGCTCGCGCGGCTCAAGATGGGGCAGGTGGCGGCGAACGATTTCGCGCATGGCGAGGGGCTGCTCATGGCGCCCACCATCGCCGTTTCCGACCTGCTGCGGCGCGCCGGGCTCGGCTTTGCCGATATTGATCTTTTCGAGCTGCATGAGGCCTTTGCCGCGCAGGTGCTGGCAACGCTCCGCGCGTGGGAATCTGCGGACTATTGTCGCGAGGTCCTCGGCCGTGAGACGCCGCTCGGGCCCATCGATCCGACACGCATCAACATCAAGGGCTCCAGCCTCGCTTATGGCCACCCCTTCGCTGCGACCGGCGCCCGCATCCTCGGTCACACCGCGAAGCTGCTTCAGGTCGAGAACAAGCGGCGCGCGCTCATTTCCATCTGCACGGCCGGCGGCATGGGCGTCGCGGCGCTGGTGGAACGAGTCGACTGAACCCAAAACAAAACCGGCCCGATGCGGGCCGGTTTCAAAGATGTGCCAGACAAACGGCGCGATCAGAACTTGAAGCCGAGGCCTGCGGTCAGCGTGTCGGACGTCAGTGCGATCTCATGGCTGTCGCCAACCGACGGAATCGTCACTTCCGAAACGACTTCCTTCGTGCCGTAGTCCGCGTGGCGGTACTCGAGGCGGGCAACAAGGCTGTCCGTAAGGGCAATGTCCGCGCCAATGCCGGCAGTCCAGCCCCACAGCGTCTCGACGGCATAATCTTCGTCGGGAATGCCATCATAGTAGATGTCGAGGTTGGCCGCGCCCGCGCCCACGACGAGGTAGGGCTTGAACTGCCCCAGATCGATGCCGACGCTCGCGTCAATCGAGCCATAGCCAGTCACGTCGAAAGTCGCCGCGTCGCCGAAAACTGACGGCACAAAGAGCTGCGTGTCCGTGGCGTCGGTCACGTTGTACTGGCCGCCAACGCCGAGAACGATCGAGCCGAGGTCGATGTCATAGCCGCCATAGATGCCGAAGGCTGCAGCTTCGGGCGAGCCTTCCGAATAGCGCGTGTCGGGAACGATATTCTGCCACGATGCGGCACCGGCGAAATAGCCAGCCTGCGCGCCGACATAGAAGCCGGTCCAGTCATAATCGGCAGTTACCGCCGGCGCGGCTGCCGGCTCGACGAGCAGGTCAGCAGCATTGGCAATGCCGGCAAAAGCAACAGACGCAATCAGTGCAATCGCAATACGATTCATAATACCCCCAAAGATCGAAAGGACGCGGGACACAAGCATCGCGTCGGTGCGTTGGTAAAGCTTGCTTCACCATAATACCCTGTAGCGTCTGATGGTTTCCACGCAGTGTTGCGCGAGTGCAACGCTCGTCCCGAACGGAGTAAATCTCCGGGCCGAGGGTCGTTGACGTAAGCGTCAAACAGAAGCTTGTCACGATCCTGTCAATGTCTTAACGTGCGTACCCAACCCGGCGATTTCGACCAGTCGGGATGAAACGGGGCATGGCTTGCCATCTGGCCCTGATGCAGGAAAACAAGTTTCCATGGAGATGGGACACAATGAAACTTAATGGCGTATTGGCCGCGGCCCTTGCCGCTGGACTGCTGCTGGGCACTGCCATGACGGCGAGCTATGCGGCGGAGGTTCCCGAGGGTACCAAGCTCGCTGCCGAGCAGGTGTTCAAGTATCGGGTGCTCGACAACATCAATACGCTCGATCCGCAGCTGGTGGAGGATGTGGATACTTCGGCTGTGGTGCGCAGCCTGTTCGAGGGTCTGTATAACTCTGGTGCGGACGGCGAACCTGTCCCCGGCGTGGCCGAGAGCTACGAAGTCAATGCCGACAAGACGGTCTATACGTTCAAGCTGCGCGATGCGAAGTGGTCGAACGGCGACCCGGTCACCGCTGGCGATTTCGTCTATGCTTGGCAGCGTGCCGTCGATCCCAAGACGGCGTCGAACTACGCCTACTACGTCGGTCTCGTTGGTGTCGCGAACGCCGATGACATCGTCGCCGGCAAGAAGCCCGTCACCGACCTCGGCGTGAAGGCCATCGACGACAAGACGCTGGAAGTGTCGCTCAGCTTCTCCAGCCCGTGGTTTGTGCGCACGCTGTCGCATGCCACGCTCTTCCCGGCGCCGAAGGCGGTCATCGAGGCCAAGGGCGTCGATTGGACCAAGCCCGAGAATATCGTGGGCAACGGCGCCTATACACTCGCCGAAAACACCCCCGGCGAACGCGTCGTGGTCAAGCGCAATCCCAACTACTGGGACAATGCCAAGACCGTGCTCGAGGAAGTGCAGTTCCTCACCATCAATGACGAAAACCAGGGGCTGACCCGCTGGCGCGCCGGCGAAGTCGACCAGACCGACGTGCCCGCCGGTCAATACCCGGCGCTGAAGGCCGAGCTGCCCGACAACACCTATTCGGTGCCGCAGTTCTGCACCTACTATTTCAGCGTCAACATGA
>CAYPYV010000121.1:0-10176 GCA_964414845.1 uncultured Devosia sp. | reverse complement strand
CTGGTTGAGGATCGGCGGATATCCACTCCCGGGCGGCGCGGTGAAACAATAGGCAAAGCTCTGGACAATCCGGTTCGCCGCCTGCGCCGAGAAATACACATCCACCCTGCGGCGCGCCGACAGTGCCAGCACCCGGAGGTCGTCGATCCCATGGGTGTGGTCGGCATGCTCATGGGTGTAGAGCACGGCGTCGAGCCGGTCGACATTCGCATCGAGCAACTGCTCGCGCAGGTCACAACCCGTGTCGATCACGATGCGCGTCGGGTGTTCGGCCCCTTCCGTGAAACCTTCGATCAGCAGCGAGCAGCGCCGCCGCCGATTCCTGGGGTTGTTGGGGTCGCAAACGCCCCAGTCCCCGCCGATACGGGGCACTCCTGCCGACGATCCGCAGCCCATGATCGTTGCGACGATGCGCTGCGCCTCGGCCATCAGGCAGCCCTCGCCTTGGAAAACAGCCGGAAGAAGTTCGCCGTTGTCTCTGCAGCGACCTGCTCCAGCGCGATTCCGCGCACCTCGGCAAGCCTCGCCGCCGTATGCGCGACGAAACTCGGTTCGTTGGTCGCGCCGCGATGCGGTATCGGCGCAAGGTATGGCGCATCCGTTTCCACCAGATACCTGTCCGAAGGCACCATAGCCGCCACGGCGCGGATCTCTTCGGCGTTCTTGAACGTCACGATGCCCGAGAACGAAATGCTGCCGCCCAGCTCGAGTGCCGTCCTCGCGAGGGCCATCCCTCCGGTGAAGCAATGAAGCAGGAACGGAAACGCGCCCCTTGCGGTCTCAGCCGTCAGGATCTCCGCCATGCGTTCGTCGGCCGCCCGGGCGTGAATGACCAGCGGCAAACCCGTCTCCCGTGCTGCTGCGATGTGGCGCAAGAGCCCGGTCTCCTGCGCCGCCTTTGGCGCATTGTCGTAGAAATAGTCGAGCCCCGCCTCGCCGATGGCCACGCATCTGGGGTGCTGGCTCAGCCGGACCAGATCCTCCGGCATCACGTCGGGCTCCTCATCGGCATGGTGCGGATGGGTACCGACGGAAAACCAGATTTCGGGATGTGTCTCGGCGATCTGCCGATAGGTCTCGAAGCGGCCAACATGGGTGGAAATCGTCACCATGCCGGTTACCCCCGCGGCCCTGGCCCGATCGAGCACACCGGCCCGGTCCTTGGCGAGATCGGTGAAGTCGAGATGGCAGTGGGAGTCGATCAGCATGTGGGCACTATAGCAATTTTGGGCGACAGCCAGAGAAGCATTCCGGGCGGGACTGGGTTGCACGAAACGGGAAGTGGCGCCACCCACAAATGCGAAGGCCCCGGCACAAACCGGGGCCCGCTCGACTCTATGGGCTCGAACTCAGCTGGCGAGCAGCGGCATCGGATCAACCGGGGTGGCGCCCTTGCGCAGCTCGAAGTGCAACTGCGGCTTCGACACCGAGCCAGTCTTGCCAGCGGAACCGATCACGTCGCCGCGGTTGACCACGGTACCCTTGGCGACGCTCATGTCCTTGAGGTGAGCGTAGGCGGACACATAGCCGTTGGGATGGCGGATGAGGATCAGGTTGCCGTAGCCTTCGACACCCGAGCCCGCATAGATCACCTGACCGTTCTCGGCAGCGCGGACGGCTGTCCCTTCCGGCGCCTCGATATTGATTCCGGTGCCTTTGGAGTTGGCAAAATCGGTGATGACGCGGCCCGAAACCGGCCAGCGGAACTTCTCGGCACCCGACGAGACGGGCTCGACGGCAGCCTGCTGGGTAACCGGAGCAGCCGGTGCGGTCTGCGCCGGAGCCGCTGTCGCCTTCGGCGCAGCCGCAACGGGAGTGGCAGCCAGCGGCTTTGGCGTAGCGAGTGCGGCGTCCACCTTCGTCTCAAGCGAGGCGACCTGTGTCGGCTTTGCGGCGGGCGCAGGAGCCTGCAGGGTCCCGTCGGCGGGCGCCAGCGGCTGCGAGGCGGCAACCTTCGGCCCCATCTTGGCGAGAAGGTCGGCACGCCCGGGGATCACAAGTTTCTGGCCGACATAAATCTTGTCCGGCGCCGAGAAGCCGTTCGCCTGGATGATGGCCTGCGCGGTGACATTGTAGCGCCGGGCGATGGTGTAGAGGCTCTCGCCGCTCTCGACCATATGGACATAGGCGTCCGAGGGTACTGCGACGAGGTTGCCGGCGGGCGCTGCCGGCGCTGCGACGGGCGCTGGAGCCGTGGCCGCCAGCGTCTGTGTCATGGGAACCGAGGAATCCTGCGGAAGAGAGACGAGTGGCTTGGCTGCGGGCATCATCGAAGCGGCACCGTTGGATGACGGGGAAAGCGAGGGCAAATCTTGCGAAGTCACTGAGGCCTGGGCCCGCACGGGCGTTGCCGCCGCGCCGACCATCGCGCCGCCTCCACCGGAGCTGCCGATATCGGCAGGCGGCAAATACGCGACATTCGTGGATTGCAGGCTGTTGGGCATCGACTGCGAGGAATTGATCGTCGCGTCCGACCTGACGGAGCCGGTCTGCGTGCGATCAAAACCCAACCCACCCAGCGAGCTGCAACCGGTAAGCGCCGAGGCACCCAGGATGATGCCCACGATGGCAGCGGTCTTCAGTGCCTTGTTACTCATCAGTCCACTCGTACACAGGTACTCAATGCCGATGAGACTAGGGCGTTAAGGTAAAGATGGATTTAAATGCCATGCGGTTTTCCGGACATCTGCAACGGCGGATTCAGTCCCTCTTAGGGTTAAGGCGAAAATCGCTGGCTAGAGCCCGCCGCTGTGCAACTTATCCCCGCAGCCCGGCCACGGGTGTAGAACCCACTTCCGTCGGAAAGCCGGCAGCGGGCCGTGGCGCTGCACTTGTTGTCTTTGAGGAAAGGCGATAGGCCGAGCGCATGAGCCGCAACAAATTTCCGCCCAAGCCGAAATACGACCCCGATACCGGGCCGGTCTACCTCTATGGCCTGCACACGGTGCGCGCCGCACTGGACAACCCGCGTCGTGAGCGACGGGCGCTGCTCGCCACACCCAATGCCCTCTCGCGGCTCAGGGAGACGGGCGATCTGGCCGGCATGCGGCCGGTCGAAACGACGCCCAAGGAACTCGATCGATTACTAGGCGCCGACGCCGTCCATCAGGGCGTAGCGCTCGAGGTGGAGCCGGTCAGCCGCTTTGGCCTCAAGGATATTGCCAACCCCAGGTTGCTCGTCGTGCTCGACCAGGTGACCGATCCGCACAATGTCGGCGCGATACTACGCACGGCCTGCGCCTTTGGCGCCGATGCGGTCATCACCACGGCGCGCCATTCTCCGCGCGAGACCGGCGTCATGGCAAAGGCCGCCTCGGGCGCGCTGGATCTCGTGCCGCTCATCGAGGTTCGAAATCTGGGTGACACCATCATCAGCCTCAAGGATGCCGGCATGGATGTGCTCGGGTTCGACTCGGAGGCGACGGAAACATTGCGGCCGCGCACGGCCCGCGCGCCGCTCGCAATCGTGCTTGGCGCCGAGGGAAAGGGCCTGCGTCAGCGCACCCGGGAGCTCTGCTCCGAAATGGTCAAGCTCGACATGCCGGGGCCGATCAAGTCGCTCAACGTCTCGAATGCCGCAGCCATCGCCCTGTTCGCGGCAACTACGGCGGCTGGCTGAACTCAGCCGCCTCCCACCGCCACGACGACGTTCACCGACGCAGCGACGATCACCGTGTTGAACAGGAACGACACGAGTCCATGCACCAGCACCCGTCGGCGCATCATGTTCGACGTCACCTCGACATCGGAGACCTGTGCGGTCATTCCGATCACGTATGAGAAATACAGGAAGGCCCAACCATCCGGAGCATCCTTACCGGGGAAATCGAGGCCACCGACAATCTCGCCCGCCTCGTGCGCGCCATAGTACTCGTAGGCGTAGTGCAGGCCCGTCATGGTATGGATGGTCAACCATCCGGTGAGCACGGAGACGGCCGAAAGCGTCACCTCCACGGGGTCGAGTCGACCACCGTTGAGCGCAAGGAAGAGGAAAGTTACGGCGGCGCCGATGGCGATCACCACGACGGCGAAAATCACGCCGACTGGCGCGTCGGCATCCGCCGCGCGCTTCTTGAGGAAATCCGGCGTCAGGCACGGCACTTCGTACACGGTCAGCGCCAGATAGGTCACGAAGAGACCATTTGCGCCCATTGCGACGGCGTAGGCGGGCTCCAGCATCCAGCCCATCAGCATGAGAAGAAGGCCGACGAAGATGCCTGCCACAATTCCAGCGAGCCTTGGCAATGGACGGCGGGCAGCCTGATTCCTGTTCGGCATCCGATCCTCGGGGGCTGGGCACGCGATATCCGTCGCGCGCACGTCTTGCCAGCACCTGCCTCCGATGCTAATCGCACCGCGCGTGCCGGTATAGCTCAGTTGGTAGAGCAGCTGATTTGTAATCAGAAGGTCGCGGGTTCAAATCCTGCTGCCGGCACCAGTTCCCGATCATGGCCGCGGTTCCACACGCAGGCTGGTCGTCAGCTCCGCTTCCTCGCCTTCTTCAGCACCATCTCTCGCTTCAGCCGCGACAGATGGGCAAGAAAGAACACCCCGTTCATCTGCTCGATTTCGTGCTGCGCGATGCGCGCCGGCCAGCCTTCGAGGCGCAACTCCTGCCTTTCTCCGTTCGCGTCATCATAGGCGACAAGCGCGCCGCGCGGCCGGCTGATCTCGACCTCGACCCCGGGCAGTGCGACCGAGCCTTCCGGACCTGGCTCTACCGGCCCGAAACACTCGACTATTCGTGGATTGTAGAGCACCCGGTAGGCGCGCTTGGCGCTGTCTTCCGCAATGCTGATCACCACAACAGGCGCAATGGCACCAATATGCACGGCCGCCAGACCATAGGCGTTGACACCCTCAACCGCGGCCAGCAGACGCTGGCCAATCGCAACGAGCCCGGCGTCTACGATACGCGGCTCAGCGCGAACGCTGAACCTCGGGTCCGGGTAACTCGGCATGAGCATGGTCAGAACAGCCCGCCGCGACCCTGGTTCACATCCTGAGTCGGGTCCTGCCCGAGTCCTTGGTCGAAGCCCGGGTCCTGTCCCTGCTGAATGGCGTTGAAGGCATCCGAATTCACCCCGATCACCGACGTCACCAGGTTGGGACCGGTGCCAGGCTTGAAGCCTTCATAGATCGCGGCCCCGCCAGCCGTCGCCTTGACGCCCGTTCCGGGGTCGATCCATATCTGGGTCATGCCTGCCGGCATGTTGAATGGAGTGGGTGGCTTGCCCTTCAGCGCGTCAGCCATGAACTCGGTGAAGATCGGCACCGCCATCTCGCCGCCGGTCGCCTGCTTGCCCATCGATTTCGGAGTATCGAAGCCGACATAGATGCCGGCAACCAGTTCGGGCGTGAAGCCGATGAACCAGGCATCCTTGTAGTCGTTCGAGGTACCTGTCTTGCCTGCGACTGGGCGGTTGAGGGACCGGGCATGAGTGCCCGTACCGCGCTGCACCACGCCTTCCATCATCGAGGTGATCTGGTAGGCCGTCATCGGATCCAGCACCTGCTCACGATTGTCGATGATCAGGGGCTCGGGCTGCTGCGCCCAGTTCTCGGAATTGCAGCCGTCGCAGATCCGCTCATCGTGCTTGTAGATCGTCTTGCCGTATCGATCCTGAATACGGTCGATCAGCGTGGGCACGATGCGGCGCCCGCCATTGGCGATTGTGGCGTAGGCCGCCGTCATCCGCATGTCGGTGGTTTCACCAGCACCGAGCGCCATCGCCAGCACTGGCGTCAAGTTGTCATAGATGCCGAACATCTTGGCGTAGTCAGAGATGAGCGGCATACCAAGATCCTTGGCGAGCCGCACAGTCATGACGTTACGGCTCTTTTCGATGCCGACGCGCAAGGTCTGCGGGCCATAGAAGCTCTGCGCGTAGTTCTCCGGCCGCCAGACCGAGCCATCGGCATTGACGATCTCGATCGGTGCGTCGAGCACCACCGATGCAGGCGTGTAGCCATTGTCGAGCGCAGCGGAATAGACAATCGGCTTGAACGAAGATCCTGGTTGCCGCAATGCCTGGGTCGCGCGGTTGAATTCGGATTCCGCGTAGGAGAAGCCTCCGACCATGGCGAGCACGCGGCCGGTCCGTGGGTCCATTGCGACAAGCGCGCCCTCGATCTCAGGCACCTGTTCCAGTGTGTAGTGATCGGGCTTCCCATCCACCTTGGACACGTAGATCACGTCGCCTGGCTTCAGGATGGTGCCGAGTTTCTTGCTCACCCATTTCACGTCGGGGCCAGACAACGTGCCGGTGACGCGCTCCTTGACGATCTTGCCGTCGACGTCTGTATCTGGCCTCAGACCGATCTTCGCCTCATTGGAGTCGATCTCCAGCACCACCGCCAGCGACCATTCCGGAACGTCGCTGAGGGGCTTGACGGCGTTCACCGCCTCGCCCCAATCAGCGGAGATGTCCACACTCGCCACCGGGCCGCGAAAGCCGTAGTTCTGGTCGTAGCTTATGAGCCCATTCATCAGCGCCTTGCGCGCATATTCCTGCAGGTTGGGGTCGAGCGTCGTTCGCACGCTGAGACCGCCGCCATACAGCTCGGCCTCGCCATACAGTTTCCCGAGTTGCCGGCGGACCTCCTCGGTGAAGTATTCTGCCGAGAACAACTGGCTGCCCGAACTGCGCGGCTTCACGTTCAGCGGCTGCTGCTTCTCCTCTTCCGCCTGCGCGGTTTGAAGGTACCCATTCTCGACCATGCGATCGAGCACCCAGTTCCGGCGTTCGATTGCCTGCTTCGTGCGGCGGAACGGGTGGTAGTTGTTGGGTCCCTTCGGCAGAGCCGCGAGATATGCCGCCTCGGCTGGCGTCAACTCATAGAGTGCCTTGTCGAAATAGTTGAGCGCGGCGGCTGCAACGCCGTAGGAGTTGAGCCCAAGGAAGATTTCGTTGAGATAGAGTTCGAGTATCTTGTCTTTCGAGAAAGTCGACTCGATCCTCAGTGCCAGGATCGCTTCCTTGATCTTGCGATCCCAGGTCTGCTCCGACGACAGCAGGAAGTTTTTCGCCACCTGCTGCGTGATGGTCGAGCCACCACCCTGAATTGCATCGTTTCCTTCGATCTTGGCCATGACATTGTCGCGCAGGGCGCGAACGACACCGTCGATGGCGATACCGCCATGCTTGTAGAAGTCCTTGTCTTCGGCCGAAATGAACGCGTCGACGACCAGTGCCGGGATCGTTTCGATCGGCTGAAACAGGCGTCGCTCCCGCGCATACTCAGCGAGCAGCGTCCCGTCCGCTGCATGCACGCGCGTCGTTACCGGAGGCTGGTAGTCCTTGAGCACCGTGTAGTCTGGCAGGCCGTCGGAAACCTGCTGCAGGTAAACAGCCGCGACCCCGATCGCTGCGAAGGCGCAGAACAGCGAGAATCCAAACAGCCATCCCAGAAGTCTCAGCATTGGCGGAGTTTTCCCTCTATGCCGCGCCGCGCAAATCGAAGTGATCTGATAGCAGAGCGCCTGCAGAAGCGCATGTGGGTCGCGTCATGCAACATTGCGGGTTCGAGCATCATTGGGACGCCACCACATCCTTCTGGATACTGTCGAAGAAGTCGGCAATCCCGCGCGCGAGTGCGTTGACGGTGCGGTCCCGCCATTCGGACTTTTGCAGGTTGGCAATGTCCGCCGCATTGGAAAGAAACCCGAGTTCGACGAGAATCGAGGGCACGTCAGGTGCCTGCAGCACGAAGAAGTCGGCCTGACGCACGGGGAACTTTCTGAGAGGCACGCTTGGTTCGAGTTGCCGGACGATAGACTCCGCCGCCTGGAAGGAGTTCTTCCGCATTTCCCGCCGCATCAGGTCGACGAGGATATCCATCACCTGCGGCGTCGCCTGCGGCACGGCGAAGCCCGCCACTATGTCGTAGCGGTTCTCACCATCAGCCAGCACCTTGTCGAGCACATCCGTGGCGTTCTCGTCGCGGGTATAGACGCTGGCCCCGCGGATCTCTGGTTGCTGGAACGTATCGGCATGGAGCGAGACGAACAGGTCGGCCTTGTTCTGGCGGGCAAGGTCGACGCGCTGGTTCAGCGTCAGGTAGGTATCGTCTTCTCGCGTCAATGCCACATCGAAGCGGCCCGTCGCGATCAGCACCTTCTGCAGTTCCAGCGCGAAGGTGAGCGTGATGTTCTTTTCGTGCACGCCATTCGGAGCAGATGCGCCATTGTCTATCCCGCCATGCCCAGGGTCAATGACAACCAGGGGTCGGGAGACCGGCTTTTCTCCATGTGTTCCAGGGTCGGTTGGAACAGCACTTGGCGCCTGGCCCCTGTTGGCGAGGGAGGCAGCAAGGTCGGCGGCTGCCTTAGCTGCGAAATGTTCGGCCGTGTCGGGAATCAGGTCCACGACCAAGCGCGCCGGCTGGTCGGCAACGGCCTTGAGAATATAGGCCTGTTGCACCTGTGCAGGGCTCGCGAGCGTAAGCGTCGTGCGCGCCCTGCCCTTTTCCGCCATTTCGATCGTAAAGCTGCTGACCAAGCCGCGGCCGGCCACGTCCGCGGGCGCTAGGATCTTCACGTCGAACGCCTTGACGTCGATCGCGATGCGCTGCGGGTTGTCGAGAGAAACGATCGCGAATTCTGTCGCGCCGCTCAGGTCGACGATCAGGCGGGCCCGCTCCGGGGTGGCCGAGACGCGTGCGTCGATGACATCCGGATAGTCCTCTATGGATATCTCCTGCGCCGAGGACGAACCGAACAATGTCGCCAACGCGAGCAGCGTTGCCAGCATTGCTGCAATGATCGTAAGGCCGGCTCTGCCGCCGCAACCGGCTGAAATCCGCAAGACTGTTCTGCTCCGATATCCCAACCACACAGACCGCATGTCAGTCTGGCGATTCTGGGGCAAACCGGGCCCCAAAATCGTTTGGCAAGACATTGCGCCTGCTGCAAGTGCCTGTGCTGTGCGGGTTTTGACTTTCCTGTTGCGAAATTGCGGCAACACCCCTAAAGCCTACTTGAGGCGGCCTGCTGCCCTAACCATATGCCGGAATAGCGCAGTTTGCGCTCCTGGTCTGGGATAAGGCGGCGGCGGACGATGGGGCATCCCAAGTCCGGAGTGCGGCAATCTTGGCGCCTCGTGTTAGAATCACGGTCCTTGCGGACCGGACGGGCGGGTAAAACGCATTACGCGACCGCCCTCGAGGAAGAGGTCTGATGGCGGCCCGGCGGACAGGTAGTGACGCGAACCCGAATAGCGGTTGCGCCTTTGTCCTAAACGGCTGGCCGGCATCCCCCCTTCATTTCAGCAGCGCGACCGGCGCTGCTTCCCCCGGCGCCATCGGCGCCCCCTGTTCTTTAACATTCGCCATGCGCACAGCTTCACGACGGGGTCGGCCAACGTACCCTGTACGTGCCGGCGCGCATCGGCGCGGAGTTCATAATGGCTACAAAGCGCATGTTGGTGGATGGCACCCACCCGGAAGAGACGCGGATCGTCGTCACCAACGGTAACCGACTCGAGGAGTTCGATTTCGAATCCGCCTCAAGGCGGCAATTGCGGGGAAACATCTACCTCGCCAAGGTGACGCGGGTCGAACCTTCCCTGCAGGCCGCCTTCGTCGAATATGGTGGCAACCGCCACGGCTTCCTTGCCTTCAGCGAAATCCATCCCGACTATTACCAGATTCCGATCGCCGACCGCGAAGCGCTGCTGCGCGAAGAGGCCGATCATGACGACGACGACCACGACGCTCCCGAAGCGGCCCCTGAGGCAAAGGCGGCAGACGCCGATACGGAGAGCCACGCGGAATCGGAGGATGACGACGCTGGCCATATCGAACAGGCTCCAACAAGCAATGAGCCGGTCGAAAGCGTTGGTGGTGGCGACGCTCTGGACGACGTGCATGAACGTCGTCGCCCAACCAACCTGCGGCGTCAGTACAAGATCCAGGAAGTGATCAAGCGCCGGCAGGTCATGCTGGTGCAGGTCGTCAAGGAAGAGCGCGGCAACAAGGGCGCTGCACTGACCACCTATCTGTCGCTGGCCGGCCGCTATTCCGTGCTCATGCCGAACACGGCGCGTGGCGGCGGCATTTCGCGCAAGATCACCAATGCTGCCGACCGCAAGCGCCTCAAGGAGATCGTCGGCGATCTCGATGTGCCGCTGGGCCAGGGCATCATCCTGCGCACGGCTGGCGCCACCCGCACCAAGG
>CAYPYV010000120.1:0-10470 GCA_964414845.1 uncultured Devosia sp. | reverse complement strand
GGGGCACCGACTATCTCATCGAGGGCGTGGTGGGCTCGTTGACCTGACGGGGTCGGCGTTTCGTTCCGATGCACTCGTTCGTCCCGGTCACCTCACGGTGGCCGGGCTGCCGTCTCGGGCGGCATGAATCTCGCGACGCTGTGATCGCGGGCGGCTTCTTCGCCGTATCGACTCCATGACAGCCAACCATGCTTTGCCGTCGCGCCTGTTCGCGACCATGTTGCCTTACTCCGGCGCCTTGCCCTTCTATCTCGGCTTGGGGCTCTGGCCCTATTGGCCGGGTGCTCCGGGGGCGGTGATCGCCTATGGCGCTGTGATCGCCGCTTTTGTTTCGGGCCTCCACTGGACTCAGGCCATGGTGCAGCCCGCGCGGGCGCCGCGGGGTCTGCTCGTCCTCAGCAACATCACCGCGCTCGCCGCCTGGGGGGCGGTGTTGCTGCCCCTCGGAAAGCTGGCGTTTCTGCTTGAGGCGCTGGTGTTCCTCGTGCTCGTCATGGTGGATTACCGCCTGGCGCGCGCCGGGGCATGGCCCGACTGGTTCTGGCCGGTGCGGCGCAATGTCAGTGCGCTCGTGATCCTCGCACTTCTCGGCTGGGCGGCCCTCATATGAAGCGTGTGGCGATCATTGGCGGTGGCCTCGGCGGCGCGGTGCTCGCGGGGGCTCTAAGGGCCACCCACGAGGTCACGCTTTTCGAGAAGGGGCGCGGGTATGGTGGCCGCATGTCGACGCGGCAGGCGGAGGGTTTCCGCTTCGATCACGGCGCGCAGTTCTTCACGCTGCGCGACCCACGGTTCGCAGGACTGGTGAACCCATTGATCGCGGTCGGGGCTGTCGCGGAATGGCAGGGGCCCGAAGCCCTGTTCCGCGATGGCGTCCTGGTTGGGACATCGGCACCGCGAGCGCAGCGCCTCGTCGGCGTGCCTAGCATGGGCGGCTTGGTTGCGGCGCTGGCAGGGGATGTTCCGGCGCGGTTCCAGACCGATGTGGCGATGCTGGAAGAGCGCCATGGGGGGCTCTGGGCCCTTGAGGACGTCACCGGCAAGGCACTCGGCAAATTCGATATCGTCGTTGGTACGGCGACACCGCGGCAGACCATCGGGCTATTCGGCGAAGCCGTGCCGCAGGGCCATGCACTGCGCACGCAACGCATGGCGCCCTGCTACGCGGTGATGCTCGGCTGGACCGCGCCCTGGCGCGAGGACTGGGTTTCAGCGCGGCTCGAGGGCGGTGCGCTCGGCTTTATCGGTGTCAACTCGACCAAGCCCGGGCGCGATGCGACGCGCGCCGCCCTCGTCGTGCACACGACGCCCGAAATGGCGGAGGTGCTGCTCGACCTCGAAACCGACGAGATCGCACGGCGCATCAAGGCGGCGCTCCTCGCCGAAACCGGCATCGATGCCTCCGATGCGGCGCTGTCCGTCGTCCACCGCTGGAAGTCCGCACGGATCCAGCACGAGGCGCCAACCACCCCGTGGTACGATCAGGACCGGGGGATTGCGGCGACCGGCGACTGGGCCGGTCGCTCGCGCATCGAGGACGTGGCACTCTCGGCGCTCGATCTCGCCGATCGCATTCAGGCCGGGTAGGGCGTCTCTTCCAGCACCGGTACGATGCGGTGGCGCGTCGCCTGCTCATAGGCAAAGGCGAATCCGAGCAGGGTCGCCTCGCTCCACATCCGGCCAACGAAGATCAGGCTGAAGGGTGCGCCATTGCTGTAGCGTCCGGCGGGCACCGTCACGCCCGGCAAGCCGGCGATGTTGATCTCGGAGACCGTGGTCGCCGGGTAGGTCTCCTTGCTGAAGATCCCGGGCAGCGGGTCTGTCGATTGCGGAAAGACCAGCGCATCGAGCCCGAAACGATCGAGCGTTGCGTTGAACAGTGCGAGATAGTCGCTGCGTGCCTTGAGGAAGCCCGAGAGGTCGGGTGGCACAGTCGGGTCCTCGAGCGATCTGGCGAGCACCGGGCTCTCCTTGGGGTGGCCGCCCAGCATGCCGCCGGGCGCAAACGGGTCCTCGGGCAGCAGGGACTTGAGCTTGGCGAAGCTGTCGGCCTTTGCCGATGGTCCGAGGCGCCTCAGCCACAGTTCCATATCGTAGGCGATGGATTCCATGCCGCGCGGGTCGAACTCGCCCGCGGCGCGGAGATCGGAAAAGCCGGTTCCGGCGAACGGGTCGTCCACAAGGGCGGCGCCCAGCGCCTTGATTTCTGTGATGGCGCGGTCATAGAGCGCCTGCGTTTCCGGCGCGATCGGCTTCACGCGCCACCCGGTGCCATAAAGGCCGAGCGTCTTGCCCTTGAGCGCAGTGGTCTCGAGCCTTGCCGTGTAGCCGCCCGCTGGAATGTTGCCGATCGCGGCGACGGTCTTGGGGTCCTCCACCGTGTAGCCGGCCAGCACATCGAGCAGGATCGCGGCATCCCTGACCGTGCGTGCATGCGGGCCCACCACGTCGCGGGTGGAGCCGGCCAGCGGCGCGACGCCCGAATTTGGGATGAGCGCGAAGCTCGGCTTCACCGACACGAGACTCTGCGCGGCGCCGGGGTTCTGGATCGAGCCGCCTGTCTCCTCGGCCAGCCCTACCACGGCGAAGCTCGCGGAAATCGCGGTGGCCGTGCCCGACGAACTGGCGCCGGGGCAGATGGCGCGGTCGACGGCGTTGAAGGTCGGGCCGTCCCAGCTGGTATTGGCGCGGGCGCCATCATGGCTGAAGGCGGGAATATTGGTCTTGCCGAGTATGATGGCGCCGGCGGCCCGGAGCCGCGCCACCACTGGCGCGTCGCGCTCCGGCATCAGGTCGATGCCGCCGGTAAGTGAACAGAGCCGCGCCCAGCCGGCGGTCGAGGGGAAGCCGACCATGTCCATGGCTTCCTTCACCACCACCGGTACGCCGGCCAGCGGGCCGAGCGCCTCGCCAGACGCCCGGCGGGCGTCGATGGCGCGGGCATCGGCGAGGGCGGTGGGGTTCATGAAGGTGAAGGCGTTGTAGAACGGTTCGAACCGCTCGATGCGGGCGAGGTGTGCCGCCGTCAGCTGCTCGGAGGTGAACTTGCCCGAGGCGAGGCCCTCCTGAACGTCGGCGATGGTCAGTTCAACGATGTCGATGTCGGCGGCGGGCGCGAGGGCGTTCATCTCATGGCTCCGATTGCGGGCTGCCGGTCGTCGGACCGGGCGTTACGGATCAGGCTGCGGCGCGGGCTGGGGCGGATTTGGCAATCAGCTCCATGAGATAGGGCGTATCCATCACGTCGGCGAAGATGGTGTACATCGAGAGCAGCGTGCCCAGGTGCTCCTCGTCGGAGAGGGTGGCGTTGGCGTCGGACATGAAGATGACGTTGTAGCCCATCTGCAGCGCATCGCGCGCCGTGCTTTCACAGCAGCAATTGGTGAGCGTGCCGGTAATGATCAGCGTGTCGATGCCGCGCGCCTTGAGTATGGCATCCATGTCGCAGGTCTCGGGAATGAGCGCCGAGAAGCGCGTCTTGTCGACGATGATGTCGCCGTCCAGTACATCCATGGCGGGGTCCATCTCCCAGTCGGGCATCCCGGCGCGCATCTTCTCCTGCGCGTCGAGCTGTGTCGGCGGCAGGGTGCGGAACCAGTGCGCCCAGCTCAGCTTTTCGGCCGGGTCATAAGTGTAGCGGGTGAAGACGT
Organism: uncultured Devosia sp.; assembly: GCA_964414845.1. GTDB lineage: Bacteria > Pseudomonadota > Alphaproteobacteria > Rhizobiales > Devosiaceae > Devosia_A. Next base: position 6,820 of record CAYPYV010000120.1, on the reverse strand, counting down.
TGACGCCACCGGCGGCGCGTATCGCTGCGGAAATCGTGTTGATGGTACCGGTGATCTCGCGTGTCATCGGCACTTCGATCGGCGCGCCCTCTGCGACGAAACCCACCTGCATGTCCACGCAGACATGCGCCACCCGGCTCATGTCGAGGCTATCATAGATATGGTCGCCCCCGCGAACCTTGCGGACGCGCTCGACGATATGGGCAGGAATGGTCACCTTGTGCATGGCGGAAACCCGTTTTTTGATGTCAAAAGATATAATAGAAAATGAAAGTATATGCCTCGGACTGCAAGCGCAAGATGGAGATGTGCTCAAAATTTAGCCACTTAACGCTTCCGATGAATTTCTCGGCAAGTGTTTGACATCGCCATGCCGAGGATGCAGTGTTCCTCGTCCGGCCTGTGGAGGTTGTAGCTAAGGCAACCTTTTCAGGCTCACGCCAGTCCTGCTGGCGCGTGGCGTGTGCCGGTGAAAGGAGCAGGCGATGAAGGTCGGCTTGTTGCATCCGCGTTCGGGAGTTGGCGGCCTGTGGGGGCCGTCGCTCGAGGCCGCCGCGATGGTCGGGGCCGCCGAGCTCAACGCCAGCGGCGGCATTGCCGGCCAGCCGGTCGAACTGGTGTTTGGCGATTGCGGCTTCTCGCATGACGAGGCGATGAATGCGGTCGATGCGCTGATCGACATCGAGGGGGTGGGCGCCATTATCGGCGGACACGCCTCCAATGTGCGCGACGCGGTGACCGCGCGGATCGCGCAGCGCGTGCCCTATATCTACACGCCGCAATATGAAGGGGGGGCGACTGGCCCCGCCACCGTCGCCATTGGCAGTGTCGACGCGGAACTCCTTGCCCCGGCCCTGGCCTGGTTCAAGTCCGAGCGGCACGCCGAGCGGTACTTCTTTGTCGGCAACGACTATATCTGGCCGCGCATGGCTGCGACGACGACCCGCAATATCCTGCGGCGCGAGGGGCTGCACCTCGTTGGCGAGCGCTTCCTGCCAGTGCGGATGGGAGTGGATTACGACCAGGTCCTGAGGCAGATCGTGCAAAGCCGCGCACAGGTTGTGGTCCTCGCGCTGATCGGCTTCGCGGCCGTGGAGTTCAACCGCGCCTTCGCTGCTGCCGGGCTCGACCAGAAGATGCTGCGTTTCGGACTGATCGTCGACGAAATGGTGGTCGCCAATATCGGCGCGGAAGCCTCGGCGGATCTCTATACGGCTGCGCATTACTTCAGCAGCCACCGCAGCCGCTTCAACGACCACTTTCTCGAGCTCTATCACGATGCCTTTGGCGCCTATGCGCCACCGGCCTCGGGTGCGTCCATCGGCTACTATGAGGGCCTGCACTCGCTCGCCGGGCTCGCGCGGGAAACCGGCACCATTGCCCCTCGGCATCTTGCCCATCGGCTTGATCGATTGGGCACCCCGCATATGCGGGCGCACCGCCCGGGCGGGTCGTGCCGCAGCGTCCATCTGGGCGTCGCAGATGGTGCCACGCTCAGGGTTCTCGCCAAGTTGACGCACTGACGCGTCACAGCGCATTTATTTCCATTCGCAATATTGTCGTGCTCAAGACGTGGTGCTATAGGGCGCGCGCTTCGGTCGCTATTGTGCGTTGACCCCGGCGATCTTCGAGTCGCGCTGCCGCAAGCTCGTGATCCAAACGGGCCCGGCTGGCGTTCTCGGGTTGGATATGTTAGAAAATGAAAAGGTCTAAAACAAAAGGAGGAGGGCGATGGCAGCACCTCGTATGAAAGACCAGTTGGCCTATCTGATCGCCAGTGTGAACCGTCAGCTCGAAAACGAGCTGGAGGAGCGGCTGCGCCCTGGCGGCGTGCCGATCGAGCAGTTCCGGATTCTCGAGGTTCTCGATGCCACCGAACCGTGCGCGATGGGGGAGATCGCCACTCAGTCGCTCATCGAACCGCCGACGCTGACCAAGATCATCGACAAGATGGTGGCGGAGCAGCTGGTCTATCGCGCCCCGGATCCGAATGATCGCCGCCGCGTCCTCATCCTTACCGCGCCCGCTGGCAAGGCGCTCTACAAGCGGCTCAAGGGCGTCTCGACGGCGCAGGAGCAGCGCATCGTCGAGCTCCTCGCCTCCGACAAGGCGGCCGCGCTGCGCGATATCCTGCGCGAGCTGATGCAGTAACTTTCAAGATCGCGCCAGGCATCGCGCGTTGTGCAGCGGCCCCAGGGCCGCTGTTCTTGTTCATGAGGGACGGAGACGGATGGCGGGGCAGCCGGCTTGCCCGCTAGACTGGCCATCATTTCCAGAGGTCCGAGGTCCGTTTGCGTCCGCTCGACATCGCTATCGCCGGAGCGGGGCCGGGCGGTCTTGCCGCGGCGCTGTTCCTCGACCGTGCCGGCCATCGGGTGACCATATTCGAGCGGTTCGAGCGGCCGCAGCCTCTGGGTTCCGGGCTTATCCTGCAACCGACGGGACTGGCAGTGCTGGAAGCTCTCGGAATACGGGACGAGATTGCCGCGCTTGGCAGCCGCATCGAGCGGCTGCATGGTACGGAATCGGCCAGCGGGCGCACCGTCCTCGATGTCCGTTATCGCCCGCTCGGCGCCGATATCCATGGCATAGGCGTCCACCGCGCCACCTTGTTCGACACACTCCACCGGGCGGTTCTCTCGGCCGGCATTTCGGTCGCCTCGGGGGGCACCATTACCGATGCCCCGCTCGCCTCGGGGCGGCGCTGGCTCGCTGTCGGTGGTCGAAAGGAGGGGCCATTCGACCTCGTTGTCGATGCCACTGGCGCGCGCTCGCCACTGCGGGGGCACGCGCGCCATCCGCTTACTCCCAGGCCGCTTGCCTATGGCGCCGTGTGGGCAACGGTTCCCTGGTTCGATGCGGGGTTCGACGCCCATGCGTTGGCGCAGCGCTACCGCAAGGCGCGGGTGATGATCGGGGTCCTGCCGATCGGCCGGCGGGAGCTCGGCGGTCCATCACTGGCGGCATTCTTCTGGAGCCTCAAGCCGGAGACCTATCCGGACTTTGTCGCGCGTGGCTTTGAGGCCTTTCGGGACGACGTGCTCTCGCACTGGCCCGAAGTTGCGCCGCATCTTTCCCACATTGCGGATTTCGATGCGCTGACCCTGGCGCGGTACGCCCATGGAACCATGCGGCTCCCCGCCGGCAACGGCATCGTCTTCATCGGCGACAGCGCGCATACGACAAGTCCGCAACTGGGGCAGGGCGCCAACATGGCGCTGCTCGATGCGGCGGCGCTTGTCACGGCGCTCAACCAAAGCGCGTCCGTCGCGGAGGCACTCGAGCGCTATTGCCGAGTCCGGCGCTGGCATGTCCGTTTCTACCAGTTGGCCTCCCGAAGTCTGACGCCCTTCTACCAGTCCGACGGCAATCTCTATCCGCTGCTTCGCGACTTGGTTCTCAGCAGCGTCGCGCGGGTGCCGCCGGTCTCATGGCTGCTTGCCTCGCTGGTGGCCGGCCAGCTCTTCGATCCGCTTGGGTCTCTGGACCTCGCTCCGCGCTGATCGGCGTCGGCGCAGCGTGGGCCACCCCTCCGCGTCTCAGATCCCGTTCATCCATGCGGAGGTTTCGTGACAGCGCGGCCGGTTCGCGCACTGCCCTCACGCCTTTCGTGCGGTCTCCGGGCGGGGGAGAACCCACCTGACCATAGGCTAAGCCGTTGATTCAGAAGTGCGGGAACTTATCCACGCCAGGCCGGGCCATGCGATAATGCGCTTCTGGATGAGACGCGGAAGTCCGCTTTCGGGAGCGGTGGGAAGGGGCTGGCGGGCATAGGAAATGGGGCGTTCATCTTGAGAAAAGACACCCGGATTGCTCCGGGTGTGAGGTGTCCGCCAGCGGTGCGTCAGGCGGAGGTCGGGAAGGCCGAGGCCTGGGCCTATTCAGATCGCAGGGTGCTTCGTGTGCCAGTCAGTCGCCTGCTGGTAGGCGTCGGCGACCTGGAGCAGCAGTGCCTCGGATCCCGGCGCGCCGGCGAGCTGGAAGGCAATCGGCCGGCCATCGGCGGTGAAGCCGCAGGGCAGGGTGACCGTCGGGGTGCCGGTGGCGTTGAAGGGGGAGGTGAACTTGCCGATATTGTTGAAGCTTTCGGCTACCTGCGCGCGCATTTCGCTCCAGGTCGGAGTGCCGAGCCGGAAGACCGGCATCACGAAAATGTCGATCTCGGTGAAGAGCTTGATCACTGCGCCGCGGAACTTCCGCCGCTCGACATTGCCCTGTCCCGTCTCGGCGGGGGAGACGTTCGCCACCTCCATCATCTGCTTGATGGCGGGGCCATATTCATCGGCGCGGGCGGGGTAGGTTTCGATATGGGCGGCGAGCAATTCGCCGATGGTTAGCGCCATTGTGTATTTGAGCAGCGCGTCCTGCGAGGGGAACTTCACCGGACGGGTTTCGGCGCCGAGGCCCTCGAGCACCTTCACCGCATCCTCGAGGGCGGCGAGCGTGGCTGGGTCGCAGCCCTCCCCGACATGGTCCCAGTCGAGGCCGATCTTCACGCCCTTGGCGCCATAGACGCCCTTGAGGCTGCCGAGATAGTCGGGCACCGGGTCCGGCAGAGTGGTGGTGTCGTTCGGGTCCCAACCGGCCATGGCCTGCAGCATCGCCGCGGCGTCGGCGGCGGACCGGGCCATCGGCCCGAGATGGTCATAGGTCGCGGCAAGGTCGAAAATGCCGTAGCGCGATATAAGTCCCCAGGTCGGCTTCACGCCGGTAAGGCCGTTGCAGGCCGAGGGGAAGCGTATCGAGCCGCCCGTGTCCGAGCCGATCGAGCAGTAGGTGAGGCCCGCCGCCGTCGCGACGCCGGAACCCGAGGACGAAACGCCGACCCAGAGGTCGGACTTCCACGGGTTCACCGGCTCGGGGAATTCCGGATGATGCTCAAGCGTGGCCCCCTCGGTCATATGCAGTTTGCCGAGCAGCACCGACCCGGCTTCGGCAAGCTTTGTCACCACGGTCGCGTCATAGGTCGGCTTGAAGTCGCGATGGATCGACATGCCTGCAGTGGTGGTGATGCCCTTGGTGAAGCAGAGGTCCTTCACGGCGAGCGGGATGCCGTGCAGCGGTCCGCGGTAGCGACCGGCGAGAATTTCGGACTCGGCTGTCTTCGCCTGGGCGCGGGCCAGCTCGGGCGTCACTGTGGTATAGCTCTTAAGGCCGGGGTCGAGCGCTTCGATGCGGGTAAGGATCGCCTCGGTCACTTCGACGGGCGAAATGTCGCCCGACTTGATGTGCTCGGCGACCTTGGTCAGCGGCTGGTAGTGGATGTCGGTGAGGGACATGGCAGATTCCGATGGACGGGGTTAGTTGATCGGCGGGCGGCGCGTGTGCCAGTCGGTGGCCTGCTGGTAGGCATGCGCTGCGGTCAGCAGCGCGCCTTCGCTCAGGTGCGGGCCGATGAGCTGCACGCCAATCGGCATCCCGACCTTTGCGATGCCGCAGGGGAAGGTGATGGCCGGCACTCCGGCGAGATTGTAGGGCGAGGTGTAGCCGACGAGGCCGGGCAGATCTTCAAGTGCCTTGTCCATCTCGTCGTAGCGCAGCCCCACCTTGTTGTAGATCGGCGAGATCAGCGCATCGATGCCATCGAAGGTATTGGCGAGCGTGGCGCGCCAGCGGGCCTGGGTGATGTATGCGCGGGACATGGCGAGCGCGTCATAGGCCATGCCGCGCTCGATCGCTTTGCCAAGGGCCGGGCCGTACTCAGCCTTCTTCACCTTGTAGACCGGCTCGTGCCACTGAGCGCATTCGGTATCTGTGATCTTGAGCGCTGCCATATAGGCATCGGTCCTGTCCGGAATCTTCACCGGCACGAGCGTCGCGCCGAGTGCCTTGAAGGTCTCGATGACGGCGGCAATCGCGGCCTCGGTCTCGGGGTCCATGTTGTGGGTGAGGTAGGCCTCGTCGATCCCGATGCGGAAGCCGCGTGCGCCGCTCACACCATCGAGACCAGCAAGATAGTCCGGCACAGGCGCGGTCAGCGCGGTCGGATCGTTCGGGTCGGCGCCGGCGAAGGCTGCGAGCATGGCAGCGCAGTCGGCCGCGCTGCGGGCCATGGGGCCGATCGTATCGAGCGAGTCCGCAAGCGCAAAAACCCCATAGCGGCTGGTGCGGCCCCAGGTAACCTTGAGTCCGGTCACGCCACAGGCGGCCGAGGGGAAGCGTATCGACCCGCCGGTATCGGTGCCGAGCGAGGCGTAGCAGAGCCCTGCCGCGGTCGCGGAGCCAGAGCCAGAAGATGAGCCTCCGGGCCAGTAATCCTTGTTCCACGGGTTGATGCAGTCGCCCAGCTTCGGGTGGTGCTCGGCGAAGGCGCCCTCATGCAGGTGCAGATGCCCGAGGATAACGGCCCCGGCCACCTTCAGCCGGTGGACGATAGTCGCGTCCTTGTCGGAGATGACATTGTACGCTGTGGTAGCGAATGTGGCTGGCGTTCCCTTCACCTCGAAGAGGTCCTTGATACCGATCGGAACGCCATGCAGCGGACCGCGGTAGCGTCCTGCCGCCATCTCTGCGTCGGCGGCTGCGGCAGCAGCCAGAGCGGTTTCGGCCGTGACTAGCAGATAGGCGTTGAGCGCCGGGTTGAGGGCAGCAATCCGTTCGAGTTGCCGCTTTGTGAGTTCGACCGAGCTGATCTCGCCCCGGGCGATTCTGCCCGAAACCTCCATCAGCGTGGCGTAGTGGAGTTCTTCGGAGGCGGGAGCTTTTTCCAGCATCTCAGGCAGCCTTTGACAGTACGGGGAGGTTGGGGCGTTGCGCGACTATTCCAGCGGCTGCCTCGAATGCGGCGCCCACCCGGAGCACCAGTGCTTCGGCAAAGGGG
>CAYPYV010000119.1:0-10539 GCA_964414845.1 uncultured Devosia sp. | reverse complement strand
ACCCAAAACGCCCCGCCCTCAAATGGGGGGGTTGTGCTTTTCTACCCACCACCCCCCCCCCCCCTCAACGTCACCACCACGCCAAACCCCACCAAAGCGGCCTCCAAAGACAGACACACCGCAACTGACCCGCTCCCTGACCGGCTCCCCTGAACGGCCGCACTTTGAGATTGGTCTGTTCTCGAGCGAAGGTGACGGATATGAAGCGCAGCGGGTCACCATCTCGATAGCCAAAAACACCCCAACTCCGTGCCCTGAAACCGGCAGAACCTCACCCCAATAGCCCCGCAAAGCCAACCCATCGCCGCCAAGCCAAACCTCCGGCTATCTCAACGCAGCTCGTGAACCTCGCAGGAAGAAGCGACCATGCGGAGTGACTCTCGGACGTGACCAGGTCGCTCGTCCTCGGCGAGTCTCCCATGTATGCAGCGGCCTTGCGCAGCGCCTCGTGATTGCGCACAAAAGGCACCTGTCTGTTTCGTGAGTGCCCGATGTCAGTTGCCTCTTCGCCATCGCCCGTTTCCGCCATCGAAGCCGCCTATGCAAGGCTCGCCGAGTGGAACGATCCCGCATGCTTCATCTCTCTGCGTGAGAGGGATGTCGCCCTTGCCCGTGCCCGCACGCTCGAAGCCGAGGGACCCAGGGGGCGCCCGCTCTATGGGCTGGTCTTTGCGGTGAAGGACAATATCGACGTCGCGGGGCTGGCGACCACTGCGGCCTGTCCGGATTTCTCCTATCGGCCGCACCGCTCGGCCTTTGTCGTCGAGCGGCTCGAGGCCGCCGGCGCCATCGCGCTCGGCAAGACCAATCTCGACCAGTTTGCCACCGGCCTCGTCGGCGTGCGCTCACCCTATGGCGTCCCGCGCAACGCCCTGCGCGCCGACCTCATTCCGGGTGGGTCGAGTTCGGGTTCGGCGACATCCGTTGGTGCCGGCATCGTCGATTTCTCGCTCGGCACCGACACTGCCGGTTCTGGTCGCATTCCGGCGGCACTGAACGGCATTGTCGGGCTGAAGCCGAGCCTTGGGCTGTTTTCGGCGACTGGCATGGTGCCGGCCTGCCGTACGCTCGACACCATCTCGGTCTTCGCGCGCTCGGTCGAGCTTGCGAGCCGTGTCGCGACAGTGGCGGCTGGCTACGACGAGGCCGATGCCTATTCTCGCGCCTTGCCGTCACCAGCCCTGTCTGCATCCACTGGGGCGTTGCGGATCGGCGTGCCGAAGATCCGTTACTTCTTCGGAGACGCGGCAGCGGAAGCTGCCTATGCCGCGGACCTGGCCACTCTCGAAGTCCGTGGAGCGGAGCTGGTGGAACTCGATTTCGAACCGCTGCATGCAGTGGCGCGGTTGCTCTATGAGGGCCCTTGGGTGGCTGAGCGCTACGCGGCGACCAAGCCGCTGATCGAGGACAAGCCCGAAGCCTTCCATCCCACGACGCTCAAGATCATCGGCGGAGCCAAAGGGCTCACCGCGGTCGCGGCCTTCGAGGCAATGTACAAGCTGGCAGACCTGAAGCGCCGGACCCGCGCCATGATCGAGAGCGTCGATGCGCTCGCCGTACCCACCCTGCCGCGTGCCTATACGCTCGCCGATCTCGAGGCCGAGCCAGTGCTCTACAACTCCAACCTCGGTACCTATACCAATTTCGTCAACCTCCTGGATCTGGCGGCGATCACCACACCCGTGGGGCAGCGGTCAGATGGGTTGCCCTCAAGCCTGACCTTCATCGCACCCGCGGGCGCGGACGGACGACTCGCTGGCTACGCAGCGCGCTTCGGCACCTGAGGAGCACGGCCGTTTGCATGATCCAGCGGGGCGGCGGAGCGTCCGGCGGGGCACCCCGCCGACGCACCGGATCCGGGGCAGCTATTCCGCTGGATTGCCCAATTGGTGCACGGCGTCGCCCACGATGACGATGTGCTCGCGCATCGCCACCTCGGCTTCGGACCGGTCGCCGCGCAGCACCGCCTCGACGATGGCGCCATGCTCCGCATGTGACTTCGACAGGCGCCCCCGCGCGGAGAACTGCGCGCGCCGAAAGGGGGCCAGCCGATGCCGGGTACCCGTGATGATGTCGTGCAGATAGGCATTATGCGCCCCTGCATAGATGGCGCCATGGAAGCGGTCATTCGCCTCGGCATAGGCGACATGATCACCAGAATGCACGATGACTGCCATCTCCTGGTGCAGCGCATCGAGCGCGTCGCGCTCAGCGCTTGTCATGGCAATGGCCGATAGCCCGGCGGCAAGCCCTTCGAGATAGCTCAGCACTTCGAACATGCCGTCGAGTACTTTTTCGTCGGGCTTGGCGACGAGCGCCTTGGCATGCGGCTTCTGGTCGACCAGGCCGCTGGCCGCCAGCTGCCGCAGCGCCTCACGCACGGGCGTGCGACTTACGGCGAAATCCTGGGCCACCAGGGTTTCGTCCAAAGGTGTTCCCGGCGCTAATTCGCCTGAAATGATCCGTTCCGCCAACTGCTTGCGGATTTCCGCCGCCGACGTGCGTTTGCGCATAAGGGGCTCCCGGTGGGGCCCCATTCACGGGGCCTCGTCGATCACGCTCACATGCGCGGCTGCGACACGCCAGCCAGCTGACGTTCGTATCCAGGTCTGCATTTGCCGCCCGATCTTTCCGGGCACCGAATCACGACGGAATAAAGTTGCCGCTACCGCCACATCCCGTCCATAAGTCGTGATCTGGGTCTGTTCAAGTCGGCGTGAAAGCCCATTTGACGGTCGTCCCCTGCGAAAATCGCGGATTGCTTCGATTCCGTAAAGATTTTCGGCGGCACCGTAACGAATCGTGGTCGGCTGCGACAGAAACAGCTCGTCCAGCACCTCGACGTCATTACCCACCAGGGCCGCCTCATATCGGGCGAATACCGCCTCGACTTCCGCCTTGACCTCCGGGATGTCGATCTCCATCAGGCGCGGCCTCCCGTCATCCGCTGCTTCAGGTCGGCAAGAAACGGGATCTGCTCGAACTGTTCGGGCCGAACGCGCGGCCAGTCGACGCCGCCGGGGCGTCTGTCGGCATTGCCGGTGCGGATCAGCTCACGCTCGGTGGCGATATAGTCGAGCGGCGAGTCATGCGCCTCGAGCACCAGGCGGCCGCCATCGACCAACTGGCTTGAATGCACACTGGTTGCCACCGGAGTATCGGCCCGCATGATGCCGAGCTCGCGAAAGATCGCTGTTTCAAGGTCGGCAAAGCCCGCCCCCTTGCCGGTTCGGCCACCGGCGCGGCTCACCGCCACCGAACCGACCACGGCGAAATCCAGCGGGTCGACCTCTTCGAAGCCGATCCGCTCGCCATGCGCCATGAAGCCTTCGGCCGTGGCGGCGAGTTCGAATGATACACCAAGCCGCTTCAGCCGCTCGGGGTCGAGCCTCAGATAGGGGAAGTTCTCGCTGAGATACGGTACGGGGGCAAAGACGCGCTTGCCCTCGTAGAGCGCGCGGATGCGGATGGGGATCTGCGGCGCGTCCGGGTTGGTCTTGATGCTCTTCGCTTTCGCCCATTCGGGCGCTTGTGTCAGGTGAAAGGCGGCCAGATCCGCACCGGCAAAATTGGGGATCATGTCCCAGGCCGGACCAATGGCGACGCGCTCGGCTTCGAGGCTGCGCCACACATCCTGCCGCACGCGGTCCTTCTCCGGGTTGCGGTAGCCCCAGCGGCCGGTCTCAGCCATTCCCAATCTCCGAAAATCCCCGTGGCAGCGGCGCCTTGGCTATGCCTGTGGCTTCGAGCTGATGCGCGATGCGCAAACAGATATCCTCGCGCCAGGGCGCGGCGATCACCTGCACGCCGAGCGGCAATTGTGCGCCATCGAGCCAGACCGGCACGGCGGCCACCGGGAGCCCGATGAACGAGATCGGCTGGGTGAAGATGCCCATGTTGGGCCTGATCGGCAGTTCGATGCCGCCGAACATCGCGGTCTTCTGGCCGAGCAGCGGCGCCTGCATCGGAGTGGCAGGCGCAATGATCGCGTCGACATCTTCGAAGAGTTTCAGCACCTCGGTGCGGAAATGCCGGCGCAGTTTCTGCGCCTTCTCGATCCAGCTCGCGGGCAGCATGGCGCCGGCGAGCAGGCGATCGCGCACCTCCGGGTCGAAATCGTCAGGCCGGGCGCGCAGCCGGTCGAGATGCAGCGCCGCGCCCTCGGCCATGGTGATGAGGAAAGCCGCGGCACGCGCCGCCTGAGCATCGGGCAGGTTGACGACGCGGGTGGCCTCGAGCGCGTCGGTCACCTTGCGCACATGCGCCTGCGCCACCGAATCTCCGGCAAAATAGCCACCGGCAATCCCGATGCGCGCACCCGGCAGCGGGTTGCGGAGCCGCGTCGCCGTCGGCTCGATGGCCCGCTTCGCCATGGCGGGGTCGGCTTCGTCATGGCCCTGCATCGCGTCATAGGCGAGCGCAAGATCGCGAACGGAGCGCGCGAAGGGGCCGAGATGGTCGAGGCTGGCGACAAAGGGGAAGGTGCGGGCGCGGCTGAGCCGCGCATAGGTTGGCTTCAGCCCGAAGAGCCCGCACAGCGAGGAGGGGACGCGGATCGAGCCATTGGTGTCGGACCCGAGGCTCAGCGGCACGAGCCCGCCCGCCACCGCGGACGCTGAGCCCCCCGAAGAGCCACCCGACATGCGGTCGAGCGCATGCGGATTGCGGGAGGGGCCGTCATGCACGTTCTCGCCGGTGAAGTCATAGGCATATTCGCCCATGTTCAAAGCGCCGATCAGCACCGCGCCCGATTGCTCGAGCCGCTCGATCAGCGTTGCGTCGCGCTCCGCTGGTGGGCGTTCGCGGTTGATCTTTGCGCCGGCGCGGGTGGGGATTCCCCGCACGTCGAACAGGTTCTTCACACCGAAAGGCACCCCGGCGAGCGGACCGGGCTCGATGCCGTTCGCCACCTTGGCATCGACGATTTCGGCCTGCGCCAGCGCCCTGTCGCCCAACACGTCGGTGAAGGCGCCCAGCACGCCATTATGTACGGCAATGCGGCGAAGCGCGGCCTGCACGACGTCGCGCGCCTTGAAGCGTCCGCTTCGCACGCCCTGCGAAATTTCGGACGCACCCATGTCGGCCGTGGGCACTGCGCCGGTTGATCCCACGCTCATGGCCGATAGACCGGCATGGGTTCGGCTTCGTCGGGCAGCTTCACCTGCTCGATGAGCGCCGCCATTTTCGAGGCGGTCTTGAGATTCTGCCGAATTCCGGGCCGATGCGCCTCGGAAACGGGCAATTGCAAAAGCGGCGCGAGCGCGTCGATCACCGCGTCCGCATCGAAAGGTTTATAGGCCATGTCGTCCTGCGCCCCCATGCCCATGGCACTCATCGGGCCGGATCAGTGGCCGCGCTGAGCGCCGCGAGCGGCGTTACCCATCCCACGATACCCCCCTGGGCTGCAATCATCTTGATGGTCGCGGCCTTGAACTCCGCGAAGTAGCTCTCCGTGGCATCCTCGATCAGCAGGCACTCATACCCACGATCATTGGCTTCCCGCATCGAGGTCTGGACGCAAACCTCGGTGGTGACGCCGGCAAACACCAGATGCGTGATGCCGCGGGCCTTCAGCATTTCATGCGCGCCGGTCGCCCAGAACATGCCCTTGCCCGGCTTGTCGATGACGATTTCGCCCTCGATCGGTGCGAGCTCGGGCACGATCTGGTTGCCGGGCTCGCCGCGCACCAGCAGCCGCCCCATGGCGCCCGCCTCGCCGATCTTGAGGCTCGGGTTGCCGCGGGTCACCTTCGAGGGCGGACAGTCCGAGAGATCCGGCAGGTGCGCCTCGCGGGTATGCACCACCGTCCAGCCTTTTCTGCGGAACAGCGCGATCAGGGCAGCGGTGGTCGGCACGATGGCTTCCAGCCGGCTGACATCGTTGCCGAGGCTGTCGCCGAAGCCCCCCTTCTCGATGAAGTCCCGCTGCATGTCGATCACCACCAGCGCCACATGGTCGGGGTCGAGGGGGTAGGGGTATGGCGCGGCGTCTACGGGGATCATGTCGCGGTCTCGATACTCGATTGGGGCAGGGCTCAATGTCCCGCCATATGCTGGCCGATGGTATTGCGGTCGGTCTCTTCGATCGGGCTGACATAGGTGATCGTGCCACCTGACATCACCGCCACCCGGTCGGCGAGCTCGAGGATTTCGTCGAGATCCTCGCTGACCAGCAGCACGGCGGCACCGCGATTGCGCTGATCCATGATCTGCGCGCGGATCTCCGCCACCGAGGCAAAATCGAGCCCGAAGCAGGGGTTCGCGACGATCAGCACATCCACGTCGCCCGACAACTCGCGTGCCAGGATGGCGCGCTGCACATTGCCGCCCGAGAGCGTTTCGATCGGCGCGTCCGGCCCCTGCGTCTTCACCCGGTACTTGGCAATCAGCTCGCGGGCCTTCTCGCGCATGGGCCCCGGCGACATCCACCAGCCGAGCTTGGCGACGGGCGGCTTGTCGAACGAACGGAACGCGATGTTTTCGGCCACGCTCATCTTCGGCACCGCGGCATTCTTCAGCGGCTCCTCAGGTAGCCCGAAGACCTTGTACTGGTCGAAGCCCTTGCGGGTGGGCGAGAATTCCTTGCCCTTGATGAAGATGGCGCCATCCGCCATGGGCCGCTGGCCCGAGAGCACTTCGACCAGTGCCGATTGCCCATTGCCCGAGACGCCGGCGATGCCGACGATCTCGCCAGCCTTCACCTTCAGGTTCAGGGCCTTCACCACCGGCAGGCCCTCATTGTCCTCGGCGAAAATCCCGGCGAGTTCCAGCACGTCGGGCTTGGCCGGTTGCGTCACGCGCTGCGCGCGCTCGCGCACGGCCGTATCGCCGATCATCATGGCGCTCATATCGCCGATGGTCGCGGTCTTGGCGTCGCCCGAGCCGGTATACTTGCCACGCCGCAACACGGTGAAATGGTCGCAGAACGCCTTCACCTCGCGGAACTTGTGGCTGATCATCAGCACGGTGATGTCGCCCTTCTTCGCCATCTCGCCGAGGAGCCCGAGCATCTCGTCGGCCTCGCCCGGCGTCAGCACCGAGGTCGGCTCGTCGAGGATCATGAAGCGCTGATCGAGATAGAGCAGCTTCAGGATTTCGAGCTTCTGCTTCTCGCCAGCCGAGAGCGACGACACCTGCGCATTCAGCGGCACGCGGAACGGCATCTGCTCCATGAAGGCGTCGAGCGCCTTGCGTTCCTTGGTCCAGTCGATCACCGCCGGCGCATCGGCGCGGCTGATGACGAGGTTTTCCGCCGCCGTCAGCGACGGCACGAGGGTGAAATGCTGGTAGACCATGCCGATGCCGAGCGCGCGGGCATCGCGCGGGCTCTTGATGGACACTTCCTCTCCGTTGAGCAGCACCGAGCCGTCATCCGCCGAATAGAAGCCCATGATGCACTTGACGAGCGTCGACTTGCCCGCGCCGTTTTCACCCAGGAGCGCGTGGAACGAGCCGGCCTCCACCTTCAGCGGCACATGGTCGAGCGCCACGAGCGAACCGAAGATCTTGGTCATTCCGATCGCTTCGAGCGAAGGCGCGCGCATTTTGGGGTTCATCACAAGACCTCGATGAGTTGCGCGGATTTCGCCACGGCGCCGAACACGCCGCCCTGCATCTTGATCATGTCGATGGCGGCCAGATGGTTCTCGTATTTCGTCGCGCCGCAGCAATCTTCGAGCAAGAGGCACTCGAAGCCGCGATCATTCGCCTCGCGCATGGTCGTGTGCACGCATACATCGGTCGTGATGCCCGTGAGCACGAGATTGCGGATGCCCTTGAGCCGAAGGATCAGTTCGAGGTCGGTGGAGGCGAAGGAGCCCTTGCCCGGCTTGTCGATGATCGCCTCGCCCGGCTCGGGCGCCAGTTCCGGAATGATCTCCCAGCCCGGCTCGCCGCGCACGAGGATGCGGCCCTGCGGTCCCTGGTCGCCGATGCCCGCGCCGATCCGCTGGCTGCGCCAGCGCTTGTTGGCGGGCAGGTCGGAGAGGTCCGGCTTGTGGCCCTCGCGGGTGTGGATGATTGGATAGCCCTTGGCGCGGAACGCCGCCATCAGCCGCTTCAAGGGCTCGATGGGCGCGCGGGTAAGCGAGATGTCGTAGCCCATCGTGTCGACATAGCCGCCCGGCCCGCAGAAATCCGTCTGCATGTCGATGACGATGAGCGCGGTGTTGTGGGGCCCGATATCGCCATCGAACGGCCAGGGATAGGGATTGGCGGCGAGCGTGCGCCCGCCGGGCACGAAAGCCGCGTCGATCCGCTCGTCGGTGAGGCTCATTCCGCCGCCTCCGCAAGCTTTTCGCCGTAGAGGCGCGTGGGCGGGGCAAAGCCGGAAGGCGTGCCATCCGTCACCTTGACGCTGTCTTCCCAGGGCAGGCGATATGTTCCAGCCACGAGGTCGTGCATATAGGTGTAGGGGCAATCCTGCGCGCCGCCCTTCACCGCTGTGAAGCCGCGATGCCCGAGCTGATAGATGTTGTTTTCCACGCCCCAGTTGGCGCGCGCCTCGCGCACCAAATCCGGCCGGACTTCGGCGGTGATGATCTCGTCGACGCGGCCCGTCGTGCCCTCGGCGAGGATGGTGCCGTCGAAATCGACGATCATGCCCTCGCCCATCGAGTCGAACGTGCCATCCGACCCGCACATGCAGACATTGGCAGTGACCATCAGGTTCTGGAAGCTGTTGGCCTGGTTGGTAAAGCGCCAGGCCTTGCGGATCGGGGCGGTATAGCCCGCCGTCCGCAACATGATCTCGGCGCCCTTGTAGGCTGCCTCGCGCGCCATTTCGGGGAACATGCCGTCATGGCAGATGATCAGGCTGAGCTTTGAGCCCTTCGGGCCATCGATCACCGGAATGCCGAGATCGCCCGGCTCCCAGGGTTCCACCGGCACCCAGGGGTGGAGCTTGCGGTAGTAGAGCCTCAGCTCGCCCGCATCGTCGATGATGATGCCGGAATTGTAGGGGTTGCCGCCCGGGTTGTACTCCATGATGGAGAAGCATCCCCAGATGCGATTGGCCTTGCAGGCCGCCTTGAAGGCCGCGACTTCCGGCCCGTCGAGCGAGCACATGATCTCGGGATTGGTATCCATCGAGAGCCCGTGCAGCGCATATTCGGGGAAGACCACCAGATCCATGGTCGAGAGATTGCGCCTTGCCTTGCCGACAAGCTCGACGATCCGCGCCGTCTGCCTGGCGAGGTCCGCCTTAGTAACCGTGACAGGCAGTTGCAGCTGCACGAGCCCGATCACCACGCCATTGTCGGATTTGTTGAGGCCACCAAGCCCGCTCATCGCCTGCCTCCTATTTCATGGTCAGTTCGCCGGGCACGTCGCGCGCGGCTGATTTCGAGCCTGCCGAGATGATCATGATGACCAGCGTCAGGATGTAGGGGGCCGCGTTGAAGAAGTAGTAGCCCTGCGTGATGCCCACCGCCTGCAGCGACGGCCCGATGGCGCCGGCGGCTCCGAAGAACAGCGCCGCCAGAATGGCCCGGACCGGATCCCAGCGTGCGAAGATGACGAGTGCCACCGCCATCAGGCCCTGGCCCGAACTCAGGCCCTGGTTCCAGATGCCAGGATACGAGAGCGACAGGAACGCGCCGCCGATGCCTGCGAGGAAGCCGCCCGCCGCCGTGGCGAGGAAGCGTACGAGATCGACCGAGACGCCCATGGCCTTGGCGGATGCGGCGCTGTCGCCCGTCATGCGGATGATCAGGCCCCAGCGGGTATTCTTGAAGGCCCAACCCATGAACACGGCGAGCGCGATGCCCACGAAGAACAGCGGGTTGACCTCCAGCGCCTGTGCCAGTGCCGGATTGCCGGTCCAGGCGCCGAGCGGAATGGCCTCGAGGTGCGGCGCCTGCGGCTGGATGAAGGGCTTGCCGAAGAAGAACGCAAGGCCGGTGCCGAAGCTCATCATGGCGATGCCGACCGCGACGTCATTCACCCGCGGCAGCTTGCAGATATAGCCGTGCAGCGCGCCAAGAACGGTGCCGGCGCAACCGGCGGCGAGCACGCCCAGCCACGCATTGCCCGACAGGTACGAAACCGCATAGGCGACCATGGCGCCCAGCACCAGCGTGCCTTCGAGCCCGAGGTTGATGCGGCCGGATTTCTCGGTGAGCGTTTCCCCCAGCGCCACGAACATGAATGGGGTGGAGACGCGGATGGCGCCGCCGAGCATGGCGATGAGGACGGTGAGAACGGCGTTATCCATTTATGTACGGTCTCCGCTCGCCTTGGGCTGGAAGATCTTGAAGCGCCCATAGAAGGTCTCGCTGACGAGCAGCACCACGAACAGGATGCCCTGCAGCACCAGCACGGTCGCGTCCGGCATGCCCATGCGGCGCTGGATGACGCCGCCGGCAGCGGCGAGCGCGCCGAACAGGATGGCGACCGGCACGATGGCGACGGGGTTGTGCCGCGCGAGGAAGCTGACGAGGATACCGGTGAAGCCGTAGCCGGCCACCAGCGAGGCATTGGCCTGACCGTGGATGGCAGCAACCTCGAAGAACCCGGCGAGCCCGGCGCAGGCGCCGGCGA
>CAYPYV010000118.1:0-10557 GCA_964414845.1 uncultured Devosia sp. | reverse complement strand
CGAGCGGGCCATAGACGATGTAGCTGTGGCCGGTGACCCAGCCGACATCGGCCGAACACCAGTAGACCTCGT
Source organism: uncultured Devosia sp. (assembly GCA_964414845.1). Classification (GTDB taxonomy): domain Bacteria; phylum Pseudomonadota; class Alphaproteobacteria; order Rhizobiales; family Devosiaceae; genus Devosia_A. The sequence goes on along the minus strand of CAYPYV010000118.1, from coordinate 10,485 downwards.
CCTGACGCGGATCGAAGATCATCTCGTGGGTGAGCGTTGCCCAGACGAGATAGCCGCCGGTTGTGTGCAGCACGCCCTTGGGCTTGCCGGTGGAGCCCGAGGTGTAGAGGATGAAGAACGGATCCTCGGCGTTCATCGGCTCGGCGTCGCAGAAGGGTTCGACCCCTGCCCCGGCCTCGTGCCACCAGATGTCGCGCGCGCCCTTCATGGCGACGGCATTGCCGGTATGCTCGAAGACCAGCACCTTCTCGACGCCGGCGCAGTCTTCCAGCGCCTTGTCGACATTGGCCTTCAAGGGCACGGTCTTGCCGCCACGGCGCCCTTCGTCGGCGGTGATGACGACGCGACTGTCGCAATCATTGATGCGGCCGGCGAGCGCGTCGGGCGAGAACCCGGCGAACACCACCGAATGCACCGCGCCGATGCGGGCGCAGGCCAGCATGGCGAAGGCGGCCTCGGGGATCATCGGCAGATAGATGGTGACGCGGTCGCCTTTCCTTATGCCGAGATTCTTCAGCACATTGGCGAGGCGGCAGACCTCCTCGTGCAGATGGCGGTAGGTGATGTGGCGGGCGGGCGCCGCCGGATCATCGGGCTCCCAGATGATCGCCACCTTGTCACCATGGGCGCTCAGGTGCCTGTCGATGCAGTTGTGCGAGACATTAAGCACGCCATCCTCGAACCACTTGATCGAGACATCGGGCGCCTGGAACGAGGTGTTCTTGATTTTCGTGGGGAAGCGGAACCAGTCGAGGCGCTTCGCTTCCTCGCGCCAGAACTCGTTGGGGTCCGCGAGGGAGCGCTCGTAGCGGCGCTCGAACTCGGCGCGTGTCAGGCGCGTATGCCGCGCATGCAGCGGAAAGACGTGGCTGTTCATTCTGGTCACCTCGTCGCTTTAAGTCAGATAGCCAGGTATTCGTGGCGGAGATCGGCGTTTTCGAGCACCTCGGCGGCGCTGCCTTCGAAAGCCACTTCGCCGGTGTCGAGGATCACGGCCCGATCGGAGAGACGGAGCGCGGCGACGGCGTTCTGCTCGACGATGATGGTCGTGATGCCGAGCGCCCGGATCTCGTGCAGGGTCTTTTCGATCTCGTGCACGATGACGGGCGCCAGACCCTCATAAGGCTCGTCGAGCAGCAGCAGCTTCAGGTCGCGGGCAAGCGCCCGGGCAATGGCGAGCATCTGCTGCTCACCGCCCGAGAGCGTCACCCCCTCCTGCCGGCGGCGTTCGGCAAGCCGTGGAAAAAGCTGGTAGATCCGCTCCAGCGACCAGCCATGGCCGGGTGCGACGCGGGCGAGCAGCAGGTTTTCCTCGACGGTGAGGCCGGCAATGATGCGGCGATCCTCGGGGACGAGCTGCACGCCGGCCCGGGCCGCTTCGTGCGATTTCATCCTGTGGAGCGGCTTGCCGCCGAGCCAGATCTCACCCTGTTGCAGCGACGGATTGTCGAGCCGGGCGATGGCCCGCATGGTGGAGGTCTTGCCGGCGCCATTGCGGCCCAGGAGCGCGAGGATCTCGCCTTCCTCGATGGAGAAGCTGACCCCCTGCACGATATAGCTTTCGCCGTAATAGGCGTGGATGTCCCGGACGGACAGGAAGGGGGCGGCCCCTGTGGCGGGCGACGTGGCGGCGGCGGTGTTGAGCGCGGTTGTCATCAGTGGGCTCCCCCCAGATAGGCTTCCTGCACCTTGGGATTGCCGCGCACCTCGTCGGGCAGGCCCTCGACGATGACGCGGCCGCCGGCCAGCACGCTGATGCGGTCAGCGAGCGAGAAGACGACATGCATGTCGTGCTCGATGATGATCTTGGTCATGCCGCGGGCCTTGATCTTCTTGAGCAGCTCGATGGTGGTATTGGTGTCGTGGCGGCTCATGCCGGCGGTCGGCTCGTCGAGCAGCAAGAGGCGCGGGTGCTGAATGAGGCACATGGCCAGTTCCATGCGCCGCTTGTCGCCGCGGCTCAGCGCCCCGGCATGGATGTCGCGGCGCTCGTAGAGGCCGACATCGGCAAGCAGGTGCTCGGCTTCCTCGCGAATGCCGGCCTCGCTGTCCATAAGGCGCATCATGTGCACCTTGAAGGCGCCGTCCCGCTTGGCGAAGGCGGGCACCATGACGTTCTGCAGCACGGAGAGCTCGGGGAAGATCTCCGGCGTCTGGAAGACGCGGGCGACGCCGAGCTGGTTGATCTCGTGCGGCTTCTTGCCGGTAAGCACCTGGCCATCGAAGACCACGGCGCCCCGGGTCGGCGGGATGCGGCCGACAATGACGTTGAGCAGGGTGGACTTGCCGGCGCCGTTCGGCCCGATGATCGCGTGGGTCTTGCCTTCTTCGATCTCGAGGTCGATGTCGGAGAGGGCGTGCAGGCCACCATAGTTCTTGTGCACGTCATCGACATGCAGCACCACGTTGCGTTCGGAAGTGGACATGTCGATCTCCTATTCGGCGGGCTGGACGCGGGCGGGAGCGCCCTTGGCGGGGCGGCCCTCCCGACGGAAGAGGCTGACGATGCGGCGGATGCCCTCCATGATGCCGCCAGGCAGGAAGACCACGACGAGCACGAAGATGAGGCCGAGCGTGAGGTGCCAGCCCTCGCCGACGAACTTGCCGACGATGGCGACGACGGTTTCGCGCAGGCCCTCGGGCACGAAGGCGAAGGCGTTCGAGAGGATCTGGTCGTTGAAGGCGGAGAAGATATTCTCGAAATACTTGATCACCATGGCCCCGAGGGCCGGCCCGATCAGGGTGCCAACGCCGCCGAGAATGGTCATCAGCACCACCTCGCCCGAGGCGGTCCACTGCATGCGCTCGGCGCCTGCCAGCGGATCGGTGATGGCGAGCAATGCCCCGGCGAGGCCGGCGAACATGCCTGAGATGACGAAGACGGTGAGTGCGTAGGGCTTGGTGTCGAAGCCCATATAGCCCATGCGGTTCTGGTTGGACTTGATGGCGCGCAGCATCAGCCCGAAGGGCGACGAGAAGATCTTCACCGTGATGTAGAACGCGATGATGAGCACCACGGCGCAGAAGAAGAAGCCGGTATAGCCGGTGAGTTCGAGGCCGAGCAGGTGCGGGACCGGCAGACCTTCGGGCTGGGGCCCCAATGCCCTGTCGAGCACGCGCGGATCGGCGAGGGTCAGCTGCAGGCCGGTCTCGCCATTGGTGATGGGGGTCAGCACCGAATAGGCGAGATTGTAGCTCATCTGCGCGAAGGCGAGCGTGAGGATGGAGAAGTAGATGCCCGACCGGCGCAGGCTCAGGTAGCCGATGACGAGGGCGAAGATGCCCGAGATGGCGACGGCGAAGATCAGCGCCGGCAGCGCATCCATCGAGAGCAGCTTGAAGCTCCAGACGGCGGCATAGGAGCCGGCGCCGAGAAAGGCCGCGTGGCCGAAGCTCAGGTAGCCGGTGAGCCCGAAGAGCAGGTTAAACCCGACCGCGAAGATGGCGTAGATGACGAATTTCTGCAGCAGGTCCGGGTAGGCGGCGCCGAAGGGGCTGAGCCAGAGGGGCATCAGCAGCACGGCGGCGCCGAAAGCGAGCAGCAGCAGCAGATCGCGGCGGGAGAGGGAGAGTTTCGAGACGAGATTGCCCATGGCTCAGGCCTCCATCACGCCGCGGCGACCGAGCAGGCCGCGCGGGCGGACCAGCAGGATGACGACGGCGACGAGGTAGATGATGATCTGGTCGATGCCCGGAAGGATGGCCTTCACTTCGGTCATCGAGGCGAAGGACTGCAGGATGCCGAGCAGGAAGCCGGCGGCGACGGCGCCGGGCAAGGAGCCCATGCCGCCCACGACGACGACCACGAAGCTGAGCACCAGGAAATCCATGCCGAGGTGATAGTTCGGCGGCAGGAGCGGCGTGTACATGACGCCTGCGAGCCCGGCCACGACGGAAGCGAGGCCGAACATGAAGGTGAAGCGCCGGCCGATATTGATGCCGAGCAGCCCCACCGTCTCGCGATCGGCCATGCCGGCGCGGACCACCATGCCGAAGGTGGTGAAGCGCAGGAAGGCAAAGACGCCGCCGATGATGGCGATGGAGAAGAGGAAATAGACGAGCCGCCAGAGCGGGTACGTGATGACCCCCGGCGTGAGGCCGATCAGCGCGCCGACATCGGCCGCGCCCTGCAGCGCAGCCGGCATGGGCTGCGGAATCGGATTGGCGCCGAAGATCGACTTGACGATCTCCTGCAGCACGATGGCGAGGCCGAAGGTGACGAGAATCTGCTCGGCATGCGGCCGCTTGTAGAAGTGCTTGATGAGCCCGCGCTCGAAGGCGATGCCCAGAAGCGCCATGACCGGGATGGCGAGCAGGATGGAGACCGGCACGGACCAGTCGACGAGCACCGCGCCGAAATCACCGAACCAGCTCTGCACCAGCGGGGTGCGGATCTCGAGCGGCTGGCCCCAGGGATTGAGCTGGGTCGGGTCGATGGTGACGGTTTCGAGCGTCAGGATCTGGCGGAAAGCCACGGCGCAGAAGGCGCCGAGCATGAAGAGCGCACCATGGGCGAAGTTGACGACGCCGAGGGTGCCGAAGACGAGGGTCAGGCCAAGGGCGATGAGCGCATAGGCGCCACCCTTGTCGAGCCCATTCAGGAATTGCAGCAGGATTGCATCGAACATTTCGGCCTCCTCACCGAAATGACGGCGGGAAACGTCGCACCGTTTCGCGCCCTCGCAGCCGGGCGGTCAGGCGCCGGCGGGCCCCGGGCATGAGGGGGAGGACTTTGCCCTCCCCCTCTTGCGATTCACCGTCCCTGCCCGGGCGGCGGTGAACCGGGTTCGGGTCCTCAGGCGCAGAGCGGAACGGGCTCGGCGGGGCCGAGGTCGCCGCCGAAGATGGCCGGATCGTAGGTGACCTCTTCGCGCGGCACTTCGCGCACCACGTTCAGCACGTCGTACTGGCTGGTGGGGTTCTCGTTGCCCCGCACGACGAGCACGTTCTTGAAGCACTGGTGGTCGGCGCCGCGATAGAGGGTCGGACCGTTGCCGGCGCCATCGAACTCGAAATCCTCGAGCGCCTTGATCACCGCAGGCGGATAGAAGGTGCCGGCCCGCTCAACCGCATCGGCGTAGAGAATGGCCTGGACATAGGCGGTGTGCGCCGCCTGGCTCGGCGGCGAGCCGTATTCGGCGCCGAAGGACTTGGTGAAGGCCTTCGAGCCTTCATCGGGCAGCGCCCAGTGCCAGTTGGAGGTGCCGAAGATGCCCTTGATTGCAGGGCCGGCGCCCTTGGCCATCAGCTCGGAGAAGAGCGGCACGACGATCTCGAACTGCTTGCCGTTCACCTGCTTGTCGCGCATGCCGAACTGCACCGCCTGGGTAAGCGAGTTCACCATGTCGTTGCCATAGTGGTTGAGGATCAGCACGTCGGCGCCGGAATTCAGCACCGGGGTCAGGTACTGGCTGAAGTCGCCTGCGCCCAGCGGGGTCTTTACCGCCTGGGCAGTCTGCCAGCCGAGGGCCTCGGTTGCCTGGCGCATCGACTCTTCCTGCGTCCAGCCCCAGGTGTAGTCGGCGGTGAGGTGGTAGGCGCGGCGATCCTTGCCATAGGCCTTGGCGAGCTCGGGGCCGAGCGCGATGCCGGACATGTAGGCGTTGAAGAAGTGACGGAAGCCGTAGCGCTTCTTGTCCTTGCCGGTGGTGTCGTTGGAGTGGGTCAGGCCGGCCATGAAGATGACGCCCATCTCCTGGCAGAGACCCTGCACGGCAATGGCCTCGGACGAGGACGAGCCGCCGGTGATCATGATCGCGCCGTCGCGCTCGATCATGCGGGTGGCGGACGCGCGGGCCTGGTCGGCCTTGGTGGCGGTGTCGCCGGTGACAAAGACGACCTTCTTGCCGAGCAGACCATTGCCCTTGAGCACGGTGGGCTTCAGCGTGTTGAGCATGCCGCCATCGCCTTCGCCGTTGAGGTGCTTGACCGCAAGCTCATAGGCCTTCTGCTCGTCGGCACCTTCTTCGGCATAGGCGCCGGTGAGGGGCAGGTTGAAGCCGAAAGTGACCGTGTCGCCGGTCGGGGCGTTGCAGAACTCCTGGGCATAGGCGCCGCGGGTAAAGAACATCGGCATCGTGCTCGTGGCCAGGATGCCGGCGAGGCCACCGCGCAGGACGCTGCGACGGCCGAAGACCTTCGTGTGTGACATATGCTCCTCCATGTGTGACGCAGGGGGGTCTCGCCCATACCTCAGCATCGGGGAGCATTCTTCGCCGACCAGAAAACGGACGCAATATCTCATTGTAAACAAACCGTTTTTCTGTCAATGATTGCTCAGTTTTGGCTGCTTTTCTGTCAATTCATTGACAAAGACAGGAGCAAGGGATGCGGGCGCCAATCGGCATCAGGATCGCGACACGACGGAAGGCGCGTGGGCAATCGCAGGTCGCGCTGGCGCAGGCGGTGGGGATTTCAGCGAGCTATCTCAACCTCATAGAGCGCAACAAGCGCGAGGTGGGCGGGGCACTGCTGAAGCGGATCGCGGTGGCACTGGCGCTCGATCTCGACGACCTGACCGGGGAGAGCGAACAGCGGCTGATCCAGGACCTCGAAGCGGCGTTCGCCGACCCTGTACTGGCGCGAAGCGAGGCCGGCGCCCTGTCGGCACGCGATCTCGTCGCCAGCCAGCCTGCCGCAGCGGGCGCGATTGTCGCATTGCACCGGGCCTACGAGGCGCAGACGGACAATGCCGAGGCTCATGCGAGTCGGCTGCGGACGGACCCCCTATTCTCGCAATTGCTGCACCAGGTGCTTTCGGGGATCACCGCGGTGCGGTCCGGCGCCGAAATCCTCTCCGACGTGGCGGACCTGAGCGACGAGGAACGGCAGCGCTTCGTTTCGGCGATCAGGCGAGAGACGCTCGGGCTGGGCGCGGTGGCACAGACCCTGATCGGGCAGTTCGACCAGTCGAGCAGCACCAGGCGCGCCCTCTCGCCGGTGCGGGAACTCGATGACCTGATTGCCACCGAACAGAACCATTTCCCTTCGCTCGAGGCCGAAGCGACGCGCCTCAGGGGCGAGATAGAGGCGTTCGGGCGGTTCGGAGAGGCGGCACTTGGCGAGATGCTGGAGGCGCGCTTCAATATCCGGGTTGAGCTGAGCGGCGAGCCGCAGCGGGACGCGCGCGGCTTTCCCGGTCAATACCGCTATGACGCTGCTGCGCGGACGATGTGGTTCCAGCAGAGCGCGACGGCGGCGACACGACAGTTCCAGCTCTCGCGTCTCGTGGCGGAGCTTGCAGCGCGGGACTCGATAGATGCCGTGGCGCAATCACCGCTGCTCTCGAGCGCCGATGCGCGGCGGCTCGCGGCGCGCGCGCTCGGCTCGTATCTCGCCGGGGCCATCGTGTTTCCCTATGACGGATTCCTCGAGCGAGCCGAGGTGCTGCGCTATGACATCGCCGCACTGCAGCAGGAATATGTGGCAAGCTTCGAGCAGGTCGCGCATCGGCTGGTAACCCTGCGCCGGCCGGGTGCGGAGGGGGTTGCCTTCGGGTTTCTGCGCTCCGACCCGGCAGGGCGGCTGACCAAGCATTTCCCCCTGCCCGGCCTCCTCCTGCCGAGCACCGGCCATGCCTGCCCGCTCTGGGCGATCTACCAGGCGTTTCGGGCCGGCGACGGCATCGTCCGGCAGGTGGCGCGTTTCCCCGACGGGTCTCGCTATCTGTTCATCGCGCGGATGAGCACGCGGCGACCGTCGCGGTACACGGAGGTGCTGGCGCCGACTTCGGTCATGCTCGCAACGGCCCTGCTGCAGGCGGACAGGCTGGTCTACGCGGATGGACTCGACCTTGGCGACGACAGTGCCGACGTGCCTGTGGGACCGGCATGCCGGTTCTGCATCAGGACCGATTGTCCGAGCCGGCAGGAAGAAATGCTGATGCCGGGCGGGTCGGGAATTGCCGTACGCGCGCCCCTGGTGCCGCGCGAGGGATGAGAGCTGCCCGCCGGGGGCTTTGCAATTGGCTGTGGTTCGGGATTAACCTCACGCCTGTCGCGGAAAGGGAGAGCCGCGGCATGGATCATTTCGCGTTCCTGCCAGAATGATGATGCGATCCAAGTCTTTGTTTTGTCGTGCTTTCGAACCGGAAAAGTCATGCAGCTTTTCCTGAAAGCGCCGTGGAAGGGGCCGGGACCGGCTTGGGGGGACATGTGCCGATCGATGTGCTGATCGCGGAGGACGAGCCTGCCATTCTCGATTCGCTCGAGTTCATTCTCAAGCGGGCGGGGCTGGTGTGCGCGGCGGTAACCGACGGCGAGGCCGTGGTGCGCGAGGTGCGCCGGCAAAGGCCGCGGGCGCTGGTGCTCGACGTGATGCTGCCGAAGCGCAGCGGCTTCGAGGTGCTGAAGCTGCTTCGGGCCGATCCATTGACGCATGATCTGCCGATCCTGGTACTGACGGCCCGCGGGCAGGCGCAGGATCGACGCAATGCGGAGGAGCTGGGGGCAACCGGGTTCATAACGAAGCCCTACGCCAATGCCGAAGTGGTGGAGGCGGTGCGGAACATGCTTGCGCCCGCAAGCAACGGCTGAGTGCGATGGACCGGCGGAAACTCGAAAGCGCCGCGCTGTTTCTCACCATATTCGGGGCGCTGCTCTTCATGCCCCCCCTCACCCTGCTGTTTCACCACGAGCAGCGGGTACTCGGGGCGCCGATAGAGCTCGTCTATCTGTTCGCGGCATGGATGGCCCTGATCGCCGCCGCTCGCTGGCTCGGAAACCGCCTGCCGCGCGACCCGGGCGAAGGTGACCCGGATTGATGCTGCCCGCCGACCTGATCGTCTTTACCGCGATCGGCTATGTCGGCCTGCTGTTCCTCATCGCGTTCCTCGGGGACCGGCGCGCCCGCAAGGGTCGCAGCGGCTTTCTGCAATCGCCCTTCGTCTACACGCTGGCCATCTCGGTCTATTGCACCAGCTGGACCTTCTACGGCTCCGTCGGTTCGGCGGCGCGCAGCGGGCTCGAATATCTCGCGATCTATATGGGACCGACCATCGTCTTCATCGGCTGGTGGTTCCTGCTCCGGCGGCTCGTCCGGATCAGCCACGAGCAGCGCATCACCTCGGTTGCGGACCTGCTGTCGGCGCGGTTCGGCAAGTCGAGCCGGCTCGCGGTGCTGGTGACGGTGATCGCCGTGATCGGCATCGCGCCATATATCGCGCTGCAGTTGAAGGCGGTGACCTCGTCGATCCAGGCGATTGCCGGGGCGAGCGGGGGTGGCGCGGTCAGCACCATCGAGGAAGTTTGGCTCGCCTTCGGCATCGCCGCCGGCATGGCGGTATTCACCATCCTGTTCGGTACGCGCAATGTGGATGCCAAGGAGCAGCACCATGGCGTGGTGGCGGCCATCGCCTTCGAGGCCATCGTCAAGCTGGCGGCGCTGGTGGCGATCGGACTGTTCGTGATCGGGGTGGGTGGCGGGCTCGAGCAGATCTTTGCGAAGGCGGAGGCGGCGGGCGTCGATATCTATACGACCGACGATTTCGGCAGCCGATGGGTGGCGCTCAACGTGCTGTCGGCGGCGGCGGTGCTGTGCCTGCCACGGCAGTTCCAGATCACGGTGGTGGAGAATTCCAACGAAAGCCACCTGCGCACGGCGGGCTGGGCGTTTCCGCTCTACCTCATGCTGATGAGCCTGTTCACGCTGCCCATCGCGCTCTACGGGCTCGTCGCCCTGCCCCCCGGCTCGAACCCCGACATGTTCGTGCTGACCTTGCCGCTGCAGGCTGGGCAGGGCGGATTGGCGCTCCTCGCCTTTATCGGCGGGTTTTCGTCGGCGACATCGATGATCATCGTCGAATCGATCGCGCTCTCGATCATGGTGTCGAACCATATCGTCATGCCGCTGCTGCTCAGGGCCACGCAGGGGCGCGGCCCGGCGCGGGGGCAAAGCGTCAGCGCGCTGCTGCTCAATGCGCGGCGCTTCTCCATCCTGCTGATCCTGACGCTGGGGTTCCTGTACTTCTACCTGACGCGGAACTCGGGCGCGCTGGCGCCGATCGGGCTCATCTCGTTCACCGGGGTGGCGCAGTTCGCACCCGCGATCCTTGCCGCGCTGTTCTGGCGGAGCGCGACGCTGAAAGGCGCCATCGCGGGGGTGAGCATCGGCTTCATCGTCTGGGCGTGGTCGAGCTTCCTGCCCTCGTTCGGCGGATCGTCGCCCGAGGTGGCGGCGCTGCTCGCCGAGGGTCCGTGGCAGATCGCCTGGCTCAGGCCCGAGGCGCTGTTCGGGCTCGACGGGCTCGACCCGCTGGTGCACGCGATGTTCTGGAGCCTGTTCCTCAACGTGCTGGCACTGGTGGGGGTATCGCTCGTCACGTCGCAGTCGCCGCTGGAACTGGTACAGGCTTCGGCATTCGTCGACGTGTTCCGTCGCGGAGCGGGGCGCAGCGTGCAGATGGTGCGCGGCGGCGCGACGGCGGCGGACCTGTTCTTCGTGGTGAGCCGGGTGCTCGGGACGGACAGGGCCGAGGCGCTGTTCAAG
>CAYPYV010000117.1:0-10733 GCA_964414845.1 uncultured Devosia sp. | reverse complement strand
CGGCGCCTTTCGGGTGCGGCCCCATGCGACAAACGCTGCGAGCCCGAGCAGCACGACGTTCATCGGCAGGACATAGAACTCGTTCAGCATGACGTGCGTGCCGATGGCGAGAACCTGCAGCACGACGAAGCCGAGCGCGGCGAGCGGCGTCAGCCAGGGCAGGATGCGCGTGGCCGCTGGCAGCAGCAGCCCGAGAGCGCCGGCGAATTCCACCAAGCCGATGAAGCGTACCAGCAAATCGGGCGAGGACTTGACCCAGTTCATCTGCGCGGCCAGCGCCTCGACCGGCATGGAGAGTTTCATCACTCCGACACCCGCGTAAAACAGCGCGAGCAGGACCTGAACGATCCACAATGCGATAGTCCACCCTTTGCGGCTGGTGGTGCCGGTTTCAGCAAGTGTCATGAGACGCCCTTTGGTTTGACCTGCGGCACTAGGGCACCGGATTGCACCTAGTCACAAGCAGTAACCTTGTCTATATTTGTGTCTAGGGAACCGCCGCAAGAAGGCACAAACTGGTAAGTGAAAGAGGCACATTCATGAAACCGATCCCGGGTCGCTCTGAGACCTGCAACGCCATGGGCGACATCCTCAACCGCATCGGCGACAAGTGGAGTGTCATGGTTGTGGGATATCTCTCGCGCCGCACCATGCGATTCAACGAGTTGCGCCACGAGATCGGCGGCATCAGCCAGCGCATGCTGACGCTTACGCTGCGCAATCTGGAGCGTGACGGGCTCGTGCAGCGCACCGTGTTTCCCGAGATTCCGCCGCGGGTGGAATACCAGCTGACCGATCTCGGCCGCACCCTCATGCCGCCGATCGATGCACTCTGGAACTGGGCAAACGCGCACCAGCACGAGGTCGGGGCCGCTCGCGCAGCCTATGACCAGCAGCATGAGGCGCTTGAAGAAGACCGGCCGCCTGAGCGGCGCTATGCGGGCGCGAGTTATTGAGTGGGAATGTAGTCTCTCAGTCGGGACTCCTCCCCTGCTCGCGGGGGAGGATACCGCCGTTAGGCGGAGGTGGGGGGAGCCGCTTGCTAAGTCTTTGGCGGAATTCTAGAATGTAGCACAAGGTGCACCCCTCACCCGGCGCTCCGCGCCACCTTCATCGCCTTCGGTCGCTCCACCGGAGCGACCGATCGCTGCGCGACCGGCATCGAAGTCCCGCAAGCAGGAGAGGGTACCCGACTGAGGGAGAGGGTGCCCCAAGGGCGGGAGAGGGGCGCCGACCGGCAGTTGGAGGCTCTCCCCTACACCAGCGCCTTGATTTCCTTCTTGCGCCAGAAGCCGAAATAGTAGGCCGCCTGGAAAAGCATGAGCGCCGAGAAGCTCATGCAATAGCCGACCCAGATGCCCGGCAGCCCGAAGACCTGGCTGAGGATCAGCGCGGCGGGGATTTCGACGAGGATAATGGCAGCAAGCGACAGTGCCATCGGCACCCACACATCGCCCGAAGCGCGCATCACGGCCGAGAAGATCGACCCATAGCCGAACACCAGGTTGCTCCACAGCACGATATGCAGCAGCGTCTCGGTGAGGCTCACCACCCTGGGGTCGGTGATGAACAGGCGCACGAGGGACTCGCTGAACAGATAGGCGACCAGCACCAGCGCACCGGTGACGATGGTGTTCATGATCAGCGCCGTGACGGTGACCCGCTCGACATCGCCCATCCGCCGGGCGCCGATCGCCTGGGCGGCGAAGATCGAGGCGGCAATGCCGACGCTCATGGCAGGGAACTGCACATAGCTCATCACCTGGTTCACGGCGCCGAAGGCGGCAGTGGCATCGGGACCGAAGCCGTTGACGATGAAGACGATGACGATGGCCGAAATGGATGACACAACCATCGAGACACCGGCCGGAATGCCAAGCTTCACGACGAGGCGCAGGATGCCGAGGTCGATCCTCAGGTGCCCGATCAGGGCCGCGTCGAGGGCCATGGCACTGCCGCGCGCCTTGAGGAAGAAACCCAGAAACACCAGCACGAGGATCGAGCCGATGATGTTGGCGAGGGCCGCGCCCACGAGCCCGAAGGCCGGAAGTCCGAACCAGCCCTGAATCAGCGCCGGGGTGATCGCCAGACTGACCAGGATGGAGATCACCAGCCCGAGCAGCGGCGACAGCGTATCGCCGACCCCGCGCAGCATCGAGGTCAAAAGAAGGAACACGAAGAAGGGCGGCGCGCCGATCAGCGCGACGCGGGCATAGTCGCCCGCCGCCTGCACGATCTCCGGAGGCGCGCCCAGCAGTCCGACGATCTGGTGCGGGAACAGGCCGCCGACCAGGGCCACGAACAGGCCCATCAGCAGGCCGACGAGCATCGAAGTGCCGGTGATCTGCTTGACCTTGTCGATATTCTTGGCGCCCCAGGCCTGGCCGATCAGGATGGCCGAGCCCGAAGCGAGCCCGATGATGAAGCTGATGAGGAAGATCAGGATCGGGAAGAACACGGCCGCCGCCGCGAACGCATCGTTGCCAAGCAACTGCCCGATATAGACATTGTTGATGGTGCCCGAGAGCGACTGCAGGATGTTGCTCAGCATCAAGGGCAGCAGGAAGAACGAGAACCGCTGCCAGAGCGGTCGTGTGGCATTGGCCATGAAAAGCACTCCGAAACCCGACGTCGAACGGTTCGCAACCTCCGAAGCGGCCGGCATTCCGGATACGGTCCGGAGGGCCGGTCGGGCCACTTCACATCGCAATTGATGCAGGCGGGTCGGAGCACAAGGTGAGGCTGCGCCGAGGTGAGAGGAGATAGCCGCCGCACCGGCGCCGGTCAATCGGCTGGCGCGAGGGGGCAGACATGCGTGCAGGCTTGGCCGCGTGCGCCGAACAGGGCTAGAACAGGCGCTCCCGCGGTCTCCGCTTCGGTCCCGTTTCACGCACATGTCCGAGTTTTCATCGTTTTTCTGGCTCGGCGCCCGCCGTTTCGTCCCCGTTGCCATCTCGATTGCAGCCTATGGGCTCGTCTGGGGCATGCTGGCCGGGCAGGCCGGGATGAGCCTTCTCGAAGTCATCGCGATGAGTGGCCTTGTCTATGCCGGCGCAAGCCAGTTCGTGGTGCTGGATATGTGGCAGCCGGGCCAGATTCCGGTTGTCTCGATCATCATCACCGCAGCCATCGTCAACCTGCGCATCGTGATGATGTCGGCGAGCTTCCGGCCGGTTGTCGGGCATCTTGGACCTGTGCCGGCCTATGCCTCAATGTTCCTGATGTCCGACGAGCCCTGGGCCATGACGATGGGCGAGAAACTGACGGGGCCGAAGGGCTTTGCCTTCTTCCTGGGGACGGGTTTCATGTGCTGGACGAGCTGGTTCGTCTCGACGGTGATCGGCCGCCTTGCCGGCGGCTTTCTCAGCAATCCCGAGCAGTTCGGGCTCGACTTCGCCTTTACCGCAACCTTCCTCGTCCTGCTGCTCGGCATGGTGAAGGGCAGGGGCGACCTGGTGCCGATCGCGGTTGGCGGCCTCGTCGCCATCGGAACGGCGCGGCTCGTGCCGGGCAACTGGTACATCATCGCGGGCGGGCTTGCTGGCTCGCTGGCGGGCGCTCTCTTCGAGATGCGGAAGGGGTCGACCCATGTCGCTTGATATGGCGCTTGATGCGCTGCTCGCCATTCTCGGCATGGCATTGGTCACATACGCCATCCGTGCCGGCGGTCTCGCGGTGGCGAACCGCCTGCCGCGCGACGGCTTCGTGGCGGCCTGGATGAGGCACCTGCCATCGGCCGTGCTCGCCGCGCTGGTCGCGCCGGCGCTCGTCAATGGCGGGCCCGACGAGTGGGCCGCGGCCCTGGTCGTGGTGGGGCTCTATGTGCTGACGCGCAACCTGCTGCTCTGCATGGCGGGCGGTATCGCGGGCATAGTGGTGCTGAGGCTGCTGGGACTGAGCTAGATTCGCATTTGCCGACAAATCGCGGGCTTCGCGTTAGCGGGGCGGCAAGGGCCGGGCGCTATGCTGGCCCATCATGAGCATTTCCGCCGTCTCCATCGCGACATCCGGCATGCGTGCCGCAGACGCCCGGCTCAACGCCGCGGCGAGCAACATTGCCAATGTGCAGTCGGCCGGCAGCCTGGCCGATCCGGCGCAGGCGCCTTACCAGCCGATCGACGCGGTGAGCAAGGACATCGGAACTTCGGGCACGCCCTCGGGCGTAGTGACGAGCTACCAGCCGCGCAGCAGCAAACCAGTCGCGGTTTCGCAGCCGGATTCGCCGCTGGCGGACGCGGACGGCATGGTCGGCATGCCGGATATCGACATCGGCGAGGAGCTCATCTCGGCAATGATGGCGAAGTACGAATTCGCCGCCAATGCCAAGTTGGCGAGCGCCGCATCCGACATGCAGAAGACCGCGATCGACATCCTCGCCTGAGGATGCCGACCGCCTGAACTTCGATCAGGCTGCCTGCTTTGCAGCCGCGGCAAAGAAGGGCGCGACGGTCTCGGCCACCGCTGCATCGAACGGCGTCGTGAAGCCTTGCCCGAGAATGCTGTCGAGCCGCTGGTCCGCCAGCGCCATCGGATGGTCCCAGAGATAGCTCATCTTCGCGACTTCCCGCATAACCGGGTTGAACAGTCCCATCATGCTGATCATCAGCCGCGGGAAGGTTCCGACCCTCAGCTTCACCGGAGCCGCTGCGACGATGGCGTCGCCAAAGGCTTCGGGCGTAACGAAATGGCCGGAGAACGAGAAATTCTCGAATGGCCTCAGTTCCATGCGGTGCCAGGCGAGCTTTTCGAAGACGCGGCCGAGATCGGGCAGATAGGCCCAGGCGTGCGGCATACCGCGCGTGCCATAGAGCGCGAGCTTCGCCTTCGCCGCCTCGCGCAGCATGATCAGGTCGACCCAGGTGCCGGTGACGCCGGGGCCGAAGAAATCGCCCGCCCGGATGATGATCGCCCTGAAATCGCCTCGCGCCGCCGCCTCGCGCAGCTGGTTCTCCATCCGCACGCGGATGGCGCCGCGCTCGGTAGGGGGCACCTGCCTGGTCTCGGGCCGGATTACCCGCTCCGTTGGCGCGTAATTGTAGATATTGCCGGGAAAGAGCAGCGTCTTGCCGGACGTGCCCATGGCTGCGATGACCTTCGTCATCTGCGCTTCGGCACGGCCCTCGTCCCACTTGTCATAGGGCAGGTTGAGTGCGTTGACGACAACATCGCTCTCCCCGATTGCCGCGCGCATCGCCTCGACATCATCGGCATCGCCCTTGACGAACCTGACGCCAGCGACGGGCATGCGGTTCGAGCGGCCGAAGCCCGTGACATCCCAGCCGGCGGCCACGAAGGCCCACGCGGCGAAGTGGCCGAGATGGCCGTTGATCCCGAGGATAGTGACCTGCTGCTTCGTCATCTGGGGTACTCCCTTGCTGATGACAGGAAGTTAGGTCTGGCACGGGTGAATTGAAATTCGACAAAGCTGATGACCTCCTATACAGAAATGAATAGAGGACAGGCCATGGCAGAGACCGACTGGGCGTTGTGGCGCAGCTTTTCGGCGGTAATGGAGCATGGCACGCTTTCAGGCGCTGCCCGTGCCATTGGCGCAAGCCAACCGACTTTGGGCCGCCATATCGAGGCCCTTGAAGCGTCGCTCGGCATCACGCTGTTCGAACGCACCCTGCAGGGGCTCAGGCCCAACGACACCGCCATCCGCCTTTACGAGCCGGTCCGAGCCGCGCGCGATTCCCTCGCCGAGGCGTCGCTCGTTGCCGAGGGCGCCAACCCCGAGTTGTCGGGGTCTGTCCGCATCACTTCGAGCACGGTGATGTGCCATTTTGTGCTGCCGCGCATACTGCCGGATCTCCGCCTGCGCTTTCCGCAGGTCGCCATCGAACTGGTGCCATCGGATTCGGTCGAGAACCTGCTGTTGCGCGAGGCCGATATTGCCGTGCGCATGTTTCGCCCCACCCAGCTCGACCTGATCGCCAAGAAGCTTGGTGAGACGCCGATCATTGCCACGGCGCATCGCGACTATCTCGAGCGGCGCGGCACACCCAGGGAGCTTGCGGAGCTCTACGATCATGACCTGATCGGCCTCGATAAATCCGATCAGGTCATAGAAGGTGCGCGGCAAATGGGCTTCACGCTGAACCGAAGCCACTTTGTATTGCGTACGGATAGTCAGACAAATATCTGGGAACTCGCCAAGGCGGGGCTCGGCATCACCTTCGCGCAAGGATCGCTGGTCAGGCGCACCGAGGGGATGGTGCACGTCCTGCCGCAACTCAAGCCGCCATCGCTCGAAGTCTGGCTCTGCACGCACCGGGAACTGTTTGTCAGCCGGCGTATTCGTGCCATTTATGACCGGCTCGGCGAGGGGATCACCGACTATCTCGAAGGACGCATCTGAATGAACATCACCTCGATCGTCACCATCATCGCGCTCGCCGCAGTCGCCGTCATCCTCTTCATGGGGCTGTGGAACATGTTCAAGGGTGGCGATGGCAACCGCAGCCAGATGCTGATGCGCGCCCGCGTCATTGCGCAGGGTGTGGCACTTGTCGTCATCCTCGGCGCCCTGGCGCTGTTCGGTCGCGGTGGCTGAGCAGGTCCTGTCCGCCCGGATCACCCCGCAATGCAGATAAACGCTAGCCTTTGCCGAAAACGGCGGGGCGGAATCGCGCTATAGGCTTTTGCCTTCCCTCAGGCTTCACTTCGGAACCATGGTCAAACTCAACAAGATCTATACCAAGACCGGCGACGACGGCTCGACCGGGCTCGTTCGTGGCCCGCGCCGCCGCAAGCACGATCTGCGCGTCGAGGCCTATGGCACGGTCGACGAGGCCAATTGCACCATCGGCCTGGCACGGCTCCATACCTCGTCGATGCCAAAGATCGATCGCCTGCTGACCCATATCCAGAACGACCTGTTTGACCTGGGTTCGGATCTGGCCACGCCCGGCGAGGACGACGACCCCGCGCGGCCGTCGCTGCGCATCACCATGCCGCAGGCCGAGTGGCTCGAGCAGCAGATCGATTTCTTCAACGAGGGGCTGCAGCCATTGAAGAGCTTCGTGCTGCCCGGCGGCACCCCGCTCGCCGCCGCGCTGCATCTCGCGCGCACGGTGACCCGCCGTGCCGAGCGGCTGGTCGTGGCGCTCAAGGACGACGAGGGCGACGTCACCCCCGCAGTGCTGGTCTATCTCAACCGGCTCTCCGACCTGCTTTTCGTGCTGTCGCGCGTCGCAAATTCGAACGGTGCGACAGATATACTCTGGCAGCCGGGGCTCCACCGCACCATATGAGGTCGACTTAGCGTCAAATGCGGATGAAGGCGGAAACACCGCCTTCACGCCGCGAACGTAAGGTGGCCAAATGGAAAGCGATCTGACTGTCAGTCTCACGACCGCCCGCGCCGCTGGTACACGCGCAGCGACCCAGTTTGCCCTGCTGCGCCAGAGCGCAGATGCCGACAAGAACCCGGCATTGCTGATCAACCTGGCCCAGGAATCGGCACAGATCACCCTGCCGCCGCCAGATCCGGGCAAGGGCCTCGTCGTCGACAAGTTGGCGTGAGGCCGAAATGCCCAGCCTCGACCTGAGCTTCGCCCGCATGCCCACCCAGGTGGCGGCCGTGCTGGATGTGACGCAGGCGACCGACCTGCGCCGACAGGATGCGGTGCGGCAACGCCGCAAGATCGAAACCGTCACCGCCTCGTCGGCATCGGGAGAGACCGGTCTGGATACGGCCGCCGACAACCTTCGCCAACAGGCGCGGCGTGACGACGCGCTCGAGCACCACCTGGTGGATCGCCGGGTCTAGGGACGCGCCCTCAGCATCTCATCCACCTCGTCCCGGTTCGGGCAACCGAGCCGCCCCCCGAAGCGCGTGCACTTGATTGCCGCTGCCATGGAGGCAAAGCGGAGGATGCTGGCCATCGGCCACCCCTCCACCAGCCCGACCGCGAAGCCGGCATGGAAGACATCGCCGGCAGCGAGCGTATCGATCGCCGCCACTTTCGGCGCGGGCGTGTGGCGCAGCAGGGAACCGTCCATCCAGAAACAGCCCTCGGCACCGGCCGTCACCGCCACGAAGGCCGGGTAGCGCGAGGCAAGCGCGGCGGCGGCCTCGCCCGGATCGCGGCCGGTGAGCAGGCGCGCGGCACTTTCCGATGCAACGATGTGGGTAGCGAGCGGCAGCAGGCTTTCGAGGATCTCGGCTGACGCCATGTCGGCATCGAGAATCGCCGGCAACCCGGCGCCGCGTGCACAGGCCAGTGCCCGCCGCGCCGCCGCAGGCCAGCGCACATCGACCATCACGGCCACGACGGCGTCGAGATCGGGATCGCTGCCGGGGTCGGAGGTGATCGCGGAATCATAGCGCGGCACGATCATCGTCTGCCCGGCGCGATCCATGAAGATGGTGGAAAAGCCCGAGCGCGCGCCAGCCACGCGTCGGATGCGCGACATGTCGACCCCTTCGGCGGCAAGCTGCGCGATCATCCTCTCGGCCGTCGCATCGCTGCCGGTCGAGGCCCAGAGCGACGACATGCCGCCCAGCCGCACGATGGATGCCGCCTGCGCCGCAGCCATGCCTTCGGCGACTTCCACCGCATCGAGCGGGATCACCTTGCCCGGCCCCTGTGGCAGCGCTTCGAGCCGGAAGATCGTGTCCATCGCAAAGGCGCCGACCGTGAGGATGGTGCCTCTGGCCATCGGTCAGCCCGCGATCAGGGCTTCGACGACGGCGTGGCCTTCGGGCGAATCCCACTCCGCCGGGCCCTGCAGCACGGCAATCTCACAGCCTTGCTCATCGAGCAGCAGCGTCGTCGGCAGGCCCAGTGAAACGGCTTCCGCCTTCAGCCTGTCGAAGGCGGAGAAGGTCGAGTCCGCATAGAGCGGCAGGCTCGTCAGCTTCTCCTCGGCAAGAAAGGCCTTCGCCTTGTCGAGCCCGCCCGGTCCGAGATCGAGATTGATCGGCAGCATCATGAAGCCGTCGGAATCGTATTTCTGCTGGATGGCTGCGAGCGCGGGCATTTCCTCGCGACAGGGCACGCACCAGCTTGCCCAGAAATTCACCAGCAGAGCCTTGCCCTTGAAGTCGGCGATGGTAACGGGATTGCCGTCCTTGTCCCTGAAGCTCAGGTCGGCATAGCCGCGGCCGTTGCCTGTCGGGTTGAGTGCCGCGAGCGCGCCCGTGGCGGCCGCGTCCACTTTCTGCGCCTTCACCACCTGCGGATCGCACTGGGTCGCGCCAGCGGGCATGAAGTTGCCAAGCAAAAGCGTTATCGCTAGAGCTACGCCCGCACTCAAGAGCGCAAGCACGGCCACCCGGCGAGGCCGTAACCCGAGGAATGGCGCGGGCAGTTTTTCCGTCATTTACGCACCGTTGGAGCCAGTATGAGCAATCGCATGTGGGGCGGCCGGTTTGCGTCCGGTCCCGACGCCATCATGGAAGAGATCAACGCTTCCATCGGCTTCGACCAGCGGCTGTACAAACAGGACATAGCCGGGTCAATCGCCCATGCCACCATGCTGGCGGAAGTAGGCATCCTGACGCAGACCGACCGCGACGTGATCGTGGCGGGTCTGGAACAGGTGCGCGGCGAAATCGAAACACAAAGCTTCACGTTTTCGCGTGCGCTCGAAGACATCCACATGAATGTCGAGAGCCGGCTGAAGGAGCTGATCGGTGACCCGGCCGGGCGTCTCCATACCGCGCGCAGCCGCAATGACCAGGTGGCGACCGACTTCCGGCTCTATGTGCGCGACGCCATCGATACGCTGATGGCGCAGATCCGCACGCTGCAGCTGGCGCTGGTCCGCCGCGCGGAGGAAGAAGTCGCAACCATCATGCCGGGCTTCACGCACCTGCAGAACGCACAGCCGGTGACGCTCGGCCATCACCTGCTCGCCTATGTCGAGATGCTGGGCCGCGACCATGGCCGCTTCGAGGACGCGCGCAAGCGCCTCAATGAAAGCCCGCTCGGCTCCGCCGCGCTTGCCGGCACGCCCTATCCCATCGACCGCGAGATGACCGCGAAGGCGCTGGGCTTCGACCGGCCGACCGCGAACTCGCTCGATGCCGTGTCCGACCGCGATTTCGTGCTCGAGACGCTGTCTGCCGCGACACTTTGCGCGCTACACCTCTCGCGCTTTGCCGAAGAGCTGGTGATCTGGAGCTCGGCGCAGTTCGGCTTCATCAAGCTCAGCGACAAGTTCACCACCGGCTCGTCGATCATGCCGCAGAAGCGTAACCCCGACGCCGCCGAGTTGATCCGCGCCAAGATCGGCCGCATCCTCGGCGCGCTCACCAGCCTGATGGTGGTGATGAAGGGCCTGCCGCTCGCCTATTCGAAGGACATGCAGGAAGACAAGGAAGTGGCGTTCGACGCGCTCGATTCCCTGTCGCTTTCGCTCGCCGCCATGACTGGCATGGTGGAAGACCTGCGCGCCAATCGCGAGCGCATGCGTGCCTCGGCCAATGCCGGCTTCTCGACTGCGACCGATGTCGCGGACTGGCTGGTGCGCGAGGCCAACATCCCGTTCCGTGACGCGCACCATATCACCGGCCAGCTCGTGGCGCTGTGCGAACAGCGCGGCATCAGCCTCGAGGGTCTTACCATCGAGGATTTCAAGTTCATCGATCACCGCATCGACAGCCGCATTCACAAGGTGCTGAGCGTCGAGGCCTCGGTTGCGGCCCGAAAGAGCTATGGCGGCACCGCGCCCGAGAACGTCGCCTTCCAGGCGGCGCGCTGGAAGGAAATCCTGACTGGCGAGAA
>CAYPYV010000116.1:0-10745 GCA_964414845.1 uncultured Devosia sp. | reverse complement strand
AGCCACTGGGGCGAGTACGCTGCCATCCCCATTCTCGACCAGCAGCAGGGTGACCTCCGTACCCGCTGGGATGAGGATTTCCCTGAACGACGCCAGGAGGCGCCCCACCATTTTCGGCCGGTCGCGCGAAACGACTGCCACGCATATCCTCAGCATTGCGCTACGAGTGCCAAGCACGGAACGAGAGCGAAATCTCACTGTCGAACCCAGGCTCGAAATGGAATGGGCCGCGATGCGGCGTGCCATAACTGCCCCGGGCCAAGATGAGCTCCTCCGCGGCGATCTCCAGAAACAGCGCGCTCATCTGTGTCACCCAGTTGGCTCCAAGACAGCGATGGTGGTCGAGCCCAAAGGGTGCATATGCGCCCTTTGGAACTTCGGCATCGAGGAAGCGCCGTGGCCTGAAGGAGTCGGGTTCGGCGAAATGCTCAGGATCCCGGTGCGCCTCCCACACACAAACCCGCGCCCGCGTCCCTTTGAGGAACAGCACGCCCTCATGTTCGAACGTCTTGGTGACGTGGCGATAGATGTACTCGCTCTGCTGCATGCGCAGGGTCTCCGACACAAAGGCCAGGGCCATTGTCCTCCGGTTGGCGCCGGACAGACGCAGTTCCTCCAGGTATTCCGGCTGGCCGGCCGCATCGAGCAGCAGCCAGTGCCAGAGGCCCGCCATGTCATATCGGGCGAACTGCACGATATGGATCAGGTTTCCCACCGTGGCCTCGTCGAGGGGATCGGTCTTGAGTATTGCCGCGAGGAGGCTTTCCGGCTGGACAGCGGCCCTGTCAGCGGCATGGGCGCGTACCTGTTCCCGAATTTGTCTGTAGAGCTTGCGGTGACGCGAGCGCAGCGTCAGGGGCATCCCGTTGGGCGCATAGGCCGCATAGAGGGCCTCGAGGGTCGCATGGCGGGCATCGGTGTTGCGAAGCCCCAGCACCGCGTGAAACATGGCCTCGGTCGTAAGCGTCATGAGCGTGCGCGCAATCTCGTTCCTTGAGACTGCGCCTCCCTTGGCCGCCATCACGCGAAGACGCGTGCCGATGAGCACGGCGAGGTGCGCCTCCATGGGATCGACTGTACTGGCGCGGAAAGCCGTCTGGAACCGCTTTCGGTAATGTGCATGGACCGTGCCTTCCATGGCCCGCAGGAAGCCGAAGGGAAAGATCGGACGCATGTCGATGGTCGCGGCCCGCAGATACCTGCCATGGGCCGCAAGAAACCGAGCCCCGTGCTGCATTCCCATGACGCAAGTGGTCAGCTTGCCATTCCACCAAACCTTGAAGATCGGCCCCAGCGTGCGCCATCGCTTGAGCAGGAAGAACTGATCATCCTCGAGCGCTGCGGGATTCACATCCAGATCGCCGGGCGCGAGCGCAGGTGCCTGAAACAATCTGCGGGCATGGGCGCGGACGAGCCGTTGCAGTGCCTTGAACCGGTCGATTTGTGCTTGCCCCAGTCTTTTCATCTGCCGACGTCTACCTCGCAAAGCTGGTGATGAAGTTGTGCGAGTGCCTTGGCCTCCGGTTCAAGCGCAAAGTTTGCCGTGACACGATCTCTTTCACGCGCGCAATTGGCTGCATGTAGGCCGTCGACGTCCACCAGTGTCGCGAGGGTCCGAGCAGTTGCCGTGGTATTTCCCGTCTCGAACAGCAGGCCGGTCTGCCCATTGATGCCGGTCTCCGGAAACGAGCCGGTACGGCCGGCCAATACCGGTGCGCCGCAGGCCTTGGCCTCGAGCGGGGGCCAGCCCGAACCGCTACGTCCGGCTTGCCGCCACGGAACCGTCATCCAGCGGCGACCAGAGCCCCGGCCGTTTCCGTTGCACCGTAGGGCGCGGGTTGAACAACTGGTGGAGACCCGAAGCCCAGATCGAGCGAAGCGGCTGGATTGGGCCCGGATAGAGCCCGTCCGGAAATTGGTGCGCATGGCGGGAAATGGACATGCCGCCCACGGCTGTCGACGGCCGGAACTGGTCCAACGCAGTTACAATACCAAGCCGACCTTCCAGTACGAGCAAGCATTTCTGAGCCATCAGGATGCGCCGGTGACCAGCAATCTCAGATACATCACGTCCGGGGAAACGACCTGCCTGCATTCCCTGGCAAAGGGCTCTACCGGCCGCGAGTAGCACAGCGGGCTCTCAACCGGTGTTTGCTGGCTGTTTAGTAGTCACCGGGGCGCCTTAAGTGCCTAAACCCTCCTCGTGGCCGCTCGAAGGGGCTGCCTAAACACCTGATATGTATTTGTTTTTTCTTGGCATGCCGTTTGCTTGAACAGGGCTTGCAAGATCCCGTTTCCGACGTGCATGCGCGTCTGACCCGAGATTGACCACCGAGCGGCATGATGCCGGAAGCAGCGTCAGGGGGTAAACAGGCATGGTCTATAAACTGGCATCCGACATGCGGATCGTTCAGCCATTCTCACAGATACTGGCTTACTACGACGGTCGGATAGAAGGTTTGCGCGTCCATTCGGATGCGCCCAACTGGCTGGACAACGGCGCCTTCGGACTTGGCACAGCGGCATTTGCCATTGTCGATGGAACTGACGCGCTCGTCTATGACACCCACATGTCGATCGCCCACGCGCAGGCGATGCGCCGGGACCTGGAAGGGCGAGGCATTACCGACATGCGGGTGGTCCTCAGCCATTGGCACCCGGACCATGTTGCAGGCAATGTCGTCTTTTCCGACTGCGAGATCATTGCCAACAGCCTGACAGCGAGGCTGATGGAAGAGAACCGCGACAGCCTGGAAAACGGCAGCCCGCCGATCAAGCCGCTGATCATGCCGAACCGACTCTTCGAGGACGAGCTGACGCTAGAGGTTGGCCGCCTGCGCGTCCAGCTGCGGCAACTCGATATCCATAGCATGGACGAAACCGTGGTGATGGTCTCCGAACATCGCGTGCTGCTCGCCGGCGACACCCTAGAAGATACTGTGACCTACGTCACCGAGCCCGATCGGCTTGGACATCACCTTGTCGACCTTGAGCGGATGGCAGGCTGGGATTTCGATACGATCCTGCCCAATCACGGCACACTGGAGAAGATTTCTGGTGCCGGATACGGAAAGGACTTCATCACCGCGACACAGATCTACGTGCGCAAGCTCCAGGCTTTGCCCCAGCATCCGCAATGGGCCGATCTCGGGTTGGTGGACTTCGCGTCCGAGTCGTTGGAGACCGGAGCCATCGAATATTTCGAGCCCTACGAATGGGTGCATCAGTCCAATGTACGCTCGGTTCTGGGCCTGCCAGAACCAGTCTAGCAGCGCACAGCTACCAGGTTGCGTCCCAGAAAGCCTGGGGGTGCTGTGTCAGCACCTCCACCAACCCGAACTCTGGTGGCGGAATACTGATGCCCGCAGTACGCGCGGCTAGCTCCTGCGCAGCCGCAACCAGAAGGTCCGGACGGGTGGCCAGTTGCACCATGGCCATCGCCAGGGCTTCTGATGCCATGAGTGGTCCAGCACGCCCGGCAGCATGCCCTGACAGTGCCGTCCAGGCCCAATGATGGATAGGAACCGTCTTGGGATAGGCCCAGTTCACCCGTCCGAGCGGGATGCGCCAACTGATATCGCCGTCGTCCTGGCCGTAATAGTCGACGTCCTCATCAAAATAGGCAAGCTCACGATGGAGCTGGAACGGCTGTCCCGGCGAGCAGTTGGCGCTGAGCTCCTGCATGAAGTCCAGATCGGCCTTGCTCCAACGCGGCGGCCCGACCAGTCGCAGCTTGGCATCGAGCAGCTTGCCCACGGTGTCGTTGGCCAGATAGCCGCGGCAGGCAGCCACCAGGTCGGCGCGCAGGTCAACATCCGCCTCTGCCGCCGCCTGCGCAAAGACCTCCTGCATGCGGGCATAGCCCGCTCGCATCGTATCGAAATCGGCATGGCCTACCGAAGCCCAGATGCGTACCTCGTCAGGCGTTACACCCGGCGAAAAACCGGCAAAACGGAAGATATGCTTTACCCGTAGGTCGGTGAACTCGTCGGCGGCAACGCGGGAAAACCGCGCCAGGGCTGCCTCTGCCGCGGCCAGGGCATTTCGGGCGGTTCCCAGCCCGCTATGGGCGCTTTCACCGGTGAAACGGAATTCTCCATTGGAGACGGCGTGGCAAGCGCGCGAGATGGCACCGTTCTGGTAGTCCCCGTGCGAGGTTAGGATCACGTCCAGCCCGTCAAAGACCCCGGCGGCCTGCAGGGCCAGCTTGCCCCAGACAATTTCCTCTGCCGGACAACCGATCACGACGATTTCACCATCCAACCCCAACTGCTGCAGGGACTGCGCAGCTGCAATGGCGGCGCCGGCATTGGCCGGACCAATGTGGTTGTGTCCACAACCATGTCCGCTTGCCCTGCCTTTGCCGGTTCGTTGGGGCACGGGCGCGTTGTCAAGGCCGGGCAGGGCATCATACTCGGCCAGGATGCCGATGCGGGGCCCACTGGAACTGCCCTTTCGTGCAACGAATGCGGTCGGCACATTTCCCGCGCCACGGGTGACCGTGAAGCCGTGCGCTTCCAGCCAGTCGGCGAGAATTGCCATGGACTTGAATTCAAGGCACGCCAACTCCGGCACCAGGAACATGCTGTCGAAGCGTTCCACGATTTCGGGCACGAGGCCCGCCCAAACGTCACGCGTCGCGGCGTCTAACGGCGTCTGGTTCATGCCGATGCACGCCTTACCGTTGCTTGCCCGCCATAGGCTGCGAAGGCCGCGATCATCTCCGCTGCGCTGCGACGGGCCCCATGCTGGAGATATTCCATCTGCTCGAGAGCGGCATCATGTGCTTGCCGACTAGATCCCCCGACGCAATCCTCCACGACGCGGACGTGGAAGTCGGCCTGGTGGGCATCGGCAAAAGTATAGTGGACGCAGACATTGGTCAGCCCGCCGACCAGGATAAGCGTGTCCGCCTTCAGGCCGCGCAGCAGGATAGCAAGGTCGGTTCCGATGAAGCCTGAATAGCGTCGCTTCTGGATCACGTAATCATCTGGACGAAGCCCAACCACATCGGCAGCGATCTCGGTGCCCGGCACGTCTTCGACCAGATGTTCGTCCTCGTCGCCGTCCAGCTCCCTGCCGAAGTCGACGCGGGTGCGGCGATGGATCTCCTGCAGGAAAATGATTGGAATGCCGTTCTCGCGGGCCGCGTCGATCACTGAGCGCGCGCGGCGCATATTGTCGGGCAACTCTTCCATCACCGCAATGCCCGCGCCTGCACCGATAAAGCCGGCCTGCTGGATGTCGACGACAATCAGTACAGGCTGACCGGCAATCAGGGGATTGTGCTTTTTCATATCGATGAGCCTTCTGTTGGAATCATCCACGCGCACCAAGCAGGCGTGGCAAGTTGCCCAGCCGCGCTACGGTGAGAAAGCCGAGCACGCCAAGCGCGAGGAAAAGAACGGCGGCAACACACATTGCAGGTGAGAAGCCAGTCCGTAGCGAAGTGAAAATCTTGACCGGCAGCGTTTCCGTGGCGAAGCCGCCGACCATGTAGGAGATCAGCACTTCATTCAGGCTGAAGATGGCCACGAAGATCATGCTCGAAATGCAGTAGGGCGCGATGAGGGGGAGTATGACGCTCCGGAACACATACTCATCGGGTGCACCCATGGTGCGCGCGGATTCCACCAGCTCGGAGTTGATGGTGGAAAAGCCCAGGCTCGTCATGGTGAGAGGCACTGCCAAATAGGTGATGGCGTGGCTGACGACGATATTTTCCATCTTTCCCACATGGCCCAGTGCCGACCAGAACAGCAGAAAGATGATGGCCAACACGATTGAAGGCAGCAGGAAGGGCAACGAGCCGAGTCCGCCCAGGACACGCGCAAATGTCGAATTGTAGCGCCATTGTACGTAAGCAATGGGCAGGGCGATGGCGGTAGCCAGACCGGAGGCGAGCACTGCGATTATGGCTGAGCGCTGAAACGCCCCCGTCCAGCCTGGATTGGCGAGAAACTCGCCATACCAACGCAGGCTGATCTGGTTGGGTGGAAAAACCATCTGGGCCGTGCCGTTGAAGCTGACGCCGGCGACTACGAGCAGCGGCAGAACCAGGAAGACCAGGAGGCACGCCAGCAAGATGTTACGGCTCGATCGAAGAAGTCGCGACATCATGCAGCTCCCCGGCCGGCTGCCAGCCGCCCCACCCCGACCACGAGGCCAACAGCCACGCCCATCAGGAGCACGGAAATGGCCGCCGCCAGTGGCAGGTTCTGTCCGCTCAGGGCCACTTCGCTGATCACCACGCCAATAGTCCAGTTGCTAGGTCCACCCAACACCAGCGAGGGAACGAAGGCGCCCAGGGTGAGGATGCAGGTGATGACAAAGGCCGCCACCAGAGGCTTGCGCATATTGGGGACGATGACCCGGAAGAATGCCGCAACGGGATGCGAACCCATGGTTCGGGCGGCCTCCATAAGGGACGGATCGAGCCGAGACACGCCTGGGTAGAGGGTCATGAAGCTAAATGGAAAGACATAATAGACGACGCAGGCAACGACCGCGCCAAGGCTAGGTGCAAGTGAGACAGGTTCGGGTATCAGACCCAGCCAAACTCCGATGTTGGAAATGCCGGCCCGGCGGGACATCAGAATTTGCCAGGCGAAGGTGACGAGCACTTCAGACAGGGCCAATGTTGACAGGATGCCGATCAGCCAGGCGGTCTGCGCCCGCTGGCTAAGCTGGGCGATCACGTAAGCCGATGAAAAGGCGATGATGGTGGATATGGAGGCCACGGCCACTGCCAGCCCGGCCGAGAAGGTTACACTGTTTATGATCAGGGGCTGCAGCAACTGCGCATAGGTATCGAGCGTAAAGCCGCTGCCACGGTATTCGGCTGGGTTCTTCTGCGCCATGCTGGTGCGCAGCAACAGGAAGAGCGGAGTAATCAGACCCAGGCAGATCGCCAGGGTCGGCCAAATCAACAAACTCCAGCCCGACAATTTGAGGCGCAATGGCCGGTTATGTCCCTCGACTTTGGCGGCAGTGCTCATGTCTCCGATCCTAATGCTCGAGCACGGTGCTGCGATCAGTCGAGAAACCGACTTGCAGCGTTGCGGAGCCGGCCAGTTGCTGCCACTGCGCGGGAGTGGTGATGGCGAGAACGCTGCGCTCTCCACTGCGCAGGCGCAGCTCGACCTCGGACCCGACCTCGCGAACGAAGTCGATAGTGGCAAGCATCGCCCCTGCGCTGCCGTCAGGACTGGTAAGCAACACATCCTCCGGACGCACGCATAGCGTGGCGCGGGTGCCGTGCCCCAGTCCGGCCGACATGGCGTTGACGCGACAGCTAACGCCATCCAAGTCCACCGTGGCGCCATCCTTTACCGTGACCGGAAACAGGTTGGACTGGCCGATGAAGCCGGCGACAAAGGTATTGGCTGGTCGCCTGTAGACATCGATTGGCGTGCCCACCTGCTGCACTTTGCCCTCCGCCATCACCACAATCGTGTCCGCGATTGTCATGGCCTCACGCTGGTCGTGGGTCACGAAGATGGTGGTTATCTTGAGTTTCTGCTGCAGCTGGCGCAGTTCGACCTGCATGTGGTCGCGCAGCTTGGCGTCGAGTGCCGATAGCGGCTCATCCATGAGAAACAGCTGCGGCTCCTGAGCAAGTGCCCGGGCGATCGCAACACGCTGGCGCTGGCCGCCCGACAACTGGTCGACGCGACGCGATCCAATATGCGGCAGGTCCACGAGGGTAAGCAGTTCGTCGACGCGCTCCTCTCGGAAGCGCCTCTGCATGCCGCGCAGCTTTAGGCTGTAGGCAATGTTGCCCGCCACATTGAGATGCGGAAACAGCGCCAGGCTCTGGAACACCATTCCGAAGTTGCGCCGGTGGGTAGGCTCGCCGGTGATATCCTTTCCATTGAGCCAAACATTGCCGGAGCTGGGTTGTTCAAGCCCGGCAATCACGCGCATGAGCGTCGTTTTTCCGCAACCAGAGGGGCCGAGGAAGCAGACAAACTGCCCCTCGGCTATAGAGAGATTGACATCGCGTATTGCGCTGGTCTCACGATAGTTCTTGCTCAGGCCGACCAGTTCCAACCGCGACATGGGCTGCTACGCGGCCAGCATGGTCAGGAATTTTTCCGCCAGATAGTCAGCGAATTCCACTTTGGGGCCGGCGTCGAAGAGAATGGGCTCCTTGTCGCTCGCTGCAGCGGCAAATTCCGCGTCTGTCAGGTTCAGCATGTTGCGCGGCAACAGCGGCGATGCCATGACATGCCGGGCAATGGCTTCGTGGGCTGCAGGGCTGGCGCTCCAGTCCAGGAAGGCCTTGATCTCGTCGGTCATCTCGTTGGATGCCGGTACACACCAGCCGTTGAAGCCCTGCAATCCGCCTTCGGATGGGAAGATCGATTCCAGCGAGGTTCCCTCGCTCTTCATGATCATCGCAACGTCATGATAATAGGTGCCGCCCACCACTTCCCCGTTCTGGAACGCGCTCTGCATCGCGCCCTCATCGGTCCACCACAGGGCCGTGTTGGGACGGAGCTCGGCAATCTTGGCCAGAACGGTATCGATGCCCTCCTTGGTCTTGGTGATTTCCTGGCCGCCAAAGAAGGTCGCAGCGGTGATCTCAAGGATCGGCGAGCCGGCGCTGCCATAGACTCCCCACGCCTTCGGCCGATCGGCCCACAAATCGGCCCAGCTTGTCGGTAGCGGATCCACACGGGCCGGATCGGCGATCAGGGTGATGTACCAGCCCATGGCACCCACGCCGTCAACGCCCTCATCGGAAGCGAACATGTACTTGTCGGGCACATTGGCCACATTCGACAGCTCGGACGTATTGATGGTCTTCCAGAGCTTCTGCTGGCGGCCCCTCAGCACTTCGACCTGTCCGGCACAGCAAATGTCCATGGGCGCCGAACCAGACTGGACGGCCTGCGCGAGTTGCACGAGGAACTGGGCGCCCGACGCCTGAGGTATGGACTGTACCGGGATACCCGTGGCCTCGGTGAAGACGGGGTAGACGCTCTTGGCGAATGCCTGCTCGAAGAATCCTCCAAAGTTGGAGATGCGCAGCGGCGTCTGCGCGTAGGCGGCGCGGCTGATGA
Source organism: uncultured Devosia sp. (assembly GCA_964414845.1). Classification (GTDB taxonomy): domain Bacteria; phylum Pseudomonadota; class Alphaproteobacteria; order Rhizobiales; family Devosiaceae; genus Devosia_A. Next base: position 1,677 of record CAYPYV010000116.1, on the reverse strand, counting down.
ACGGGGCAGCCAACGTTGTCGCCGCCAGGCCGCCACCTGCGGCTAGGAACTTGCGACGGGACATGGCGGCGGAAGGCAGTTTCAACGGCATAGGCGTCTCCTTTGGGTCTCTGTCGGGAAGAAATGCAATCGCTATGCCAAGTGCCGAAATCCGGACAGAGATTGAAAATTCAAAGATTTATAATTCCACATACGCCCCACCATGGAACGCGTATGCCCAAAAAATACGCACAATCGCACAAAGTGCCAAAAGTGTGCACAACAGGGCATGAGGGGCGGTGTCCGGAAGTGAAGAGTGGCGGTGACGAATGCTCGCCCGCCAACAGCGGCCGACACGGATCGCCGTCCGACATTGGGCCGAGCGGCCCAAAGAGGGCCTGGGTCAGGCCCTCATCGCTGGAAATCTGTCGCCGGGCATCTCACTGGATGACGTCGCAATCCCAGCGCAATATGCGGTGTCGCGGACATCCGTGCGTGAGGCCCTCTGCGACTCGGAAGCCAGGATCTGGTCGTGGTTCGCCGGCATCGGGCGAGCATGGTCACGCGTCCTGAAAGGTGACTGGCGCACAGCTTCGAGATCCTGGCGGAACCTGAGGCGCTTTGTACCGGCAGGGCAGCTATTGAGGTGGCGGTCCCCGCAGCTCCGCATCGATGTCTTGCCGAACCCCGCTCTTGCTCCCCTGCTGTCGAGGAATAGAGGCATCGGCTCAAGTGATCGGGCGGTGGCGTGATACGACGGCAGTCAATCCAAAGCGCCAGGTCTCCCGTTGGCGAAAAACCGCCCTGCCGCTCAGGATGAATGTCCCCGCCCGATCAGCTATCTCAAGGTGGACCACGGCCGGAATGCGGGTACGAAACGGCCTTCATTCGGGAGGCAGGATCCCCTGGCGCAGTTCTCTTTCAATCCTTCGCTTTCGGCGTGGGCAACGCGCCATTGGAGGAGAAATGGAAGCGGACGCCGTCGGCCCAGAGGGAGTAACACTGCTCCACCGGTTGGTCATTCGTGTCGTAGGTCGTCCCCGTAACCTGAATGAGCGTGTCGCCTTCGCGGACATGCAGCAGACGAGCTTCGTCGGCCGAGGCCTTGACCATTTCGAAATACTCGTCAGTCGCTTTCGGGGTCACCTGGTAACGGGCGGCCAGGGTGCTCCAGAGCGAGCCGTCCTTGAGTTCGATGCCATCGAGGCCGGCAAAGCGGCGCGTCGAAAGCCATGAGGTATTGATCAGGATCGGCCGCCTTTGGTGGGGATCACTTTGCTTACCTGCAAGTGTTTTCCGAGGAGATTCCCGCCAAGTTGCAGCCGGTGGCCGGCACCTATGTGTTCCGCTATCTCGACTCAGCCTACTGGCAGCTCTTCTCGCGCGTGCGCCAGGCGCGCGGCACCATCTATCGGGAACTGCATGACGATCAGAGCGCCGGTCGATGGTCGGAGATCGTCGCGCTGATGCCCATAGTCGATCTGTTCTCGTGCAACCTGGGCGAAGCACAGGCGCTGTTCGGGTCGGTGACGCCCGAGGGCGCGGCCGACGCCATGCTGGCGAGTGCCGGCTATGTCGCCGCAAAGCACGTGTCGGCCATTGGCTTCTGCTACACCGAAGGTTCGCCGCAGCAGAAGCCACGCGTGCAAATGCCGTGTTGCAGGTCACTGCCCGGGAGCGCCGCGTCTTCGCAAGTCT
>CAYPYV010000115.1:0-10941 GCA_964414845.1 uncultured Devosia sp. | reverse complement strand
CGGCGTGTAGAGCGCCACGCGGTCGCGGTGCCCGATGCGTCCAAGACGGGCGTTGAGGCCGCCCTTGGCACCATGGCCATGCAGCACATCTATATCGAGCCTGTTTGCCAGCGCCCGCACCTTGAACGGCGTCGTCAGATCCCCGAGGCCGAGCATGCGGGGAATTGGCAGCGAATGAATACCGAGCCGGCAGGACGGCGAGAGCGCGCCAAGCCGTTGTTCGGTAAGCGCGTCGGTATGAAGGCTGTCGGCGATGATTCCGATCTCGTGACCGCGCTCCGCAAGCGCCTGAGTGAGATCGAAGACATGCCGGAAGAGGCCGCCCACTGGGGCGCGCAGGATTTGCAGGATGCGAAGCGGGGCGCCCGTCACAATACGCCCTTGCCCACCACGATGGTGTCGCCCGGCAGGATGACCGCGTCGGGCGCCAGCATGCCCTTGAGCATCTCCTCGCCCTGGCGACGGTAGACGGTGACGAAGCCACGGCTGGCGCTATCGGTGTAGCCGCCGGCCACACTCACGGCAGCGCGCACCGTCATGCCGTAGGAGTAGGGGAACTGCCCGGAAGTCTTCACTTCGCCCTGGATGAAGAAGGGCCGATAGGTGTCGATCTCGACGGCAACGCTGGGATCGCGAATGAAGCCCGCAGCGAGTGCAGCAGAGATGGCGTTGGCCGCCGCCTGCGTGGTCTTGCCGCGCACAGCGACCACACCAATCAGCGGCATAGAGACCTTGCCGGCATCGTCCACCCGGTAGGACCGGCTGAGCTCAGCCTCGCCGTACACTGTGACCCGCACGATATCGCCGCTGTCGAGCGTGTATGGCAACGTGATCGAGCTCGCGAGCAGGTCGCCCCGAGCATTCAGGGCGCAGGCGCCCAGCGGGAGGACGAGGAGGAGCAGCAGAAGCCGGAACAAACGCATGGAAGAACCACAAAATGACCTGTGCCAAATGTCGGGCTTCATGGTTAATTTTGTGCTTAAGGCGCCAAGCGCTGCGAGCAATGTGCAAAGCCGCTTAACCGAATCTTGACCACGTTTCGCCCACCCTAGAGGGCGTAACCGTGGGGTATTGCGAATGCAGAGCGCCGATTCTTCTCAGGCACTCGGGTCCGAGGCGGCAGCCTATGGCCAAGCCGATAGAGTGGACATGGCCAGCCTGCTGCTCGCCATTCGCATGCGTTGGGTTCGTATTTTCCTCGTAACTCTGGTGGTGACCGCGCTGGTGGGCGGGGCTCTGCTGTTCGTGCCCAAGACCTACGAATCGTCGGCGAGCCTGCTCGTGGAGCAGCGCGACAACAGCTACACCGGAACGGTCACACAGTCCGGTACGGCCGTGAGCATGGATGCGCTGATGTCGAGCCAGATCGAGCTCATCAAGTCGCGCGACCTGCTGCTGGAGGTCGCGAAGGCGGGGGGGCTCGAGGCCGTTGCCGAGTTTGCAACGCCGAATCCATCGCCAATCGGCATGTTGCTGACCGCGCTCGGTCGCCCGCCTGCGCCGCGCAGTGTCGAGGAAACCGTGCTCACGAACCTTGCTGACCGGATGACCGTCATCCGCGAGCGCGATTCCGCGGTCATTTCGATTTTCGTGCGCTCGACTGACCCACAGCTTGCCGCGCGACTGGCCAATGCCATTGCCGCGGCCCATGTGAAGCGTCGCGCCCAGCAATCGGCCAATGACGCTGCCGAAGCCACGGTCTGGCTGCAACAGGAGATCGATCGGCTCAGGCTGAAGGTGCAGCAGGCGGATACCGCTGTCGCGAACTTCAAGGTGAAGAATAACCTCTTCACTGGCAGCAATGCCACGCCGGTTGCCGACCAGCAGCTCTCGACCGTTACCCAGCAGATCGCCGATGCGCAGCAGCGCAAGAATACGGCCGAAGCGCGGGCCATCACCATTCGCCAGATGCTGGCGGCCGGGCAGTCGCTGGATTCGATCGCCGATGTCAGGGAGTCGCCCTCGTACCAGCGCTTGCTCGACAGCCGCTCGGCGCTGCAGGCCGACCTTGCGGAGAAATCGACGACGCTGCTCGGCAACCATCCGACCATAAAGGCGCTGAGGGCGCAGATTCGTGACCTGAACGCGCAGCTGCTGGACGAGGGGCGGAAAGTTGCCGACTCGCTCGAGGCCGAGGCCAATGTCGAGGCCGCACTGGTGAAGCGGTTGACTGCCGATCTTGGCAACGCCCGCACCACGGTTGGCGATGCCACCAAGGGTGGTGTGACACTCGACGGTCTCGAACGCGAGGCCAAGGCGCAGCGCGACCTGCTCGAAAGCTACCTCACCAAATACTCGGATGCATTGTCGCGGAGCGCCGACAATGCGGTGCTTCCGGATGTGCGCATCGTTTCAGAGGCTGCGCCGTCAGCCGATCCGGCATCACCCAAGGTGACATTCATCGTGGCCATGGTGGCATTCGTCATGGCGTCCTTGCAGATCGGTGGCGTGGTATTCGGCGAATTGCTCGCTGGGCGGACCGTTGGCGATCGGCTGGCCGAGGACGACGTGGATGAGGATGATGCAGATGCCGGCGCAGAGAGCGCTGTCGTGGTGCCGCGCAAGGCGAAGGGTAAGCATGAACCGCGCTTGGGCCAGGCCTCCGAAGGGCCCGTCGAACCCAAACGCAGCAAGACGTTCCTTGCCTCGGATCTTGCCGGTATCGCGGCGCGCGTCGAGTCTGGCGACATTGTCGCAATCGTGCTCGTGGGGCTCGACGAAGACGCGGACCGCGCCGCGGTCGCAGGGCATTTCGTCGACATCGCGCTGGGGGCTGGTCGCAGCGTGGCGACCGTGCAGGCCGGGCGTCCGTCCGTGTCGGCAGAACCTGGATTGTCTGATCTCAGCCTCGACCTGGCGGATTATGGCGAGGTGGTGCACCAGTTCGACCAGCAGATGGCTGTGGTGCCTTGGGGTACAGGGGCGCGGCTCGACTGGCGGTCTCCAAAGCCGCTGATTCTGGCCGAAGCACTTGCCGATATCTACGAACTCGTGCTGATCGATGCCGGTCCGGTCGGAATGGCTTCGAACCTGCCGGTCTTTTCCGGGTTTCCGGGCGAGGTGCTGCTGGTCGCGGATGCCTCCGCCGATGCCGCGACCTTGTCGCGGGCGCGGCGGGATATCGGGCGGCTCGGGTTCGAGGTTGCCGGTGTGATCGTCCCTGATCGCGGCCTTGCGGCCGTCGCCTGACCATGTCGGGGATCAGGTACGCACTTTTCCGGGCTGCGTTTGAAAGTCTGGCGCTCAGCCGTGTCACCTGGGTGTTGCGACGCCTGTCTCGGGCCAGAGGCCTCATCTTCACCCTGCACAGAGTATTGCCCGAGGCACCGGCGGACTTTTCGCCCAATGCGATTCTCCAGGTGACCCCGGCCTTCCTCGAGCAAGTGATTCTGAGGGTGCGGCAGCTCGGCTATGACATAGTGCCGATCGACGAGGGGCTGCGGCGCGTAGCCAGCGATGCGTCCGAGCGCCCCTTCGTGGTGCTGACCTTCGACGACGCCTATCGTGACAACCTTGTCTATGCCTTCCCGGTGTTGTCGCGGTTGCAGGCGCCGTTCACGCTCTATGTCCCGACAGCGCTCGTGGATGGTGTAGGGGAGGTTTGGTGGCAGGCGCTCGAGGACATTGTCGCGAGCCAGAACGCGCTTGCTGTTACCCACCATGGGGAGACGGAGTATCTCCCTTCCGCAACCCTGACCGAAAAGCAGGCTGCCTACACCGCACTCTACCGACGGATGCGGGCCATGCCCGAGCTCGAGCGTGTGGACCTGATGCGTAACCTGGGGGAGCAGTATCGGCTGGACCTTGCCCGGCATACGCGCAGCCTGATCATGGACTGGCCAGAGGTGCGGAAGCTCGCATCGAGCCCGCTCTGCACGATAGGCGCCCATACCGTGCATCACTATGAGCTTTCAAAGCTCGAATCCGAACAGGTGCGACAAGAAATCGCGCAGTCTGTGGCGATACTGAAAGCGCAGTTCGGCAAGGCGCCGGGGCATTTCAGCTACCCTATCGGCAGCAAGGTCGCTGCATCGACGCGGGAGTTCGCAATAGCGCGGCAGCTCGGCCTCACCAGCGCGGTCACGACGCGGCCGGGCGGCCTCCATGCGCGGCACCGACACGACATGCTGGCGCTACCGCGCATCTCGCTCAATGGCCTGTTCCAGGCGCGCCGCTATATCGATGTGCTGGCGACGCCGACCGTGTTCGATCTGATGCCGGGCTGATCAGGCGGGCTTGCTCATCCAGCGAATGATGCTGGCGGCGGGGAAGAACCAGGAGCCTCCGGCGACGGCGAAGAACGCAATGAGCCCGAGTGGAGGAAGGCCCGCGAAGAACTGCATATAGAGGAATGTGCCGAGCCATCCCCAGACCACGATGGAAAGGAGGATCAGCATGGTACCGGTCAGCTTGCGGGTGCGTTGGGTCATCGGATCGTCACCGGGCGTCTCGTGAAGGACATGCGGCAATGCCGCCATTGATCGGGCCTGCTGCAAGGAGTAGCAGACGCCGTCCTCTATGGAGCCCGCCTGCCATGAGCGCAATCGCCCATACTGCCTCACTCGACCAGCCCACCGATGATCGCCTGCGCCCCGTGCGCATCTGGCTATATGTGATGGCGTTCCTCGTGCTGTGCATGGTGGTGGTTGGCGGTGCGACCCGGCTGACCGAATCCGGACTTTCGATCACCGAGTGGAAGCCGATCACGGGGGTCATCCCACCGCTGAGCGACGCGGATTGGCTCAGAGAGTTCGACGCATACAAGCAGATCCCACAAGGCCAGCAGAACGGCTGGATGCAGCTCAGCGACTTCCAGTACATTTTCTGGTGGGAGTGGGCGCACCGGTTCCTCGGGCGCGTGCTCGGCCTGGCCTTCGCGATTCCCTTTGTGGTGTTCCTCGTGCAGCGCCGCTTCTCCTGGAACCTCGCGGCCCCGCTCGCCGGGCTGTTCGTGCTCGGCGGCTTCCAGGGCTTTCTGGGCTGGTGGATGGTGTCGTCTGGGCTCAGCCAACTGACCTCGGTGTCGCAGTATCGCCTTGCTGCGCATCTGTTCGCCGCGAGCCTGCTCTTGCTGGCATTGGTCTGGGTTGCGCGGCGCCTGACCCCGTTGCCGGTTGGCTCGGGCGCGATAACCAGCCCGGGCTGGCCGGTGTGGCTGCTGCTGGTTCTGGTCGAACTTCAGATCGTTGCAGGGGCCTTCGTCGCCGGGCTCGACGCCGGCATGGGGTACAATACCTGGCCACTGATGGATGGCGCGCTGATCCCGAACGGCCTGGGCGTTATCGAACCGGCGTGGAAGAACCTGTTCGAGAATGCGCAGACGGTGCAGTTCAACCACCGGATGCTGGCCTATGTCCTGACGGCCTATGTGGCTTATCTGGTCTGGCGACAGGCGAGGAACGGGGGCTTTGGCGGCGTTCACGGCTGGATGCCACGAATTGGGCTGCTCGTGCTGCTGCAGGTGGTTCTGGGCATTGGCACCCTGCTCATGCAGGTCCCCATCAGCCTCGCGCTTGGCCATCAGGCCCTGGCCTTCATGCTGGCCGGAGCTATTGTGGCTTACCTAGCGGATGCCACGCCGCGTCGGGCGTGACATATCAAGCAATATCAATAGCTTAGGTTGTGGTATTATTATACCAAAAGCCTAATGCGTTGATATTTATGTATAAAATCTTGACGCTTGACGCATGCTATGGCCACGGCTATATGCCGCCCACGAAATAGAGGGCAGGGGAGTTTCCTGCCTGCTTTCAAGGAAACCTAGCATGAGCACCTACACGGCCAAGCCGGACGAGATCCAGAAGAAGTGGATCCTGATCGACGCCAAGGACCTGGTGGTCGGCCGTCTCGCCTCCATCATCGCGTCCCGTCTGCGCGGCAAGCACAAGCCGACCTACACCCCCCACATGGATGACGGCGACTTTGTCGTTGTCATCAATGCCGAGAAGGTCAAGCTGACCGGCAAGAAGCTGGACCAGCGCCGCTTCTATTGGCACACCGGCTATCCGGGCGGCATCAAGGACCGCACGCAGCGCGAACTGCTCGAGGGGCGTTTCCCCGAGCGCGTGCTTGAAAATGCCGTGCGTCGCATGATCCCCGAGGGTCCGCTCGGCCGCAAGCAGCTCGGCAACCTTCGCGTCTATGCCGGCGAAACCCATCCGCACGAGGCTCAGCAGCCTGTGAAGCTGGATGTCGCGTCCCTGAACTCCAAGAACGTGAGGGCCAAGTAAATGGCCGAGACCATCAATTCGCTCGAAGATCTGGGCTCCGCCTCCGCCGCTGTCGCGGCTGCAAACCCGGCTCCCGTCTATGTGCAGAAGCTCGACGCGCAGGGCCGCGCCTATGCGACCGGCAAGCGCAAGAACGCCATTGCCCGTGTCTGGCTGAAGCCCGGCAACGGCAAGATCACCGTCAACGGCAAGGACTTCAACGCGTTCTTCGCCCGTCCGGTTCTCCAGATGATCCTGCAGCAGCCGATCATCGCTGCCGCCCGCAAGGACCAGTATGACGTGATCGCCACCGTTTCGGGCGGCGGTCTGTCCGGCCAGGCCGGTGCGGTTCGCCACGGCATCTCGCAGGCACTGACCCACTACGAGCCCGAGCTTCGCGCCGTGCTCAAGAAGGGTGGCTTCCTGACCCGCGACAGCCGCGTGGTGGAACGCAAGAAGTACGGTCGCGCCAAGGCACGTCGTTCCTTCCAGTTCTCGAAGCGCTGATTTCAGCCTTCAGCATATTTCGAAGGGGCCGGAGCGATCCGGCCCTTTTGTTTTGGATGGGCTGCAATGCAGCCTATGTTGCGCCGATTGCTTTGTTGTCTGATCCGTCGATGGATGCCTGATGTCAGCCCTTGTCGCGGACGGAGCGCCTTGACTGCTGCAAGTGTCCGCAGTGACCCCGTTTGGCAGTGTCACGTAGGCGACCGACCGCGCCCAGACATGGTCCACCGGGCCAAAGCGAAGGCATCACCCTCCTGACGGCACGACTTCTCTGGAAAGATCTTCAAGGCGAGCAAGTACGGATTGGACTCGCGCCTCGACACTCGAGTCCGGGCCGAGCTGCAACACCTTGTGCCGAGGTTCGATCAACGTCGCCAGACCAGCATCAATGGAAAAGGCCATCAATTGCACGGTCATATTCATCCGGCGGCGCATGCCCAAGTCATTCGTCTCTCCGGCCGGAAAGTCACCGATCGGCAGGACGACGATCAGGTCGTAGGCGCCTGCTCGTGCTCGCCAGATGTCATGAAGCCGTTTGGTCCTGTCATCGACATCATGCTTCGGGAAACAGCGGATCCAGTTGCTCATGATGTCCATCTCCCAGCGATCGGCCACAAAGCCGGGTAAGTCGGCTGCTCGCTGAGCCTGCACCTGGCACCACTCGAAGTGACTATCCATCCATGCCCAGACAGCCTCCCACTGCTGTGCGGCAGGCGCCCCGGTCTTCTGGGTGTATTCGAAGGCAGCTCGCTTGCGGTAGATGTCCTCGACGCCTTCCGGCAGCACGGGTAACGACAAGGCTTTTCCAAGTGCCCCGGCCAGAGTTGTCTTGCCTGAGCCGGCGGGACCACTGAGGGCAATCTTGTAGCTAGTCATCCGGGATCCGATCTTCGTGCACGCGCCAGTCGCAGATGGACAGCTTTAGCGGAATTTGGCACCTGCAGGTCGTTCCCTTGACCCCATTTCCGAGGAAAGCTCGCTCGCCTCCAGAGGCTGGGCTGCTTGTAATGTGACGGCGGCGACCCTAAAGCAGGTTACATCCGAGTTCCCGTCGAGCCGAAGTGCATGGTGCGCGGCGGACAGCGAAAGTCACCCGGCTGCCCATGGCTCCACGTTCCATTCTCATTGTCACCGATGCCTGGCATCCACAGATCAATGGCGTCGTACGCTCGATCGAGCTGGTGAAACGGGAACTCGAGGGACGTGGCATCACGGTTCACCTTCTTTCCCCGAATGAGTTCCGGACCTTTCCAATGCCCGGATATGGCGAGATCCGTCTTTCGGCGACCCTGGCGGGTCCGGTTTATGCGCGCATCGAGGCGGCCAACGCCGACGCCATCCACATCGCGACGGAAGGCCCCCTCGGGCTGATGGCCCGCAGCTGGTGTGTTCGGAACGAGGTACCATTCTCCACGGCTTACCACACGCAGTTCCCGGAATATCTGCGGGCACGGCTGCCGGTGCCGCTACACTGGAGTTACCGCTTTCTCAGGTGGTTCCACAGCGCAGCAGACTTCTGCCTTGTGGGTACGCCGCATCTGAAGACGCTGCTCGAGAACCGCGGCTTCAAGAACGCCGTTATCTGGCAGAAGGGCGTCGACACCGAATTGTTCTCGCCCTCGAAGCGTACACAGCTCCCCTATGCCGGCCCGGTGTTCCTCTATGTCGGACGTGTCGCGGTAGAAAAGAACATCGAGGCATTGCTCGCCCTGGACCTGCCCGGCACCAAGTTGATTGTCGGCGGCGGTCCCAGTCTCGAAAAACTGCGGGAAAGCTACGCGGACGCGGTGTTTCTCGGGCCAAAGCAGGGTGAGGAGCTTGCCGCCCTGTATGCGTCGGCGGATGTCTTCGTCTTTCCATCCAAGACGGACACGTTTGGCCTCGTGCTTCTCGAAGCGCTGGCGAGCGGAACTCCGGTGGCTGCCTTCCCGGTAACCGGACCGATCGATGTCATTGGCGATGCTCCGGTCGGCGTGCTGGATCAGGACCTGAAGTCGGCTGCGATGCGAGCGCTCGGGCTATCGCGTGTCGAGTGCCGCGCGTATGCCGAGGGTTTCTCGTGGGCAGCAAGTGCTGATCAGTTCATCAGCTTCCTGCCGATGCGTGGCGACAGGAACCGAGCTTAGCCTTTCGGTCCTGCCACCCATGGAGTGCGCTAATCCACTTAGCTGCCCATTGCCAAGCCATAGGCTGGGCGTAAGGATGCGTCAGCCGGGGGGCGCAGCGGAGAGGAGAACGCGATGCACAGGTTCAAGGTAACCAAATCGAAGAATGGCGAGTTCGTGGCCAAGTTTGTCTACAACTCCGAGACCATGCTTTGGTCGGAGGGCTACTCGGCCAAAGCCGGCGCCCATGGCTGTATCGAAAGCCTGAAGAAGAACGCGCCCACGGCGCCAACGGTCGATCTCACGAAGGAAGAGGGCGGTAAAGGTTACCGCTTCGAAATTGCCGGCTCAAAGGACGGCCAGTTCTTCGTACGGTTCGTTGCGGCCAATGGCGAAACCATGGTTCGGTCCGAAACCTATACGCGGCGCGCCAGTGCTCTCAACTGCATCAAGTCGCTGAAAGCGCGCGCCGGAGCGAGCGAGACCGTCGAAGAGATATGACCGGCCGGCGCCCTGCACAGAGTTAGTGCGCCTTGACCAATCGCTGAAGCAACCTTACAGGTCCTCGTGTGTCTTGTACGGAACGGGCGATGGCTGAGGGAGTAGCAGCGCTGATGACGGGAGCTGGCTTCGCCGGCGTCCTTGTGCGCGCTTACGCCCCCGCTCTATAGCTCTCCCCACAGGCCGCCGAGCGGCCGGGGAGAGCGGAAACGACCGACGGCCCAGCGGGCCGCTTAACCCCGTTACAACCATAATTCCGCGATAATCCCGGCCACTTATCAAGTGCGCCGTAGCCCGGTCGGGCAGTCGAATCGCGGTCAGTCGAGGTCAGCCATGTACGAAGATTTCCACCGCATCCGCCGCCTGCCTCCTTACGTCTTTGCCCATATCGACCCCATCAAGGCCAAGCTGCGCGCCAATGGGACCGATATCATCGACCTGGGCATGGGCAATCCAGACATGCCCACTCCACAGCACATCGTCGACAAGCTGAAGGAGACAGTGAAGGATCCCCGGACGCACCGCTACTCCTCGTCCAAGGGCATTCCGGGTCTCCGCAAGGCGCAGGCGAGCTATTATGGCCGTCGCTTCGGTGTGAAGGTGAACCCCGACACGCAAGTGGTTGCCACGTTGGGGTCCAAGGAGGGCTTCGCCAACATGGCAGCGGCGATCACCGCCCCGGGCGACGTGGTGCTGGTGCCGAACCCGACCTACCCGATCCACTCCTTCGGCTTCATCATGTCGGGCGGCGTCGTTCGCTCGATGCCAGCCGAGCCGGATGAGAACTTCCTGCGTGCGCTCGACCGCGCGGTGCGCCATTCGATTCCGAAGCCCATTGCTCTGATCCTGAACTACCCGGCCAACCCGACCGCCTATACGGCGTCGCTGGATTTTTACGCCGAGGTGGTGAAGTACTGCAAAGACCACAACATCTGGATCCTCTCCGACCTCGCCTATTCCGAGATCTATTTCGACGGCGAGGTGCCGCCGTCCGTGCTGCAGGTGCCGGGCGCGATCGACATCACCGTCGAGTTCACCTCCATGTCGAAGACCTATTCGATGCCGGGCTGGCGCGTCGGCTTCGCAGTGGGTAACGAGCGCCTGATCGCCGCGCTCACTCGGGTGAAGTCCTATCTCGATTATGGTGCGTTCACCCCGATCCAGGTCGCGGCTGCTGCCGCACTGAACGGCTCGGACGACGTCATCGAGGAAGTTCGTAACGTTTACCGCGAACGTCGCGACGTGATGATCGAGAGCTTCGCCCGCGCCGGCTGGAACCTGCCGTCGCCGAAGGCGACGATGTTCGTTTGGTCGCCTATCCCGGAGCAGTACGCGCATCTGGGCTCGCTGGAATTCGCCAAGCTGCTGATCCAGGAAACCGGCGTTGCCGTCGCCCCAGGCGTGGGCTTCGGCGAGTATGGGGACCAGTATGTGCGTCTCGCGCTCGTCGAGAACGAGCAGCGCATTCGCCAGGCCGCCCGCAACATCAAGAAGTTCCTCGCCGCCGCACCGTCGGGGCACAATGTCGTCCCGCTTGCCGCAGTGAAGTAGCGCTGAGGCTACCCACGGCTTGATCACGGCGATTCCGATCGCCGTGAAGCCCCTTACGTTGCGGGTCG
>CAYPYV010000114.1:0-10974 GCA_964414845.1 uncultured Devosia sp. | reverse complement strand
GGAAGGCGCAGTCGACGCGGCGGGCCACGTCGTGCCGCGCCGGGATCGACGGGAACGCCCGCGTGTCGTCGTTGAAGCCGACAGTGTTGTAGAACCCGGCCGTCTCGGTCGCCATTTCACGAAACCGCATCATGCCTTCCGGGCTGTCGTGGAACCACCAGGGCGGCCCGAGCTTCAGCGACGGATACACCCCGGCAAGTGGCGCGAGTTCCCGCGCATAGGTGCTTTCGTCGAGCGTGAACAGCACGATCGAGAGCCCCGGCTCCGTCCCTACCGCGTCGAGCAACGGCTTCAGCGCGCCGACATAATCGGTCCGCTGCGGAATATCGAAGCCCTTGTCGCGCCCGAAACGCCTGAGCATCGCCGGAGAATGGTTGCGCGACGAGCCGGGATGGATCTGCAGCACCAGCCCATCGTCTATGCTCATCCGGGCCATCTCGGTCAGCATCTGCGCACGGAACAACGCCCGCTCGGCCGCATCCGCTTTGCCCGACCGCACCTTGTCGAACAATTGCCCGGCTTCCTTGGGTAGCAGGTTCGCCGTCGCCGCCGACGGATGCCCATGGTCGGAAGATGTCGCCCCGTAACTCTTGAAATAGGCACGGCGCTGTCGATGCGCGTCGAGATAGCCCGACCAGGTGCCGGTATCTGCGCCCGAGATGTCCGCGAGCTTGTCGAGGTTGCCGAGAAATCCCTCGAAGTCCGGGTCGACCACCGCGTCCGGGCGATAGGCGGGCACGACGCGGCCGTTCCAGCCACTGTCACGGATCATCCGGTGCCATTTGAGGTCGTCGAGTGCCCCATCCGTCGTCGAGATCACCTCGAGGTTGAAGCGCTCGAACAGGGCGCGCGGCCGATAGGCGTCGGTTTCGAGCAGCGCCGCAATATGGTCGTAGAACCGGTCGGCATTGGCTTCCGTCAACAGCTCATCCAGCCCGAACAGCGTCGCAAACGTATGGTCGAGCCACATCCGGGTCGGCGTGCCGCGGAACAGGTAGTAGTTCTTCGCAAACAGCCGCCAGATTGTCCGGCCATCCGTTTCGACCGGCGCACCGTCCACCGTCGGCACGCCAAGATCCTCGAGCCTCACCCCCTGCGAGAACAGCATCCGGAAGATGTAGTGGTCCGGCACGATGAGCAGCCGCGCAGGATCGGGGAACTTCTCGTTTTCGGCATACCACCGCGGTTCCGTGTGCCCATGGGGCGAAACCAGCGGCAGGTCGCGTATGCCCGCATAGAGTGCCCGTGCGATGCCACGCTGCTTCGGGTCGGACGGGAACAGCCTGTCGTCGTTGAGATGCACCATGAAATCCTCCCGCGGCGGCCGACTCCCGGCACTGCCCGAAATGCTGGAGCGCCTTGAGGAAAAGCTGCATGACTTTTCCGGTTCGAAAGCGCGACAAAACAAGAACTTAGAGCATGTCCCGGCGTCAACCGCCGTGAAATGTTCTATGTAACCAGTTGGTGAATTGATTAGGCGGGCGGCCCGCGGCTTGTCAATCGCGGGCGATACCCTGATTGAGCGGTGTCTTCTGCGCGCCCTCGGCATCGAAATTGCGCGGATCGAGCCAGCGCTCGAATTCGGCCTTTCGAGCCGGCCACTCGCCATCGAGCATCGAGAACCAGGCCGTATCCCGGTTCTCGCCCTTGATCACCATGTGCTGGCGGAAAATGCCCTCGAAGGTAAAGCCGAACCGCGCCGCCGCCCGCTTGCTGGGCGCATTGCGATTGTTGCACTTCCACTCGAAGCGGCGATAACCGAGGTCGTCGAACACATGGCGGGCCGTGAGGTAGAGCGCTTCCGTCGCCACGCGCGTTCGCGAGATCGCCGGTCCCCAGTAGATGCCGCCGATTTCGATCACCCCATTCGGCGCATCGATCCGCATCAATTGCTGCCGGCCACCGACCTTGCCATTCGCCCTGTCGATCACTGCGTAGACCTGCGGATCGGTCTTGCCCAACTGCCGCGACAGCCAATCCGCCATCGCCTCGCGGTCCTTTGGCGGGTATTCGAACAGGTAGGCGAAGCGCTGGTTGGCATCCTCGACGCTTGAGGCCACGAATAGCCCGTCCAGATGTTCGGGCCCGATCGGCTCGAGCCGCGCATAGCGTCCCTCGAGCACCAATGGCACCGGCGGCTTGGCGATTAAGAATCCGTTCATGTTTGTGCAGTCCAGATGGCGTCGAGTCCGGCTCGATAGTTTGGGTACCTGAGTTCGTACCCCAAGGCGTCGAGAACGCGGCGGTTCGAGACCCGTTTGTTGTCCGAGTAGAAACTGCGCGCCATGGGCGTCATCTCGGCCGTCTCGAAGGGCTGCTCAGGCGGCGGGGCAACGCCCATCTTCTGCGCCGCATAGGTCACGAGGTCCTGCGGCGGCGCCGGTTCGTTATCCGCAAGGTTGTATGTGCCCTCGAGCCGCATCAGCGCAGCACGGGCGGTCACCTCGCCGATATCCTCGACATGGATGCGATTAAATACCTGGCCTGGTTTCACAATTCGTCGGGCGGTTCCGTCCCGCAGTTTATCGAATGCCGACCTGCCCGGCCCGTATATGCCTGCGAGCCTCAGGATGAAGAGCGGAATGCCGCGTGTCTTCGCATAGGCCCGCCACGCGTCTTCCGCGGCGACGCGCTGCTTTGAGCGCTGGTTGATCGGCCGGGTGGGCGCGTCCTCATCTATCCACGCCCCCCCGAAATCGCCGTATACTCCGACCGTCGAGAAGTAACCGAGCCATTGGAGGTTTGTGGCGGAATCGAGATCGGCGCGATGCAGGTTCAGCACTGAATCTCCCCGTTCATCTGGGGCAATCGAGTGGATCACATGCGTCGCGCGGCGCAGATCAGGGCCCAAGGTCGGCCCCGGGACGACACCATCGAACAGGTGCATCCGGTAGCCGGCATCGGCTACGGCCCCGGCACTTTCGAGGCTGCGGGTGGTGCCGAAGATAGGAAGGTCCGGGTCACGCAGCCGGTGCAGGGCCTCGGCAGTCGCACGGGAGGAATAGCCCATGCCGAAGAAGAATACGCCCATTTGTGATCACTTGCTCTCGACGCGCGCCGGCTGGACGACCGCGTTCCACTCTGCCTGGACGCTCTGATCGCGCTCATGGGCAGAAAATTCAAGCGCCCGCTCGGAAATCTCTTCCGGCGATGCGAGCCGCTTAAAGGCCCACACCGCCGCTCCACGGATAAGGGGCGCCGGATCACCCATACGGGCCACGACGGCGGGGAGAAAGGCAGCATCCGCGGAATTACCGATGGCAATCAGTACGTTGCGCAGAAACCGCTCCTGTCCGATCCGCTTGATGGGAGAACCCGCGAACAGCGCCCGGAAACCGGCATCGTCCAATTCTACGAGAGCGGCGAGGTTTGGCGCACGAAGGTCATCGCGCGCCCTGAGCTTCATCTCCCGCGTCGCCGAGGCGAACTTGTTCCAGGGGCATACCGCCAGGCAGTCGTCGCAGCCATAGATGCGGTTGCCCATTGGCGCACGGAACTCGAGCGGGATCGGCCCCTGGTGTTCGATATTGAGATAGGCAATGCAGCGCCGTGCATCGAGCTGGAACGGCGCGGGAAACGCTTTCGTCGGGCAGATATCGAGGCAACGGGTACAGCTCCCGCAGCTTTCCGGGTGTGGCTCGTCGGCCGGCAGCTCAAGGTCAGTGAAGATGGCTCCAAGAAACAGCCACGACCCAAAGTCCCGGCTGACCAGCACGGTGTGCTTCCCCTGCCAGCCGAGCCCTGCGGCCTCGGCCAGCGGCTTCTCCATCACCGGCGCGGTATCGACAAATACCTTTACCGCCGCACCGGTCCTGCGGTGCAGAAGTCCCGCCAGTTCCTTGAGCCGGCCCTTGATGATGTCGTGGTAGTCGCGGTTTCGGGCATAAACCGAGATATTGCCGATCTCCCGCTGCGAAAGCCGGTCAAGGGGATCTTCGTCCGGGCCGTAGTTCACTCCGAGCATGATGACCGAGCGCACTTCGGGCCAGAGTTCGCGCGGAGCCGCGCGCCGATCGGCGGAATCGGCCATCCACACCATGTCGCCGTGCCATCCCTCCGCAAGCGCCTTGGTCAGCTTTTCGCGGAGATCGGGGCGCGCATTTGCTGCGGCGATTCCGAGAGCGTCGAAGCCCAGCGACTCCGCGCGCGCCCGCAATTCATCGATGAGCTTGTTCCTGTTCACACTACGACTTATCGGCCGCGAAAGACCCGGCAGCAAGCCGCCTCAGAAATCGAGGTCAGCATAGCCCGGCGCCGCAGGCATGCCGACAATCCGGTCATTGAGCAGAGTCCTGAAGGCGGGGCGCGACTTGATGCGGGCGTACCACTGCCTTGTCTCCGGCGCCGTGTCCCAGAGTACATCGCCGAGATAGTCGAGGCTCGAGAGATGCGCGGCGAGCGCGAAATCTGCCAGCGTCAGCACAGATCCCGCCGCCCAGTGCCGTGTCGCGAACAGCCAGTTGAAGTAAAGGAGGTGCTCCGCCAAATTCGCCTTGGCAGCGCGGAGCACGCCGGGCTCCGGAGTGGCCCCTTTGATATCGCGCTTCACGATCTTTTCTTCGAGGATGTAGCGCGTCACTTCGTCGTTCAGCTTGACCAACACCCATTCGATCAGCCGCCACATCTCCGACCGGACTGCTGCGTCCGACGGGATCAGGCTGTCCACGGTCGCAGGCGTGTAGTGGTCGTCGATGGCATGGATCGTGGCGAGCGTCCCGACTACGGGCGGTGCGCCGTTGTCGATCAGGATTGGCACGGTAGCCGCGGGGTTGATCTCGAGAAGCGCTGCGTCTCTCAACCACGGACGTACGTCCTCGAGGTCGACGGCCACGCCGTACTCGGCAAACATCAGCCGCGCGAGGCGGGACGAGGGATCGAGACGATGGTGCAACAGCCGGGGCATCTAACGTGCGTCCATCCTTGGCGGGGGTCGGCAAATCGTTCTAGAAGCGCTTACGCCCGCGCTCGAGGCGTCGATGAGTAGGTTCGACATGACAGCCGATCAAGGCATTTTTGTACCGCTTTTGCTCGGCGTCATTGAGGGGGTTACCGAATTCCTTCCGGTTTCGTCCACCGGCCATCTCCTGCTCGTCGAACACTTCCTCGGCTTTTCAAGCCCGGGGCGCGTTTTCGAGGTTCTGATCCAGCTCGGCGCCATACTTGCCATCGTCGCCATCTACTTCCAGCGTCTGCTTAAGATCGCGACTGATGCCGTTGCACGCCAACCGGGCGCCTTGCGATTTCTTATTGGCGTCTTGCTCGCGTCGCTTCCGGCGGCGATAGCCGGTGTTCTGCTTCACGATTTCATCAAGACGGTCATCTACGAAAGCCCCGTAGTGATCTGTGTATCGCTGATTCTCGGCGGCATCGTGCTGCTCTATGTCGACCAGATGAAGCTGACACCAAAATACACCGACATCTACCAGTATCCGCCGCTGCTCTGCCTCTATATCGGCTTCTTCCAGATGTTGGCGCTTGTTCCCGGGGTGTCTCGCTCAGGCGCAACCATTGTCGGCTCCCTCCTCATGGGCACGGACAAGCGTTCAGCGGCCGAGTTCACCTTCTTCATCGCGCTCCCGATCATGGGCGGCGCCTTTACCTATGACCTCTACAAGAGCAGGCAATTTTTGACTTCGGAACTTGGGGCAGCGGTGATAATCGGCTTTGCGGCCGCGTTCGTCACCGCCTTCTTCGTGGTGCGCTACCTGCTCGACTTCATCTCGCGCAATGGCTTCGCCGTATTTGCCTATTGGCGTATTTTTGTAGGCGCAATCGGACTGTGGGGCCTATTGCTGTTCAAGTAGTCGAGTGGCCATCGGGCACTCCGACGCGACACAGACGGCCTTGCCGTCGCGGTGGACGCTCAGGCCGTCTGTCGGTCGAACTGACCGTTGGGCATGAATCGCCACAGATAGCTTGGCAGCACCGCATCCATTGGTGTCGGCGTGATGCCGAAAGCAGCAAGCGTCCGACCATTGGCCTCGGCGACAGCTGATACGACATTGTCAATTTGCAGCAGGTCAACCTGATCCGAGGTAATGAGCGGCTTGAACGGCAAAAGCGCGAAGGGTAGGGCCATCAGCTTGGCTACCCCCGACGGCAACGGCAGCAAAGGACGGCTGCGCTGCGTATCGCGCATAACCCGCACCCACAGATCACGATAGCTGGCCGTTTCTGGCCCGCCGAGCTCATACACCCCGGGACCGACCTTACCTTCGCCCGCCGCGAGAAATGCCTGCGCAACGTCGCCAACATAGACCGGCTGGAACTTGGTATTGCCGCCGAACAGGGGGATAACCGGCAAGCGGGCAGCAAGACCACCAAGGAGATTGAAGAACCCGTCTCCCTTTCCGAAAATGATCGACGGCCGCAAGATCACCGCCTCTGGAAATGCCGCAAGCACCTCCGCTTCACCCAGTGCCTTGGTACGCGCATAGGCAGAAACGCTCTCTGCGTCTGCGCCGATCGCAGACATATGGACAAGGTGCTCGACGCCAAGTGCCTTTGCCGCCGATGCGACGTTCTTGGCACCCATGGTATGCACGGCGCGGAAGCGTTGTTTGCCCGCTTCATACCCGATACCAACCAAATTGACGACGATTTGCGCCCCCTTCACCGCACGCTCCACTGAAGCGAGATTGCGGATATTCGCCTGGATCGGGACGACCTGTCCTACATTGCCGAGCGGCTTGACGTGGCCAGCGAGATCCGGGCGCCGGACAGCGACCCGGATGCGGTACCCCGCGCGGGCGAAAGCCTGGACGATCTGGGTCCCCACAAAGCCGGAACCGCCAAAAATGGTGACCAGGTTGCTCATGGACATCGGCCTCGCTGCATGTACGACAAAGGGGTGAGGCGCCGCTTCTAGCGCGCGCGTCAGAGCCTGTCGAGCCCGCGCCGACAGGGCGTTTTGACGCTTCGCGCGACGGCGGAACGCAGGGCGGGAGTTCTCGTAGCAAAGGCTAAGCAGCTGTTTTGCTTTTCCGATCCAAATGGCGGTTGACAGCCCTCCGGTCATGTCCTAGAGCACCCCCGCCCATCGGATTGCCCTGGTGGCGGAATTGGTAGACGCGCACGGTTCAGGTCCGTGTGTTTAACGACGTGGAGGTTCGAGTCCTCTCCAGGGCACCAAACACCAGTTGCTGCGGCTTTGTTTGTCGGGCAGCGTCCGGACTGGCAATTCCCCCTCATATCAGCCATATAGGCCGTTGTACTGAAGGCCAGGCCATGAGCGATACGAACCCCGCGCCATTCCTGAAGATGAACGGCCTCGGCAACGAGATCATCGTAGCCGATATGCGTGGCCGCTCGGACCGCGTCACTGCAAACGCCGCGATTGCGCTGAATGCCGATCCGGCGACAAAGTTCGATCAGGTGATGGCGATCCACGACGCCCGAACGCCCGGTACGGCCTTCTATATCGAGATAGTCAACTCGGACGGCTCGCGGGCGCAAGCCTGCGGCAATGGCATGCGCTGCGTCACGCGGGCGCTCTTCGAGGAAACCGGGCTCAACCACTTCACCTTTGAAACCGTAGCGGGAATACTGTTTGGCGAGACACGCCACGACGGACTGATCACCGTCGACATGGGTCTCCCGCATTTCAGGTGGGATGAGATTCCGCTGGCCGAAGAGTTCGCGGACACCACTGGGATCGAACTGCAGATCGGGCCGATCGACGCGCCGATCCTGCATACACCGTCTGTTGCCTCCATGGGCAATCCGCATGCCACGTTCTGGGTGAAGGAAGACGTGTGGAGCTATGCGCTCGACCGCTTCGGACCGATGCTCGAGAACCATCCGATCTTTCCAGAGCGCGCGAACATCTCGATTGCGCAGGTGGTTACGCGAGATCACATCAACCTGCGCACATGGGAGCGTGGCGCAGGGCTCACACGTGCCTGCGGAACGGCGGCCTGCGCCGCGTTGGTGAACGCGGTACGCACAGGCCGCACCGGACGAAAGGCAACCGTGACCCTGCCCGGCGGTGACCTCATGATCGAATGGCGGGCGGATGACCACGTGCTGCTGACCGGCCCGGCCGAGCATGAATTTGCCGGAAGCTTCGACCCGAAGTCCGGTGCGTGGACGCGGGCGAGCGAGGACGCCGCCTGATGGCGATCGAGACGCTCACCTTCGGTTGCCGGCTCAATGCCTATGAATCGGAAGTGGTCAGGTCCGAGGCCGAGAAGGCGGGGCTGTCCGACGCGCTTATCGTCAATACCTGCGCTGTGACGGCCGAGGCAGTACGGCAGGCCAAGCAAGCGATCCGCAAGGCGCGCCGCGACAACCCCGGTCGACAGATCATCGTTACGGGATGCGCCGCGCAGACCGAAGCGCGCACCTTTGGAGACATGGCAGAGGTCGACCTCGTCATCGGCAACGAAGACAAGATGAAGGCCGAAAGCTACAAGCCAATCGCCTTCGGCGTGCCACTCAACGACAAGGTGCAAGTCAACGACATCATGAGCGTGCGGGAAACCGCCGCGCACCTGATCGAAGCCATGGACGGCAGGACACGCGCCTTCGTTCAGGTGCAGAACGGCTGCGACCACCGTTGCACCTTTTGCATTATCCCTTTCGGGCGAGGACCGTCGCGCTCGGTGCCGATGGGCCTCGTGGTCGAGCAGATCAAGAAACTCGTAGGCAACGGCTATCGCGAAGTGGTGCTGACCGGCGTCGACATCACGTCGTATGGACCCGATCTGCCGGGGGCACCGTCGCTCGGCAAGCTGACCCAACAGATACTGAGGCATGTGCCCGACCTGCCGAGGCTTCGGATTTCCTCGATCGACTCGATCGAGGCAGACCCCGCTCTCTATGACGCAATCGGTTCGGACCGCCGGTTGATGCCGCACCTGCACCTGTCGCTGCAATCGGGCGACGACATGATCCTCAAGCGCATGAAGCGGCGCCATAGCCGCACCGAAGCAATCGAGGTGGTTCAGAAGCTCCGTTCGCTGAGGCCAGACATGGTGTTCGGCGCCGACATCATCACCGGCTTCCCAACGGAGACCGACGAGATGTTCGAGAGCACATACCGGATCGTCACCGAGGCGGACCTGACCTACCTGCATGTATTCCCCTTCAGCCCGAGGCCGGGCACGCCTGCGGCCCGCATGCCGCAGGTCGACAAGAGCGTGGCAAAGGCCCGCGCGGTTCGCCTGCGTGAGTTGGGCGATCTGCAGTTCCTGAAGCGTGCAACTGCGCGGTTGGGGGAAGTCGAATCCGTGTTGGTCGAGAAGGCCGGCATGGGAAGAACCGAACATTTCCTGCCCATAGCCGTTCCCGGATATGGCCCGGGCGATATCATCAGCGTACGGGTGACCGGCGCCGGACCCGACGGGTTGACCGGCGAAGCGATAAGGACGGCTGCCTGAATGACCGAGAAAAAGAAAGGCTTCCTCCAGCGCCTGTTCGGCGGTGGCGACGCACCTGCACCCGCCCCCGAGGCTAGGCCGGAGCACAGTGTCGCCGAAGATCTCAACGCGGACATCGTCCTCGACGAGGTGGTCGAGGCGGCACCACTGGTGCTGCCACCGGACCAGGAGATCGCCCTTGCCGAGGCTCTGCATAAGGCCGGCCAGACGATAGAGCAGGACGGACCCGATGCGGTGGATATCACCGCTCGGCCAAGTGCGACCGCGCATGAGCCGCCGCCGGGTCCACCAGAGGCAACGCCGGGCTTTGCCGCAGCGGCTCCCGTGCCGGCGACCGCCGAGCCGGCAAGGAAGCTCAACTGGTTCCAGCGCCTGGCTTCGGGGCTGAAGCGCTCGTCGGACCAGCTCGGCAATTCGCTGGCAGCGGTGTTCACCAAGAAGAAGCTCGACCAGCAGATGCTGGATGAGCTGGAAGATATCCTGCTCCAGTCGGATTTCGGCGTCGACATGGCCACCAGTGTCACCGAGACCCTGAAGCGCGAGCGGTTTGACCGCGACGTATCCGATGCGGAAGTGCGCGAGGTGCTGTCGCGCGAGATCGTCAAGGTGCTGGGTCCGGTGGCAAGACCGCTTGTCGTCGACCGGACGCAGAGCCCCTTCGTAGTCCTGATGGTGGGGGTAAACGGCTCGGGCAAGACGACAACCATCGGCAAGCTTGCGAGCCTGTACCGGCAGCAGGGGCTGAAGGTGATGCTGGCAGCGGGCGACACGTTCCGCGCGGCGGCGATCGAGCAGTTGCAGGTCTGGGGGCAGCGCACGGGCGCGCCGGTGATCACCAAGCCCGCCGGCTCGGATGCCTCCGGCCTTGCTTTCGAAGCTGTGGAACGGGCCAAAGTGGAAGGTGCGGACCTGCTGATCATCGACACGGCGGGCCGGCTGCAGAACCGCGACGAGTTGATGAGCGAACTCGAGAAGATCATACGCGTCATCAAGAAAGTCCTGCCCGAGGCGCCGCACGCGACGCTCTTGACCCTCGACGCCACCACCGGCCAGAACGCCCTGAACCAGGTGGATATCTTCGGCAAGCGCGCAGGGGTGACCGGCCTCGTGATGACCAAGCTCGACGGCACGGCCCGCGGCGGCATCCTCGTCGCCATCGCGCGGAAATTCGGCCTGCCGGTGCACTTCATCGGCGTGGGCGAGGGCGTCGACAACATCGAAGCATTCGATGCGGAGGATTTTGCCGCCGCTATCGTAGGACAGGCGAAATGACCGAGACCAAGGCCGAGCAGGATGTAAACTGGGACGAACTCAGGCCCCAACTCATCAAGATCGCGCTCGAGATCGGGCCGCTGATCGTCTTCTTCATCATGAATGCCCGCGAAGACATCTTCACGGGTACCGCCTGGTTCATGGGCGCCATGGTGATCTCGCTGGTGCTCAGCTGGATCCTGCTCAGGAAGATCGCCGTCATGCCGCTCGTGACCGGCGTGGTGGTGCTGATCTTCGGGGCGCTGACGCTGATCCTCCGGGACGATACCTTCATCAAGATGAAGCCCACCATCGTGAACTCGCTCTTCGGGTTGACGCTGCT
>CAYPYV010000113.1:0-10978 GCA_964414845.1 uncultured Devosia sp. | reverse complement strand
TGAGCGGCACTTCCAGCGAAGTCAGGTGATAGGGGCGGAACAAGGCGTAGTACGGACCAGTGCCGACGTGCAGATCGTCCATCCGCTCGATGATGCGCGGATGCTCGGCCTCGACAATGCAGAAGACCCCGGGCGCCACGCCCTTGCCGACGGTGAAGTCGACGACGCCCTTCTTGTCGAGAAGGCCCCCAGCCTCCTTGGGGATGAGCACCTTGGCCATCTGGTCGCGATCGGCCCTGGGCCCATGCATACCCGGAATATCGGGGACGAGGCCGGTTGCGTTTGCGATCGCCGCCATTTCGACCATCGTCTTCGAACCGTCGATGAACTCGACCAGCATGCGCGGGTTCATGTTGCGTCGCGTGGCTTCATCCCGATAGTCATCAGGGACCGCATCATGCTTGAGCGGATTGTTCTTGCCCTTGCCGGCCGCCACGATGCGATAGCCGAGCGCAGAGGCAAACTCGATGAGCTCCATGCAGCTCGAGGGCTCGTCGCCGGCGCCGACGGAGTAGACCACGCCGAGCCGGTCCGCCGCGGCCTTGAGATAGGGCCCGATGGTGACATCGGCCTCGACATTCATCATCACCAGGTGCTTGCCATGCTCCATGGCGAGCAGGTCATAGTCCGCCGCGACGCCTGGCTTGCCGGTCGCGTCGATCACCACGTCGATCAGCGGGCTCGTGACGAGCACTTCGGCCGAGCAGATGGCGATCTTGCCCGCCTCGATGGCGGCGGTGACCTTCGATGGCGAATCGACTTCGGCAGCACGCGAATCATCGCCATAGGCGATGGCGATCGCCGCGCGGGCGGTGTGCGGGCGACGCGTGGCGATGGCCGAAATCTCGAGTCCGTCCATCAAGGCGCCCTGGGTGACGAGATCGGTACCCATTTCACCAGAGCCGATGACGCCGATACGGATCGGACGGCCGCTTTCCGCCCGCGCCCGCAAATCGCGCGCGATGCCGGTCAGGTGCACATTGGTGAGCCGGGTGGCGGCAATGGTCGCTGGAATCTTGGCGTTCATGGCCGGCTGCTCTATCACTGCCGCAGGATCAAGGGAACAGCGGGACTGGCAATGGCGGACGAGGTGGCGATCGGACGCAACGGTCACGCATTGGTGGTGACGCTCGACCGGCCGAAGGCGATCAACGCGCTGAGCCGCGCCATGATCGACACGATCACCGCGGCGCTCGGCGACGCAAGCGCTGACGACGCTATCCGCATGGTCCTGTTCGAAGGCCTGGGACCCCGCGGTTTCTGCGCCGGCGGCGACGTTCGGGCGATTCGGGACATGGTACTGTCGGGCCGCCTCGACGAGGCAAACGCCTATTTCGCGGCCGAATACGGCATGAATGCGCTGATCGCCGCCTTTCCCAAACCGACGGCGGTGATCGCCCATGGGGCCACCATGGGCGGCGGCATAGGGATTGCCGGGCACTGCCGCCATCGCTTCGCCCTCGACAATACCCGCTTCGCCATGCCGGAGGCGGCGATCGGCTTTGTCGCCGATGTGGGGGTAAATGCCCTGCTTGCGCCGAAGCCGCTCAAGGCGGTGCTGCCTTTCCTGCTGTCCGGCATTGCCGTGGGACCGGCCGACGGGATCAGACTCGGGCTAGCCGACCACGCCGTTTCGACCGAAGACGCAACCACATTGCGATCTGCGCTTATCGGCGCAGCGGCAGAGGATGATCCGTCCGTAGCGATTGGTGCGATAGCCAGCCGATATGGGATCTCTGCCGGCCCGGCCACCTTCTCGGTGCTGGCCGAGGCGTTGCCGGCACTCGAAACCGAAGATACGGCCGGTCTCGTGGCGCAATTGCTCGCCCACCCCGATCCCGAATGGCAAGGGCTGATCGCGCCCCTCGCCACCCGTTCGCCGACCAGCCTCGAGGCCATCCGCCTCAGCCAGTTGGCGGCCCGCCGGCACCCGGGAATCAGCGACGTACTGCGCATCGATCTGGCGCTCGCCCGGGTGCTGGTGCGTCTGCCTGATTTCGTCGAAGGGGTGCGCGCTGTGCTGGTCGACAAGGATAATTCTCCCCGCTGGCACCCATCCGAACAAGTCGGGGTTTCTCGCGAGCGCTTTATTAATTCAATTGCAGCCGTTTCCGCCTTTGGTGTGCCGGCACCTTAGCACTTCTTAAACCGTTACCTTGGACACTGTGACCCGGACCAGAAAAGCGGGGGCAACCAGTCCATGGCCCAGGCACGCAGTAAATCCGTGGCCTTGCCGGCAATCGTCGACCTCGATGCGCTCGATCACATACGTGATGAGCTGATCGACGCCGTCGAGCACGGCGCGGTGACGGTGAAGGCGTCAGGCGTAGAGCGGGTCGCCACCAACGCGCTTTTCATGTTGTTGAGCGCCGCCGAGACCGCGCGGCGCAACAATTTCGCATTCTCGGTAGCGGCGCCCTCCGCACCGTTCCGCGCTGCCGTCGACAGGTTGGGCATCGGCGGCCAGTTTGCTGCGATTCTGGAAGGATAAGACTATATGCGCGTTCTAACCGTGGACGATTCCCGCACGATCCTCGCCATGCTGCATCACACCCTATCCAATGCGGGATTCGAGGTGTTGCAGGCCGAGGACGGCCAGAAGGGCCTCGACGTTCTCAGAAACGAGAGCGTGGATGTGGTGATCACCGATATCAACATGCCGGTCATGGATGGCATCGAGTTCATCAAGAAGGTGCGCGCCTCGGGCCTGCACAACTCGCTGCCGATCCTGATCCTCACGACCGAGACCAGCCAGGACAAGCGCGACCAGGGCCGCGCTGCCGGCGGAACGGGCTGGATCGTTAAGCCATTCGACCCGGACAAGCTCATCTCGGTCATCCACCGCGTCGTGCACTGAGCCGTCGCAACGAAGAACCCAGAAGGGTCAGCGCAAGTCAGCCATGAGCGATCTCGACGACTTCAAGGCCACCTACTTCGACGAATGCTCCGAACTGTTGCTCGAGCTCGAGGAACAGTTCGCCGCCATCGAGGACGGCGATCGATCGAGCGACCGGCTGAACGCTGTCTTCCGGGCCATACACTCGATCAAGGGTGGCGGCGGCGCGTTTGGCTTCCAGGCGCTGGTAGGCTTCGCTCATGCCTATGAGACCCTGCTCGACCACGTCCGCGACGGCCGCATCGAACTCAACGAGCATGTGACAGCGCTCTGCATCCGCTCCAACGACATCGTCGCCGATTTCATCTCGGCTGCCAAGGAAGGCCGCGACCTGGATGGCGGCTATGGCATGGACGAGAAGATGCAGTTCGACGCGCTGACTTCGGGTGAAGACCCGGATTCAGCCGGTGAGCCGATGGAAGAATTCGACATCGACTTCGTACCGGTAATGGTGACCCTGCCCAACGCAGAGGACGAGGCGGATGCCGGCTTCGCGGCGGCGCTCTCGAGCGGTACCGACAGCTTCGGTGAAGCACCGATGGCGGGCGGCGTGCCCGGCTGGCGTGTACGCTTTGCGCCCCACTCGGAACTCTATGCACGCGCCAACGACCCGCTGCTCTTGTTCCGCGAACTCGCCGGACAGGGCGAGATGGAGGTCATCCCCCATATCGAGGAAACTCCGGCGCTTGCCGATTTCGAGCCCTTTGGTGTCTACTGCACCTGGGAGATCATCCTCCGCTCCCCGACCGCCACCAAGGCGTCGATCGCGGAAGTCTTCGAATTCGTCGACGGCAACTGCGACCTCGAGATCGAGCCCCTTACGGAAGCCGGCGCCTCTGAGCCCGCACCGAGCTTTGCCGAACTCGCCGACCTGGTGAAGCCGGCACAGAAGCCGACGGCGGCGGCTGCCTCGACCGCCGACAATGTCCTGAGCTTCTCCGACATCGCCGACCAGATGAAGCCAGCGCTCAAAGCGCAGCCGGCAATGCCAGCCCCGCTGAAGGCAGCTGCCCCCGCCGCAGATGACGGTGACCACGACGGCAAGGGCAATGGCGAGGAGCGCCGCAACGGCGTGCAGTCGATCCGCGTCGACCTCGACAAGATCGACCGCGTGGTCAACATGGTTGGCGAACTGGTGATCACCCAGTCCATGCTCACCCAGCAGATGGACGAGACCCTGCGCGCCCGCTACCAGGAACTGGTGCGCGGCCTCGAAGTGCTGGCGCAGACCACGCGCGGCCTGCAGGACTCGGTGATGGCGATCCGCGCGCAACCGGTGAAGACCGTGTTCAGCCGCATGCCGCGACTGGTCCGCGAGTTGGCTGCCAAGACCGGCAAGAAAATCCGTCTCGAGACGATCGGCGAGAACACCGAGATCGACAAGACGATCATCGAGCAGCTTTCCGACCCCCTGACTCACATGATCCGCAATTCGGCCGACCATGGCATCGAGCGGCCGGAAAAGCGCACCGCTGCGGGCAAGCCCGAGGGCGGCGTCATCAGGCTCTCGGCCGAGCAGGCGGGTGGCAATATCCTTATTGCCGTCGAGGACGATGGCGGCGGCATCAACCGCGAGCGCGTGCTGCAGGTGGCCCGTGAACGTGGCGTGGTCGGACCCGACCAGCAACTGACGGACGAACAGATTGATCAGCTGATCTTTGCACCCGGCTTCTCGACAGCAGCCGAAGTGTCGGACATCTCGGGCCGTGGCGTCGGCATGGACGTGGTGCTTTCGAACATCAAGAAGATCGGTGGCTCGGTGCATGTGAAGAGCTGGACGGGCAAGGGTACGCGCATGACGCTGCGCCTGCCGCTCACCCTCGCCGTGCTCGACGTGATGCTGGTGAAGGTAGCGGGCTCGCCCTATGTGATACCGCTGTCGTCGATCGTCGAAACCATCCAGTGCGCGCGGGCGAACTTCTCCCGCATGCCGACGGGCGCGCAGGTGCTGCAGGTACGCGGCGAGTATGTGCAGGTGGTCGATCTCGCGCATCGCTTCGACATGCATTCCGACCGCGACCGGGAGAGCCGCTTCGTCGTGCTCTGCGAGGCCGAAGGCGGGGTCAAGATCGCGCTGATCGTCGACGACATCATCGGCCAGCAGCAGGTCGTGATCAAATCGCTCGAAGAGAATTTCCAGTCCATCGAGGGCATTGCCGGCGGCACCATCCTCGGCGACGGCAATGTTGCGCTGATCGTCGACGTGCAGGGGCTCAAGTCCTCCGCGAACTCGCATAAGAGCGCCGCCTGAGGCGCATGAAGACTAGCTGATGGCCGGGCCAAGACCCGGCGAGAAAGGCAAGAAGAATGGAAGCCCTGGCATTCAAGGACGACATTTCCGGCAACGGCGCCCAGGCGGCCAACAGCCTGCAGCTCATCGCCTTCTCCATCGGCGAGCAGACCTACGGCGTCGAGATTACCACCGTGCGTGAGATCCGGGCATGGAACGGGGCGACGCCGCTGCCCAATACGCGCGAATTCGTTCGCGGCGTGATCAACCTGCGCGGCACCATCGTGCCGATCTTCGACCTCCGCGCCCGCTTCGGCGAGGGCCAGACCTCGGCCACCAAGAACCACGTGGTGGTGGTGATGAGCGTCGGCGAGAAATGGGTCGGCATCCTCGTCGATGCGGTGAGCGACATTCTCACCGTCTCGAAGGACGACATCCATAACGTGCCCGAGGGCAATTCCCTGGATACCGAGCTTCTCAACGGCATTGTGACCCACGAGAGCCGCATGGTTGGCCTGATCGACCTGCATGCGGTGGTTTCGGGTGCACGCGTCGACGGCTGACGCGCCGATATCGGTTGTTCGAACGACGGTTGGGCGAGGGCGGGACATCCCCGCCCTTTCTTGTTGCCAGGTCAGGGAATGCGGATTTCCGCCCCGCTCTGAGCAACTGTCGCAAACCCGTTGCACATCTGACAGCGATTTGGCACAAATCGTCGCACTGCCCCGGGGGCGGAGGAGCGGCAGGCGCTTTGCGCCGGCCAGATAATGGAGTGCCCTCGCGGTAGACGAACCGAGGGACCATTATGTCACTATTGCTCTGGGCGATCGTGCTGTGCGGTGCACTGTCGATCGTATACGGCGTCATCACGACGCAAGGCCTGATGCGGGCCGACGCGGGCACGGCCCGCATGCAGGAAATTTCCGCCGCCGTGCGCGAAGGCGCTTCGGCCTATTTGAAGCGCCAATATACCACCATCGGCATTGTCGGCGTGGTGATCCTGGTCCTCGCCTTTTTCCTGCTCGGCGCCTATGCCGCGATCGGCTTCCTGATCGGCGCAGTGCTGTCAGGTGTCGCGGGCTTCATCGGCATGAACGTGTCGGTGCGCGCCAATGTGCGCGTGGCGCAGGCGGCCACCAAGTCGCTGGCCGGTGGCCTAGATCTCGCCTTCAAGGCGGGCGCGGTGACGGGCCTGCTCGTCGCCGGCCTCGGCCTTCTGGGCGTGACGCTCTATTTCATGTTGCTGACGGGCGCGCTCGGCTTCGCCCCCACCTCTCGCACGGTGATCGATGCGCTTGTCGCCCTGTCGTTCGGCGCCTCGCTGATCTCGATCTTTGCGCGACTGGGCGGCGGTATCTTCACCAAGGGTGCAGACGTGGGCGGCGACATGGTCGGCAAGGTGGAAGCCGGCATCCCCGAGGATGATCCGCGCAACCCTGCGACCATCGCAGACAATGTGGGCGACAATGTCGGCGACTGCGCCGGCATGGCAGCCGACCTGTTCGAGACCTATGTGGTGACTGCGGTCGCAACCATGGTGCTCGCGGCGATCGTGCTGCCCGATGCCTTCAAGCTCGCGGGCATGGTACTGCCGCTGGCGATCGGCGGCGCCTGCGTGGTGACATCGATCATCGGCACCTACTTCGTCAAGCTCGGTGCCGACAACCACATCATGAACGCCCTCTACAAGGGCCTCATTGCCACCGGCGTGCTCTCGCTCGTGGCACTGCTGCCGGTGCTCTGGCTTACCTTCGGCGACCTGAATGCCGCCATCGGCACCGAGGCCAAGCCGTTCACGCCGTGGAGCCTGTTCTGGTGCGGTGTAGCCGGCCTCGTCATCACCGCGCTCATCGTCGTGATCACGGAATACTATACCGGTACCGGCAAGCGCCCTGTGAACTCGATCGCCGAAGCCTCGGTGACCGGGCACGGCACCAACGTCATCCAGGGCCTCGCGGTGTCGCTCGAAGCGACGGCATTGCCGGCCCTCGTGATTGTGATCGGCATTATCGTCACCTTCAATCTCGCGGGCCTGTTCGGCATCGCGTTCGCCGTCACCACCATGCTTGCGCTTGCCGGCATGATCGTGGCGCTCGACGCCTTCGGCCCGGTGACGGACAATGCCGGTGGCATTGCCGAAATGGCGGGCCTGCCGAAGGAAGTGCGCCACAATACCGACGCGCTCGACGCAGTGGGCAACACCACAAAGGCCGTTACCAAAGGCTATGCCATCGGCTCGGCTGGTCTCGGCGCGCTGGTGCTCTTTGCCGCCTATACGCAGGACCTGACATATTTCTCGTCGCAGCCCGATGCCCCCGCCATCTTCAAGGGACTGGGGACACTCACCTTCTCGCTGGCGGACCCCTATGTGGTGGTAGGCCTGCTGTTTGGTGGCCTCCTGCCCTTCCTCTTCGGCGGCATGTCCATGACCGCCGTCGGCCGCGCCGCGCAATCGGTGGTGGTGGAAGTGCGCCGGCAGTTCAAGGCGGATCCGGGCATCATGGCCGGTACGTCGAAGCCGGACTATGCAAGGGCGGTGGATATGCTGACCCGCGCCGCGATCAAGGAAATGATCGTGCCGAGCCTCTTGCCGGTACTGTCACCGATCCTGGTCTTCGTGGTGATCTACTGGGTGGGTGGTGCCGCGGCCGGCTTCTCGGCACTCGGTGCCATGCTGATGGGCGTGATCGTCACCGGCCTCTTCGTTGCCATCTCCATGACCGCCGGCGGCGGCGCCTGGGACAATGCCAAGAAGAGCTTCGAGGATGGCTTCACCGACAGCCATGGCGTCACGCACTACAAGGGCTCTGACGCGCACAAGGCCTCGGTGACCGGCGATACCGTCGGCGACCCCTACAAGGATACCTCGGGCCCGGCCGTCAACCCGATGATCAAGATCACCAATATCGTCGCGCTGCTGTTGCTGGCCGTGCTGGCGCATATGGGTGGCGCGGGCTGAGGCTCTAACAGTCGCAAACTCAAGAGGCCCGGGAGCGATCCCGGGCCTTTTGTTTTGGCCGCAATTTGGCCCTGCTCGTTGGAACTCATATGACGCGCTGACGGGGCGGTTGATGTTGAAGTTCTTCTTTTGGTTTATCTCTGTGCTGGCCGCAGGCGTAGTAGCGGCACTGTTTTACGCGCCCTATCTGCCGCAGATGATCGCAGAGGGTGTCCCGGGCGTCATTTACGCAGGCAAAGGACATTTTGTCGAACTCGGGTCCGGCACCGAGCCCTCCGCGCTTGCCGTGGCACCCGACGCCGGATCGAGGCCGTTAGTCGCGCCGGTCTCGGAGATTTTTGCCCCGCAAAAGGGCGAGGCGCTGCTGGTTTATCGCGATGGTGAACTTGCGCTCGAGCATTACGCGAACGGCACCGGGCCGGAGACGAAGTTCAACAGCTTCTCGATGGCAAAAAGTCTCGTAGGCGGCCTTGTGTTCAAGGCGCTGTCAGAAGGTCGGATCGCGACCCTCGACCAGCCACTTTCCGAGTTCCTGCCTGAAGCCAGGCAAGTCGGCAGGATCAGCCTCCGCAACCTCCTCGAGATGCGGTCGGGCATCCGCTTTGATGATGGCGGTTCGTTTGGTTCGGTGCCCGGCAAGGCAGAGGACACAACCCCCAATCCGTTCGGAGCCTTGGCTCGGCTGCACTTTATCGGCCTGGCAGCCCTGGAGCCGACACTCTCCCTCGATAGCACGCAGATCAGCCAGTTCCGCTACGAAAACGTCAATACAGCGCTGCTCGGCGCGGTTGTCGAAAAGGCGTATGGAAGGCCGCTCGGGTCTGTCCTGGACGCCGAGCTTTGGGGGCCCGCCGGAGTGGGACAGGCGATGTGGCGAGCGCGGCCGGGAACCGACGAAGTGTCGGCCTATTGCTGCATCTACGCTACTGCCCGGGACTGGATTCGGGTCGGCCGCTATATCAACAGCAATGGAGTGCCCGGCGCACCTTTTCTGCCCGAGCGGCTCTGGCGCGAATGGCTGGGGCTCGATGTGCCGACAGCCGCCCGCCATGACAACCATTACGGCCTCCACGTCTGGCAGAACGTGCTCGACCGACCCGGCCAGGAATTGCAGGGCCCGTTCAGCTATTTCATGGGCCAGTATGGACAAACGCTGTACCTGATGCCGGACAAGGGCCTCGTCGTCTATCGCGCCGGGGAGGGCATGCCATTGCTCCATTCGACGCTCTACGGGGCGTGGAATTCGAGTACAGGAACGGACAGCAGGGACTCAACCACCTCTACACGCTGACGCGCTAGCTGTCCCTGCGCTCCGTCCGCTCGGCAAGCGCCTTGCTTTCGCGGCGAAGCGGCCGTCCGACAGGACAAACCTCCTGCGCAAAACCAGTCAGCGTATTGGTCAGATTGTTGGGGATCAGCGAGTAGTGGATGAACTGCCCGCGACGTTCCTTGGCAATCAGGCCGGCAGTCTCGAGGACGCTGAGATGCTGCGAGATCGACGGCTTCGACATGTTGAAGCGGGCGGCGATCTCACCCGCAGTGAGCGAGGTGTGGGAGAGATAGGCGATGATGCGGCGGCGCGGCGCCGAGGCCAGGGCCTCGAACACCCGCTGAAACGCGCCGTCGGGACTCACCACCTCTTCAACTGCCGGTGGCAGGTCGATTTCGCTGTTTGCCGTCTGGGATTCGTCCATCAACCGTCCGCGGTATTTAGGTAATTAGCCTATTGCCTAACAGACTGTTCGCTGCTAGATATTTCGGCGTTTAGTTCATCGACTAATTCCTCCGCCAGCGCAAGGCTGAAACGCCATGACCGCGACCGAACCTGCTCGTGCACTCTCCACCTTCCGGATGCTCTCTGGGCCTCAGAGCGATGCCGTCAGCGGCAAGGTTGTCTGGGCGCCGGCGAAGTCGCTATGGACCCTCACCCTTTCGGGCGTAGCGCTGGTCCTTGGCCCCATTACCTTGAGCTTCGATGCCCTCCTGCTGTTCGTGATGACCACGGCCATCACCATCTGCGCGGGCCATTCCGTCGGCATGCACCGATTACTGATCCACCGGTCTTTCCGTACACCGCGCCTCATCGAGTACCTGCTCGTCTATCTCGGAACACTGGTCGGCATGGCCGGGCCCTTCGGCATGATCGCGGCGCATGATATCCGGGATTGGGCTCAGAGGCAGGATGATTGCCACCCGCTCTACGCCCACCGACGCCCCTTCTTTGTCGACGCCTGGTGGCAGATGCACTGCGTCGTGGCGCTGACGCATCCACCGCGCTTCGTGATCGAGCCTCGCACTGCGGAAGACCCCTTCTCTAGGTTCCTCGAACGGACATGGATGGCACAGCAGCTTCCTTGGGCTGTGCTTTTCCTCATGGTTGGCGGCTGGGGCTGGGTCGTCTGGGGAATTGCGGTGCGGATTTCCGTCTCACTGACGGGCCACTGGATGGTAGGCCATTTCGCGCACCGCAATGGGCATCAGGGCTGGGCTGTGGACGGCGTTGCTGTGCAGGGCTACAACTTGCCAAAGGCGGGCCTCGTGACGTTCGGCGAGGCGTTTCACGGCAACCACCATGCGTTTCCGGAATCGGCCCGGCTGGGACTCGAAGCCGGTCAGATCGACCTCGGTTGGCTCCTTATCCGCCTGTTGATGGCCCTGCATCTCGCAGCAGATGTGCGTCTGCCGCACAACATAGCCCCGAGAGACGGCTTGCGCCGACTCGGGAAACTGAACGGAGGGGGCTTGCCGTCTGTTTGCGCCCGCAAATGTCGCGGCTGCCACTTGGCAGGTAATTCTTCGGGCTAGATTCCAGTAACGGGCATGCGCTTCCGCCGTCATGCCTGGCGCTGCCGCGGCGGGACACCAAGCCGATCGCGCGCGCGCTACTGGTCCG
>CAYPYV010000112.1:0-10995 GCA_964414845.1 uncultured Devosia sp. | reverse complement strand
GTGCGTCAGTACCAGCGCCTGTTCCAGATGGAAGACGTCGAACTGACGTTCCATGAGGACGCCCTCAAAGCGATCGCCAAGCACGCCATCGAGCGCAAGACCGGCGCGCGTGGTCTGCGGTCCATCATGGAAGGCATCCTGCTCGACACGATGTACGACTTGCCCTCGCTCGAAGGCGTCGAGGAGGTCGTGATCAGCGATGAGGTTGTGAACGGCAAGGATGCCCGGCCGCTCTACATCTACTCCGACCGCAAGAAGGAAGAGGCGCTGCCGTCCAGCGCCTGATCCGGCAGGAAAAGTGCGGCAAGCTTTGGCAGGGAGGACGGCGTCCTCCCTGTTTCGTTATGGTAACGTTATTTAGCCGTTACGGGTTGCGCCCGGCGGATTTGGACGTTCAGGGCCGATGTGCAATTGTGCCGGTGTTTCAGCACCTTCCCATAAAGCTCCAAGATACTTGGCCGGCGCAGCAGTAACTGCTGCGTCGGTCCATCCTGTGCGGGGGCGGCCGTGAGCGGCCTGCCGGCACGGCTGCATGCCGCGCTCGAGCGCATCGGAGCGGGTCTCGAGGGCAGGGACCTGCGGGACAGGGCAGGGGCGATTTCCGGGCATTATCGGGAGCGCGGCGCGTCGCAGGGCGTCGTTCGCACCGAAGCCGACGCACACGCCTATGCAGTGACGCGCATGCCCGCAACCTACGCCGCGATTGGCATGGCGCTCGACGAGCTGAGGGCGCGCGCGCCGGACTTCGCACCCATGACCATGATCGATGTGGGCTGCGGACCAGGCACGGGTTTCCTCGCCGCTGCGGAGCGTTTCGAGATGGCGCGCGCCCTGCTGGTCGACCACAACCCGGCGTTCCTCCGACTGGCGGAGCGACTTGGCGCCGACAGCACGATCGCGGTGGAGCGCGTTCGCAGCGAATTGCGTGGATGGGCGCCGCAGGAGCCAGCGGATCTCATCGTCTGTGGCTATTCATTGACCGAACTCGACGACGCCACTGCGGGCGACCTTGTCACCCGACTTTGGAAGATGACGCGTGGCGTGCTGCTGATCGCGGAACCTGGACGCCCGAAGGATTACGCGCGCCTGATGGCCTGGCGGCGCCAGCTCGTGGCCCAGGGCGGCACCATACTTGCGCCCTGTCCGCACGATCGGGATTGTCCGCTTGCTTCGGACGATTGGTGCCATTTCTCAGTGCGGCTCGAGCGACGAAAGGCTCACCGCGCTGCCAAAGGCGCGGCCCTCGGATATGAGGACGAGAAGGTAAGCTACCTGATCGCTGCGCGCGCTGACGTGGGATCCCCCGCCGCTGCGCGGGTGCTGCGCCGTCCGCAACAGTCGAAAGTTCAGGTGCAACTGAGCCTGTGCACAAGGCATGCCCTGACTAGCCTGTCGGTGCCCAGCCGCGACAAGCAGAATCATGCCCTCGCCAAGAGGCTCGAGTGGGGTGATGCAACCGACTTTGCCGCGGATGCGGGCTTGGGCGCGATTGCGACGCCGAGGACGGGGGACTAGGGTTGCCTCAAATGTGGAGGAAGCCATGGCCAAGTTCGACTCAATTCTGGGGACCGTCGGCAATACCCCGGTCGTCCGGATCAATCGTCTCGCTCCGACGCACGTCAATCTCTTCGTCAAGGTAGAGGCATTCAACCCGCTTGGTTCGGTCAAGGACCGGCTGGCGCTGGGTGTCATAGAAGCGGCAGAAAAGTCCGGCGCACTGACGCCGGGGCAGACCGTCATCGAGGCAACAAGCGGAAACACCGGCATTGGCCTCGCCATGGTCTGCGCCGTAAAGGGCTATCCGCTGGTTGTGACCATGTCCGAAGCGTTCTCGGTTGAGCGCCGAAAGCTGATGCGCTTTCTTGGGGCCAAGGTTGTGCTGACCCCCGCTGCGGAGCGGGCCAATGGCATGGTGAAGAAGGCGGAAGAGCTGGCGCTCAAGAATGGCTGGTTCCAGACACGCCAGTTCGAGAACGAGGCGAACCCCGAGATGCACTCCCGGACGACCGCCCAGGAGATCCTCAAGGACTTCGCTGGGGACCGCCTAGATTACTTCGTGACGGGTTTTGGCACTGGCGGCACGCTCACCGGGGTGGCGCGCGTGCTGCGCAAGGAGCGGCCAGAGACTAAGGTGATCGTCGTGGAACCGGATGCTGCGCCGATGCTGGCGAGCGGCTTGCCGCAGGAGCGGCGTGCTGACGGTGCAGCGATGGCGAGCCATCCGAGCTGGAAGCCGCACCCGTACCAGGGCTGGAGCCCGGATTTCATTCCGCGCGTGGCGGGCGAGGCGGTGAGCGAAGTGCTGTACGACGAGGTGGTGGTCGTGAACGGGCCGGAGGGGATGAAGGCGTCGCTGGCGCTGGCCCAGAAGGAAGGCATCTTCGTAGGCATATCTGCCGGCGGTACCTTTGCGGCGGCATTGAAAGTGGCTGAGACAGCGCCCGCGGGCTCCAGCATACTTTGCATGTTGCCGGATACCGGCGAGCGCTACCTGTCGACCCCGCTCTTTGCCGATATCCATGCGGACATGAACGAGGATGAAGTCGCAATTTCGCTTTCGACGCCGGGCCAGCATCTGCCTCCGAAGCCTGCTGCGTGAGCACCGCTAAGGACGATCTGCTCGTCCGGATCGCCGAAATCGATGTCGATCCGGACACGCTGAATTGAGCATGCCCGTCACGCCGCTTCTGCGGGCATTGGGCCGACATAGAGTGATTTCGGCCGGATGAGCTTGCCGCGGAGGCGCTGCTCGCGGGCGTGCGCTATCCATCCCGCGACGCGGCCTGTTGCGAAGACCGGCGTGAAGGCGTCCCGGGGGAAGCCCACGGCGTCAAGCAGCAGAGCCGTATAGAACTCGACATTGGTGGCGAGCGGCCGATCCGGCTTGTGCCGTGCCAGCGCTGCCAGCGCCGACTGTTCAACTGCGCTCGCAAGACTGAGCCGGTCCTTGTCGACCGAACCACTGCGCCCAAGGCGATCAAGAGCGGCCTTGAGCGCATCGGCCCGCGGGTCGCGCACGCGATAGATGCGGTGGCCAAAGCCCATCAAGCGGCGACCGGCCGAGAGTTCGGAAGCAACCCAGGCGTCTGCGTTGGCGGGAGTCCCAACGGAATCGAGCATGTCCAGCACCGGTCCCGGCGCACCACCGTGCAAAGGCCCTTTCAGCGCCCCCAAAGCAGCCAGCACTGCGGAGGTCAGTCCCGCTTCAGTCGAGGCAACAACGCGAGAGGCGAAGGTCGACGCGTTGAGCCCATGATCGATGACGGTGACGAGATAGGTTTCGAGGGCAAGCGCCCTGCCAGGATCCACCGAACTTTCCGCCAGCATAGCCAGCATGTCTTCGGCATGTCCTCGGGTCGGCGAGGGCGCAATCGGGCTTCGGCCGGAACGCAAGCGCATCATTGCAGGCAGAACCACTGCCGGGGCTGCCATCAGCAACATGGCAGAGGCAAGGTCCTCGTCGTCTGGTAGCCGCGCCATCTGCGCCCGAACGGCATCAAAGAGGGGCAGGGCGGCGAGACCGGGGTCCAGTTGGCTGAAGACAGATAGACGTGCCGCCCCAAGCCTGCGCGCGAACGCCTCGGCTTCGGGCAGATCCAGGAAGAATCCCTGCATCAGAAGATGTGCAACACGTTCGAACGGCCAATGACCGGCGAGATCTGCGAGTGCGTATCCGCGGATTATGAGCCGACCCGCGGCACCATCGACGTCAGACAAGACTGTTTCGGCGGCAATCACATCCGCGAGGCCTGCACTCATTTTCTGGCACTCCAAACCGTGTTGCCTTGAAAAATAGGCGTGTTAATATTGACGTCAATCTTGATGATATTGATCAATGTGAGATGTCAATGTGGCTCTCCGCAGCTGAAGCCCTGAAGCGCCTGGGGAGCAAGCCGCAAAGTCTCTATGCGAATGTCAGCCGAGGTCGCATCAGGGCACGACCTGACCCTGACGATGCGCGCAAGAGCCAGTACCTCGCCGATGACGTCGAAAGGCTCGCCAGCCGTGCCCGCGGACGTCGAGCGAGCGCCGCAATTGCTGCCGAGACCGTGGAATGGGGTGAGCCGCTATTCACGACGTCTATATCGACGGTGGCCAACGGGCGGCTGATCTATCGCGGCCGGGATGCCGCCGAACTGGCACGCACCTCCACATTCGAGGCCGTTGCCGAACTGTTGCTGCAGACCCGGCTTTCACAGCAGTGGGTGGATGCCGGACTATCGCGTGGTGTCGGCGGATTGGCCAGGGAACTTGCGGCGCGGATACCGCACGCACGCGCCAGCCTCGGCATGGGTGGCGGCTGGCTCCGGAGCGAGGCAGCTCAGCTGTTGCGGGTCGCCATGGCGCACCTCGCGGGCAGTGGTGGCGGTCAGGTGGCGAAGCGTCTCGCAGAAGGCTGGGGGTGCCCCGAGGCTGAAACGGCGATTTCAAGGGCGCTGATTCTGCTGGCGGATCATGAGCTCAACCCGTCCGCCTTTGCGGCAAGGGTGACGATTTCGACCGGTGCGCCCCTCGCGGCGGGGCTGCTTGCCGGAGTGGGCGCCCTGCTTGGCCCCCGGCACGGAACTGCGGCCTCCTTCGTTTCTGCACTGGCGGATGACATCCGGGAAGCTTCGGACGCGAAGACTTATGTGCGTGACTGGCTCGGAGAAGGCCGCGAACTGCCTGGCTTTGGCCATAAGCTATATCCGCAGGGTGATATCCGCGCCGGCGTACTGATCAATTCGTTCGACCTGCCAGCCGAGTACCGCGCCCTGCTGCAAATCGGAGGCGAGCTTACAGGAGATGCTCCCAACATCGATTTCGCAATCGCAGCGCTGAGCCGTGCCTTTGGACTGCCGAGCGATGCGCCATTGACGCTGTTTGCCCTCGCCCGTAGTGCCGGTTGGCTAGCCCACATGCTCGAACAGCTTGAGTCAGGTCAAATGATCCGGCCGCGGGCGCGCTACGTTGGTCCCCTCAGGTGGCAGGAGACAGACGCCGCCGAATAAGTAAACTTCGCTGAATGGATGTGCCCGCCAAAAAGGGCAGGTTCACTTGCCCTTTGGTGCCAAACGCCTATTTAATTGTCGGAATCAGGCTTGTCGCCCATGTCGGGGACCGGCCGGATTGCTAGACGGATACGACCACGACCGAACCGGGCCGTATCCAGGAAAGGACCTCATATGTCGGACACTCCCCAAGGCGGTGCCGGTTTCGATCGCGACCGGGTTTATC
This sequence comes from uncultured Devosia sp., assembly GCA_964414845.1. Classification (GTDB taxonomy): domain Bacteria; phylum Pseudomonadota; class Alphaproteobacteria; order Rhizobiales; family Devosiaceae; genus Devosia_A. Next base: position 5,778 of record CAYPYV010000112.1, on the reverse strand, counting down.
CCGTGCTTCCGCTGCGCGATATCGTCGTATTCCCAGGCATGATCGTGCCGCTGTTTGTGGGCCGCGAAAAGTCGGTCAAGGCGCTTGAAGAGGTCATGCGCGATGACAAGCACATCCTGGTCGTGACGCAGAAGAACGCGCAGGACGATGATCCGGCGCCGTCAGAAATTTACGCGACCGGCACGATTGCCTCAGTGCTGCAACTGCTGAAGCTGCCCGACGGTACCGTGAAGGTGCTGGTGGAAGGTCTGCGGCGCGCGACGATCGACCGCTACTTGCAGACTCAGGACTATTTCGAGGCTGAGGCAACCGGCCTCGACGAGCCTCAGGAAGACGAGACCGAACTCGAAGCTCTGGCGCGATCCGCGCAGTCGGAGTTCGAGAACTACGTCAAGCTCAACAAGAAGATCTCGGCCGAGGTGGTGAACGCTGTCGGACAGATTACCAACCACTCAAAGCTCGCCGACACGATCGCCAGCCATCTCGTGATCAAGATCGAGCAGAAGGAAGATCTGCTTTCGACGGTGTCGGTCTCAGAGAGGCTTCAGAAGATTCTGGGCCTGATGGAGGGCGAGATCGGTGTGCTGCAGGTCGAGAAGCGGATCCGCTCGCGCGTCAAGCGACAGATGGAGAAGACGCAGCGCGAGTATTATCTCAACGAGCAAATGAAGGCCATCCAGCGCGAACTGGGCGATGGCGAAGAAGGCTCGAACGAGATCAACGAGCTCGAAGACAAGATCAAGAAGACCAAGCTGTCGAAGGAAGCCCGTCAGAAGGCCGAGGCGGAGCTCAAGAAGCTGCGCACGATGAGCCCGATGTCGGCGGAAGCGACGGTGGTGCGCAACTACCTGGATTGGCTGCTGTCGCTCCCCTGGGGCAAGAAGAGCAAGGTCAAGCGCGACCTGCTCTACGCAGAGAAGGTGCTGGACGAAGACCACTATGGTCTCGAGAAGGTCAAGGAACGCATTCTCGAGTATCTGGCGGTTCAGAGCCGGACCGGCAAGCTGCGTGGCCCCATCCTGTGCCTCGTCGGCCCTCCGGGTGTGGGCAAGACCTCGCTTGGCAAGTCGATTGCCAAGGCGACCGGACGGGAGTTCGTGCGCATGGCGCTTGGTGGCGTGCGTGACGAAGCTGAAATCCGCGGCCACAGGCGCACCTATATCGGCTCCATGCCGGGCAAGGTCGTGCAGTCGCTGAAGAAGGCTGGCAAATCCAACCCGCTGTTCCTGCTCGATGAGATCGACAAGATGGGCCAGGATTTCCGCGGCGATCCGTCGTCGGCGCTGCTCGAGGTGCTGGATCCGGAACAGAACAACACGTTCTCGGACCACTATCTCGAGGTCGATTACGACCTGTCGGACGTGATGTTCGTCACGACCTCGAACACGCTGAACATTCCCGGCCCGCTGATGGACCGCATGGAGATCATCCGGCTCTCGGGCTACACCGAGGACGAGAAGTTCGAGATCGCGCGGCGCCACCTGATCCCGGAGACGCTGAAGGAAAATGGTCTGCAGCCGAAGGAGTTCATCCTCGGTGACGACGAACTGCGTGCAGTCATCCGTGACTACACCCGGGAAGCCGGCGTCCGTAACCTGAAGCGCGAGATCAGCAAGCTGATGCGCAAGGCGGTCCGCGATATCATGAGCCGCAAGGCCATGAAGATCGAGATCACGCCTGAAGTGCTTGAGGAATATCTCGGGCCGGCATTCTTCAGGAACGACAAGATCGATGCCGAGCCGCAGATCGGCGCGGTCACCGGGCTTGCGTGGACATCGGTTGGTGGCGAGATTCTCACCATCGAAGGCGTGATGACGCACGGCAAGGGCCGGATGACGGTGACTGGCAACCTGAAGGAGGTGATGAAGGAATCGATCACCGCAGCCTCTGGTTATGTCCGGTCGCGCGCGACGGATTTCGGCATCAAGCCGACGCTGTTCGACACCCGGGATATCCATCTGCACGTGCCGGAAGGCGCGACGCCGAAGGACGGTCCATCCGCTGGCATTGCCATGGCGACGGCAATTGTGTCGCTGATGACCGGCATCCCGGTGCGACACGACATCGCCATGACCGGCGAAGTGACGCTGCGGGGCAGGGTGCTGCCGATTGGCGGCCTCAAGGAGAAGCTGCTTGCCGCCCTTCGGTCGGGCATCAAGACCGCTCTGATCCCCGAGGAGAACACGCGTGATCTCAAGGAAATTCCCGAGAACGTGACGCAGGGTCTCGAGATCATTCCGGTGAGCAGGATGGACGAGGTGCTCAAGCACGCGCTGATCCGGCAGCCCGAGCCGATCGAGTGGACCTACGACGAGGAAAAGGCGGCAAAGGTTCCGGCAATAGAGACGCCGGTTGAAGAGGATAGCCCGGCCACGCTGCCGCACTGAACGACCGTACTGAGTTATTGAGCGGCGCCCTCAGGGGCGCCGTTTCGTTTGGCGCCGTCGCATAGTCGTCATACGGGCCACCTAAAGCGCGGCGTCGTGATGGAGAAAGAACGATGCTGCGCGCGGAACTCGCTGAACTGCGACTGGTCAATGCCCATGTACTCACACCCGATGACTTTGGTGCATCCAAGCTTGCGGTCACCGGCGGGCTGATCTCCGACGCGACAGGGGCAGGGGCGGCGGAAATCGACTGCGAGGGCGATTTCCTCATTCCCGGGCTGATCGACCTGCATACGGACAATATCGAGCACCACTTTCATCCGCGGCCAGGTGTGACATGGCCGTCGCCGCTCGCAGCGGCATTGGCGCACGACTCGCAGATTCTTGCTGCTGGAATAACGACGGTTTTCGATTCGCTGTCCTTGGGCGACTACGACAGCGCCGGCGCTCGGACCCGGATGTTGAGTTCAGCGATAGGTGGCATCGATCAGGCTCGCGCCGCCATGGCACTGCGCGTCGAGCATTTCTTCCACTTTCGGTGTGAGCTCTCCGACGGCGGCCTGCTGCCGATCATCGAAAAGCATATCGAGAACCCCTGGCTGCGCCTCTTGTCGATGATGGATCATACGCCGGGGCAGCGGCAGTGGCACAACACGGCGCTCTATCGCGAGTTTCGACGCAAGAAGAACAACCGCGTGTGGAGCGATGCCGAATGGGCGGATTACCTGGCGGAGCGTCGTGCGCAGCAGGCGGCCTTCGTTCCCGCTGCCCGCGCAGTGATTACTGCCCATGGGCGGGAAAAGCAGATCCGCCTTGCGAGCCATGACGATACGACTGTCGATGACGTCGCCCAGTCTGTTGCAGATGGGATCACAATCAGCGAGTTTCCGACCACGCTCGAGGCCGCACGGGCGGCGCGGGCGCAGGGACAGACAATTGTCATGGGTGCGCCAAACGTAGTGTTGGGCGGATCGCATTCCGGCAATGTGGGCGCAATGGAGCTGGCGCGGGACGGACTGCTCGATGCGCTGACCTCGGATTACGTGCCCTCAAGTCTGCTGCACGCCGCGTTCCTCGTGGGCCAGGAGCGCGGGAACCTAGCTGAAGGGGTGCGCCTTGTGACCGAGACTCCCGCACGCATGGCGGGTCTTTCGGATCGCGGCACGCTTCGCCCGGGGGCAAGAGCAGATATCCTTCGCGTCCGCATGATCGATGATGTGCCGGTGCTGCAGGGCGTGTGGGTTGCAGGGGTGCGCAAATTCTAACAGGGCCAAAAGCTCCACGTCTCTTGCCGCGCATTGAGAACGAAAGTAGAACATAGGCCTTGCCCGGAGGCCGGTTGTGAACAAGGCGTTGGTCGTCATCCTGTGTGCCGTTCTGCTTGATGCAGTCGGCATCGGTCTCATTTTTCCCATCCTGCCGAACCTTCTGCGCGAGGTGACGCATGAGGCGGAAGTCGAGGGCTATATCGGGCTGATGCTCGCCCTTTACTCGGCGATGCAGTTTCTGTTCTCACCCGTGCTCGGCGTGCTGTCCGATCGCTTCGGCCGGCGGCCTGTGCTTTTGGTGTCTCTGGCTGGAGCCGCCATCGACTATGTTGTCATGGCTTTTGCTCCCACGCTCTGGCTGCTTGTCGTCGGCCGGGCTATCGCGGGGTTGACGAGCGCGAACATGGCGGTTGCGACTGCCTACATTACTGACATTTCCCATGAAGATCAGCGGGCAAAGCGGTTCGGCCTGTTTCATGCGATGTTCGGTGTCGGCTTCATCATCGGACCGGTACTGGGTGGCGTACTAGGCGATATCTGGGTGCGGGCGCCGTTTCTGGTTGCTGCAGCGCTGAATGCCGTAAACCTCGCGCTGGCGTTCTTCGTGTTGCCAGAGTCGCGGAAGCCCGGTTCCCAGGTGAGCTTTGCGGTTTCCAATCTCAACCCATTTCGGCCGCTCGGCTGGGCTCTTGCCATGCGCGGGCTGCTTCCGCTGCTCGGCATCTTCGTGATCCTGAACTTCGTCGGCACCATGTATGGAACGGTATGGGCCATCTACGGCCAGGACATGTTTGACTGGAACGGACTGACGATAGGTCTGTCACTTGCGTTTTTCGGGCTTTTCCACGCCGGGGCGCAGGCCGTGCTGACGGGACCGGCAGCCAGACGGTTGGGAGAGCGTGGCGCCATGCTGGTCGGCATGGCCTGTGAACTGACTGCCTTGGTCGTGCTTGGGCTCACACCCTATGGCTGGGTGCTGTTCGCGCTGGCGCCCCTTTTTGCGCTGGGTGGCATCGGCATGCCGGCGCTGCAATCGCTGACGACACGAAAGGTGGACGGTGACAACCAAGGCAAGCTGCAGGGGGTGCTCGCGAGTATCGTCAGCCTCGCCTCCGTCTTCGGGCCGCTGTTCTTCTCGGCAGTGTACTTTTCGATCAAGCCATTTGGTCCCGGGCTTGTGTGGATCGTGGGTGGAGCGGTTTATCTGCTTGCACTGCCGCTTCTGGTAGGGTTGAAGCATAGGCCATCACGCAGCGACGCCGCGAACGCTGCGGGTTCCGGTTGACGGATCATTAACAGGAATGGCGCGCGAGACGGGCTGAGATGCCCGGATTTCCTTGCGTTCCAGCCAGAATCGACCAAGGGTCGCGGCATTTCGTTCGCCCTCCGGGGCGGGCAATCAACAACGAGGAAACGCAATGTCCAACAAGAACGACCTCATCGGCGTCGTCGCCGACAAGACCGGCCTGACCAAGGCCCAGGCCGCCGACGCTGTCGATGCAGTGTTCGACGCGATCACCGCATCGCTCAAGGCCGGCGACGAAGTGCGTCTGGTCGGCTTCGGCACCTTTGCCGTGTCGCGGCGCGAAGCCTCGGTCGGCCGCAATCCGGCCACGGGCGCCGAGATCCAGATTCCGGCCAGCAACCAGGCCAAGTTCAAGCCCGGCAAGGGCCTCAAGGATGCCATCAACTAAGACAGCGCCGTATGGAGCGCGAGCTAGGTAGCCCCGAGCGGCAGCCGGGCTCGCGTCCTGCAAGTGCCGGGTTGACGCCAAGCGAGCCAACCCCTAGGTAGTGCGCTCTTGATCGACATGGTCGATCCGGGCGGTTAGCTCAGTGGTAGAGCATCTCGTTTACACCGAGAGGGTCGGCGGTTCGAGACCGTCACCGCCCACCATATCCCAAGCTTTCGAAGGGCCGCCGACTGCGAGGTTGAGCGGCCTTTTGTATTGCTGGAATAGGGCGTTGCGGCTGAATTTTCACCCATCGCGCAAAATCGCAAAATGGTGCTTGACACTCATCCGTGGGCCCTCTAAACGATCCCCACGTCGCGCGGCACAGTCGCCAAGCGGGAGTAGCTCAGTTGGTTAGAGCGCCGGCCTGTCACGCCGGAGGTCGCGGGT
>CAYPYV010000111.1:10255-11034 GCA_964414845.1 uncultured Devosia sp. | reverse complement strand
CCGAGCATCCGTTCGATCCGAGCTGGGGCTACCAGCCGACCGGGCTCTATGCGCCGACGGCGCGCTTCGGCGATCCGGCGGGTTTTGCCCGTTTCGTCGACAAGGCGCATGCGGCGGGGCTCGGCGTGATCCTCGACTGGGTGCCGGCGCATTTCCCCACAGACGAGCATGGACTGGCGCGCTTCGACGGCACGGCGCTCTACGAGCATCTCGATCCGCGGAAGGGCTACCACCCGGACTGGAACACGGCGATCTACAATTTCGGCCGGCGCGAGGTGGTGAGCTTCCTCGTCAACAACGCGCTCTACTGGCTCGAGAAATTCCATCTCGACGGGTTGCGTGTCGATGCGGTGGCGTCGATGCTCTATCTCGATTATTCCCGCCGCGCCGGCGAGTGGGTGCCCAACCAGTTCGGCGGCAACCACAATCTCGAAGCGGTGGAGTTCCTCCGTCGGGTGAATGCCGAAGCCTATCGGTTGCATCCTGGCGTGATGATGATCGCCGAAGAGTCCACCTCGTGGTCCGGTGTGAGTGCGCCGGTTGATGCGGGCGGCCTCGGGTTCGGGTTCAAGTGGAACATGGGCTTCATGAACGACACGCTGCGTTACATGAGCCGCAATCCGATCCATCGCCGCTACCACCATGGCGACATGACCTTCGCGGCGCTCTACGCCTATTCCGAAAACTTCATCCTGCCGCTCAGCCATGACGAGGTGGTGCATGGCAAGGGTTCGCTGCTCGAGAAGATGGGCGGCGACGATTGGCAGCAATTCGCCGGC
>CAYPYV010000111.1:0-10245 GCA_964414845.1 uncultured Devosia sp. | reverse complement strand
ATGTGGGGCTGGCCGGGCAAGAAGCTGCTGTTCATGGGGCAGGAGTTTGCCCAGCGGGAGGAATGGAACGAGGCGCGCGGTCTCGACTGGTGGCTGCTCGATGCCCCGGCGCACGAGGGGGTGCGGCGGCTGGTGGCGGACCTCAATGCCGTTTACCGCGAATTGCCGTCGCTTCATGCCCGCGACAACGAGCCTGAAGGCTTCGAATGGCTGATCGGCAACGACCAGCAGAACTCGGTGTTCGCGTTTGCGCGGCAGGCCCCCGGGTCGCATCCGGTGGTGGTGATTTCGAACATGACGCCGATCCCGCGCGAGAGCTATCGCGTGCCGATGCCGCTTGCCGGCAACTGGGTGGAGCGGCTCAATACCGATGCCGGATGGTACGGCGGAACCAACAAGGGGAACCAAGGACAGATCAAGGCGCGCCAGAGCGACGTACCGGGGCTCGGGCCCTATGCGGACCTCTACCTGCCGCCGATGTCGACGCTCTATTTCAAATACGACCCCGCCTGAGCGGGGAGGGGATTTCAAGTTCAGCGCAGAGGCCATTCCCCGTGGCCTGAGCCGACTGCGCAGGGGAGGAGAAGACAATGGCAGACTACCGCACTCCATCGCCACTGGCTCGCGAGGCTATGGCCTATGTCCTGGCCGGGGGCCGTGGCACCCGCCTGTTCGAACTGACCGACCGTCGCGCCAAGCCGGCGGTGTATTTCGGCGGCAAATCCCGAATTATCGATTTCGCGCTCTCGAACGCGCTCAACTCCGGTATCCGCCGTATCTCGGTGGCGACGCAGTACCAGGCGCATTCGCTGATCCGCCACCTGCAGCGCGGCTGGAACTTCCTCCGCACGGAGCGTAACGAGAGCTTCGACGTGCTGCCGGCGAGCCAGCGCGTTTCGGAGACGCAGTGGTACGAGGGCACCGCGGACGCCGTCTACCAGAACATGGACATCATCGAGGATTACGGCCCGCGCTATATCGTGCTGCTTGCGGGCGACCATATCTATAAAATGGACTACGAAATCATGCTCCGCCAGCACGTTGATACGGGCGCGGACGTGACGATCGGCTGCCTCGAAGTGCCGCGCATGGAAGCCACGGGATTCGGCGTCATGGCGGTGGACGGCAAGGACCGGGTGATCGACTTCGTCGAAAAGCCCAAGGACCCGCCGGGTATTCCCGACAAGCCGGACCACGCGCTGGCTTCGATGGGCATCTATGTGTTCGAGACGCGCTTCCTGATGGAGCAGCTGCGCCGCGATGCCGCGACCCCGGGCTCGAGCCGCGATTTCGGCAAGGACATTATCCCCTATATCGTCAAGAACGGCTCGGCATGGGCGCACCGCTTCACGCATTCCTGCGTGCGTTCGCCCAATGAGGAGGTGGCCTATTGGCGCGACGTGGGAACGGTCGACGCCTATTGGAAGGCCAATATCGACCTGACCGACGTCACCCCGCAGCTCGATCTTTACGATCGGGACTGGCCGATCTGGACCTTTGCGGAGATCACCCCGCCGGCCAAGTTCGTGCACGATTTCGAAGGTCGCCGAGGTTCGGCGGTGAATTCGCTGGTCTCGGGCGACTGCATCATTTCGGGTGGCGTGCTCAACAAGACGCTGCTCTCGACCGGCAGCCGGGTCCATTCCTATTCCGAGCTCAACGAATGCGTGGTGCTGCCCTATTGCGCCATCAGCCGGGGTGCGCGCCTGAAGAAGGTGGTGCTCGACCGCGGCGTGCAGATCCCGGAAGGGCTGGTGGTGGGCGAAGACCCGGAATTCGATGCACAATGGTTCCGCCGGACGGCCGAGGGCGTGACGCTCATCACGCAGCCGATGATCGACCGGTACCTCGCGAGTCGCTGAGGGCGCCATAGGGTGCCGCCTCCCGGGCCGTATCGCCCGCGCCAGGCGGCACCATTCCGGTGCATCCGGCCAGTGAAGCAGAAGTAAAGGGTGGACATGCTCGAAGTCCTGTCAGTCGCCTCGGAAGCCTTTCCGCTGATCAAGACGGGCGGCCTCGCCGACGTGGTGGGCGCGCTGCCGGCTGCGCTGGCGCCGCATGGCGTTTCAATGCGCACCCTGCTGCCCGGCTATCCCAAGGTGATGGCGGGGCTAGAAGGCGGGCGCGAGCTCTATGTGCTCGACAATTACTTCGGCGGCACCGCGCGGCTTATCGCCGGGCGGGCGGGCGGCATCGACATCATCGCGCTCGATGCGCCCTATCTCTACGACCGGCCCGGCAGCCCGTATCTCAATCCGTCGGGGGCCGACTGGTCCGACAACTGGCAGCGCTATGCCGCGCTGAGCTTTGCCGCCTACGAACTGGGGCGGGGGCTCGTCGACGGGTACCAGCCGCAGATCCTCCACTGCCATGACTGGCAGGCCGGGCTCGTGCCAGCCTATGTGCGCTACAACCAGCCGATCCCCGTGAAGACGGTGCTGACGGTGCACAATATAGCCTTCCAGGGCCTGTTCGGCTGGGAAATCTTCAATGGCTTGCGCCTCGATTATCGTGCGGCCGGCGACCAGGCGATCGAGTATTACGGCAAAATCAGCTATCTGAAGGCCGGGTTGCAGACGGCGGATGCGCTCACCACGGTGAGCCCGACCTATGCCAGCGAAATCCGCACGGCGGCGTTCGGCATGGGGCTCGAGGGCCTGTTGCGGGCGCGCGCCGACAGCCTGCACGGCATTCTCAACGGCATAGACGTCAGCGAATGGGATCCCGGCCACGACGGGAAGCTGGCGCAGAGCTACACGGTTGCGACGATTGCCGACCGGCAGCGCAACAAGGACGAAATCTGCGCCCGCTTCGGCATCGCGCCCGGCACCGGGCCGATGTTCGCGGTGGTGAGCCGACTCACCTGGCAGAAGGGCCTCGACATGCTGCTGCCGCTCTGCGACAGCCTCGTCGAACGCGGGGCGACGCTGGTGGTGCTGGGCTCGGGCGAGCCGGGGCTGGAAGCGGGGTTCCGCGCGGCGGCCGAGCGGCATCCCGGCAAGATCGGCGTGCAGATCGGCTATGACGAAGGCATGAGCCATCTGATCCAGGGCGGGGCCGATGTGATGCTGGTGCCCTCGCGCTTCGAGCCCTGCGGGCTCACGCAGCTTTACGGCCTCCGCTATGGATGCGTGCCGCTGGTCAGCCGCACGGGCGGGCTTGCCGATACCGTGATCGATGCCAATGCGGCTGCCGTCGAGGCGGGGGTCGCGACGGGGGTGGTGTTCGCGCCGGTGGACCAGGATGGTCTCGACGAAGCGCTGCGCCGCACCATCGCGCTCTACGAACGGCCTGCCGTGTGGCAGAAGATGCAGCGGCGCGGGATGAAATCCGACGTGTCCTGGGCCGCCAGCGCAGAAAAATACGCAGACCTCTACAGGGACCTCTTGGGAATAGAGCGCGATGCCGACTTTGACAATTGAGACCAAGCCCTATGCCGACCAGAAGCCGGGCACGTCCGGCTTGCGGAAGCGCGTCGGCGTGTTCATGCAGCCCAACTATGTCGAGAACTTCGTGCAGGCGATTTTCGACAGCCTTGAGGGCTTCAAGGGCAAGACGCTGGTGATCGGCGGAGACGGCCGCTACTACAACGATGTCGCCATCCAGAAAGCCATCCGCATCGCGGCGGCCAATGGTTTCGGGCAGGTGCTGGTGGGGCAGGGCGGTATCCTTTCGACGCCTGGCGCGAGCCATGTGATCCGCCACCACAAGGCATTCGGCGGCATCATCCTGTCCGCCAGCCACAATCCCGGCGGGCCGGATGGCGATTTCGGCATCAAGTACAATGTCGGCAATGGCGGGCCGGCGCCCGAGAAGATCACCGACGCGATCTATGCACGCACCAAGGTGATCGACCGCTATCTGACGGTCGATGCGCCCGATATCGACTTGGGCAAGATCGGCACGCACCATGTGGGCGACCTCAGGGTCGAAGTAATCGACCCGGTGGCCGATTATGCGGCCCTGATGCAGACATTGTTCGATTTCGAGAAGATCCGCGCAATGTTCGCGGGCGGGTTCCGCATGCAGTTCGACGCCATGCATGCGGTGACCGGGCCCTATGCCCACCGGATCCTCGAGGGCATGCTCGGCGCGCCCAAGGGCACGGTGATCAACGGGACGCCCTCGCCGGATTTCGGCGGCGGGCATCCGGACCCGAACCTCGTCTATGCCAAGGACCTTTACGACCTGATGATGGGCGAGGATGCGCCGGATTTCGGCGCTGCCTCGGACGGCGATGGCGACCGCAACCTGATCATCGGTCGCGGGCGCTTCGTCACGCCGTCGGATTCGCTGGCGATCCTCGCGGCCAACGCGCCGCATGCACCGGGCTATGCGGCAGGCATCGCGGGTATCGCGCGCTCCATGCCGACCTCGGCCGCGGCGGACCGCGTGGCGGAAAAGCTCGGCATCGAGATGCACGAGACGCCGACGGGCTGGAAGTTCTTCGGCAACCTGCTCGATGCGGGCCGCGTCACCATCTGCGGCGAGGAAAGCGCCGGCACCGGCTCCAACCATGTCCGCGAGAAGGACGGGCTCTGGGCGGTGCTGCTCTGGCTCAATGTGCTGGCCTCGCGCCAGCAGAGCGTCGACGCCATCGTGCTCGACCACTGGGCGACCTATGGGCGCAACTACTACACGCGCCATGACTATGACGAGGTGGACAGCGGCGCGGCCAACGAACTGATGGATGCGCTGCGGGGCAAGCTCGCCAGCCTGCCGGGCACGTCGCATTCGGGCCGAGAAGTGGCCTATGCCGATGATTTCACCTACCACGATCCGGTGGATGGTTCGTCGAGCGCCAAGCAGGGAGTGCGCATCGGGTTCATGGATGGCAGCCGCATCGTGTTCCGCCTCAGCGGCACGGGCACGGTGGGCGCGACGCTGCGCGTCTATGTCGAGCGGTACGAGCCGCCCCATGGGCAGCACGACCTCGAGACACAATTGGCGCTCTCGCCATTGATCGCGCTGGCGGACGAGCTTGCCGGCATCAGGACCCGCACGGGCCGCGATGCGCCGAGCGTGATTACGTGAGGTTCGACTTCCCTTGTTGCCAGAACTCGTAAGGGGCGCCGGCGCCCCCGACCGGCTCGGCGCCCATGTGGTGCCGGGCGGGGTGAATTTCGCCGTCTATTCAGAGACTGCTCGCCAGATAGACGTCTGCATATTCGACCGGGATGATCGCGAGATCGCGCGGCTGCCGCTCGCGGGCCGCGAGGGCGCCGTGCATTTCGGGCTGGTCGATGGCATCGGGGCGGGCGCTCGGTATGGACTGCGCGCTGACGGGGAGTGGAACCCCACCCAAGGCCTGTGGTTCGATCCGCAGAAGCTGCTGGTCGATCCCTATGCACGACGGCTGGACCGGCCCTATGCCCGCCTGCCGCAACTGGCGCTGCCCCGAGGCTCCGGGGTGGATACGGCGCCGTTCGTTCCCAAAGCCATCGTGCCGGGCGCCGCTCCGGAGAAGGTTCGACCGCGCCGGCGCGCGCCGCAGGTTTTCTACGAGCTGAACGTGCGCGGCTACACGATGCGGCATCCTGAAGTGCCGCTTCCGCTGCGCGGCACTGTCGCCGCCCTCACGCAGAAACCGGTGCTGCAGCATTTGAAGAAGATCGGCGTCGATAGCGTGCAGCTGATGCCGGTCTGCGCCTTCATCGATGAGGGCCACCTACCGCCGCTGGGCCTCAGGAATGCCTGGGGCTACAACCCGGTGGGCTATTTCGCCATCGACCCACGGCTGGCGCCCGGCGGCCCTGAAGAAATGCGGGCGCTGACCGACATCTACCGCAAGGCCGGGATCTCGGTGATCCTCGACGTGGTCTACAACCATACCGGCGAGAGCGACACGAACGGCCCGAACCTCTCCATGCGCGGGCTCGATGCCAGGACCTACTACCGCCATGTCGATATCGGCGGGAAGCAGGTGCTGGTCAACGATACCGGTACGGGCAATACGCTGCGCTGCGACCACCCCGCGGTGCAGCGCATGGTGATCGACAGCCTTCTCTACTGGGTAGAGGAGCTGGGAGTCTCCGGCTTCCGCTTCGATCTCGCGCCTGTTCTCGGCCGCGAACCGGGTTTCAACCCGGATGCGGAAATGCTGAAGATGATCCGGTCGCATCCGGTGCTGGGCAAGGCGATCCTCGTCGCCGAACCGTGGGACCCGGGTCCGGGCGGCTACCAGCTCGGACGGTTCGGCAAGGCGTTCCACGAGCATAACGATACCTATCGCGATGACGTGCGCTCGTTCTGGCGCGGCGACTGGGGCAAGATCGGCGCGCTTGCGGGCAAGTTTGCCGGCTCCTCGGAGATCTTCAATTTCGGCGGACGAAAGCCGAGTGCGGGGGTGAACCTCATCGCCGTGCATGACGGATTCACGCTGCGCGATCTGGTCTCCTATGTCGAAAAGCACAACTTGGCCAATGGCGAGCAGAACCGCGACGGGCACAGCTCGAACTATTCTTGGAACTGCGGCGTCGAGGGGGAAACCGAGGATGCCGGCATTCTCGCGGCGCGGCGGCGTGATGTCCGGGCGCTCCTTGCAACGCTGTTTCTCTCGCGCGGGCTGGTGTTGTTCCAGCAGGGCGACGAGATAGGCCGAACCCAGCGCGGCAACAACAATGCCTATGCGCAGGACAACGAGCTGACCTGGCTTGACTGGGAAGCGGCCGACCGCTCGCTGGCAGAATTCGTCGGGCGGCTCAGCCGCTTCCGCCGCGAGCACCCGGCGCTGACCCATGACCACTTTCTCACCGGGCAGGTGAAGAATGGCGTTCGCGACGTCACCTGGCTGCATCCGGGCGGCCACGAGATGGAGGTCGGCGACTGGAATGAAGCGGGTGCGTCAGTGCTGGGCATCAGGCTGGTCCATGGCGAAGACGACCTGCTGGTATGGTTCAACCGGCGGATAGAGCCGGTTCTGGCGCGCCTGCCCGAGGGCTATTGGAAAGCCGAGCTCTGTTCGGACGATATCGCTGTGGTGCCGGTGGCGGCCGGAGCAGCGACGCTGCCGCCGCGTGCGGTGGTGGTGCTGGTGCGGAGCCACATCCCGGGGGAATGAGGCTTGCATCACGTCAGGCGCAGGCTGAAACGGTGATGCGATCCAGGTCCTGGTTTTGTCGCGCTCTCCAAGCGAAAAGCTGCTTCACCAAACCCTGACGGCGCGCCGCTCCGATCCACTCGCGCCTCGCGGAGGACCGGAGCGGGTGTTTGATGCACCCGAGCGTCAGAAGCTCTCCCAATCGGCACTGATCGCGGCATTGCCGCTCGACATATATGTTTTCTGCGCGCGCTTGATCTTGTCCTGCTGCGCACGGGCGGGGGTGGCGCGCGGCGCATTGGTGCTGCGATGGGGCGCCTGCGCGGCAAGGCCGCCCGAGACCTGGAACACTTCGACCACGCGATCGAGTTCGGAGGCCTGCGCCTCGGTCTGCTCGATGGCGGCATTGGTCTCTTCCACCAAAGCGGCATTGTGCTGGGTCATCTCGTCCATCTGGCGCATGGCCGTCGAGAGTTCGTCGATCGACGAGCTCTGCGACCGGCTGGCATTCGAAATCGACTGCATGGTCGAGGAGTTTTCCTGCACGGCAGTGAGGATGGCACCAAGCTTGTCGGCAGCTTCCTGCACCAGGCGCGAACCGCCATCGACCTCCACGGACGATTGCTCGATCAGCGTCTTCACTTCGGACGATGCATTTGCGGCAGACTGGGCGAGACGGCGCACTTCCACCGCCACCACCGCAAAGCCCTTGCCGGCATCGCCGGCACGCGCCGCTTCCACCGAAGCGTTGAGCGCCAGGAGGTTGGTCTGGAAGGCGATGTCGTCGATGAGGCCGATGATGTTGGAAATCTTGCCGGAGGACTGCGTAATGCGGGTCATGGCCTGAGTGGCCTCGGCCATCACCCTGCCGCCCTCGTTGGCTAGTTGGGCGGCCGAGTGGGTGCGGCTCGCCACGTCCTCCGCCTGCGCCGCGTTGTCCTTCACCGCATTGGCCAACTGCTCCACGGCAGCGGTGGTCTGCTCGATGGTCGCGGCCTGCTTTGTGGTGCGTTCGGAGAGGTCATTGGCGCCAGACAGGATTTCGCCCGTGGCGAGACGCAGCGCGCCGGAGGTCTGGCGGACCTTGCGGATCACATCGGCGAAGGTCGACACGGTCTGGTTGAACGACTGGCGCAGGTTGTCGAGCTCGCCGTTGAACTTCTGGTTGAGCGCGGTCTCGAGGTCGCCGGCGGCAAAGCGGTCCATGGCGGCAGCGAGCGCACGCACCGCCTCGTTCTGCTCGGTGACGACGCGAGCCTGTTCCATCTCGGCCATCTTCTGCGCGTGGATATCGACGAGCGAGCCGCAGCAGCGGACCTGGCCATCCTTGTGCACGGCACCGCCCGTGGCGCGGAACCAGCGGTAGGAACCGTCCTTCATCTTCAGCCGGTAGGTGACGTCATAACCCTTGGAGCCGGGCTCGAGCGAGGCAGCAAAGGCCGCAAATGTCGATGGCGCATCCTCGGGATGCAGCCGGTCGGACCAGGATTGCACGACATTGGGGAAGTCGTTTTCGTTGTCGAAGCCCAGCAGGCGGCGGAATTCGGCGGACCAGGTCCACTTGCTTTCCTTCGCCATGGCGTCGCGGTTATGCAGTTTGGCATCCCACAGGCCTACGCCTGCGTGCCGGCCAAGGATCTGCATCAGTTCGACGGTGTCCTGCAGGCCAGCAATCTTGGCCTCGGTTTCCTGCTGCTGCTTGGCGAGTTCTGCCTTGCTTGCTCCAAAAAGGCCCATCGGTTCCCCCAGTATTTGGATATTGTGGGAATATTGGCCGATCTGACTTAACCGTCCGCTAACGCTAAATGCCGTCGTGCTTCGTTATTCGGCCGCTGCCGCAGAAGCGTCTGGCGCGAGCCCGCCCATCTTCTCGATAAAGGTGATGATCTCGTCGAGATTTTCGCGCCGCAACAGGTCAGTGAACACATAAGGACGGCCTTCGCGGACCTTCCTCGTGTCCGATTCCATCACTTCGAGGCTCGCATGCACATGTGGCGCGAGGTCGGTATGGGTGATGACCAGGAGATCGGAGCGCGAGATAGCAGGACCGCCCTTGCGGGGGATCTTTTCGCCCTGCGCCACCGAGATGACGTAGATGGTAATGTCGGCGAGGTCGGGCGAGAAGGTGGCCGCGAGGTTGTCGCCGCCCGACTCGATCAAAACGATATCGAGGTCGGGGAACTTGCGGTTGAGGTCGGCAATGGCGGCGAGGTTGAGCGAGGCATCCTCGCGGATGGCGGTATGCGGGCATCCACCGGTTTCGACGCCGACGATCCGATCTTCGGAGATCGCCTGCACGCGGTTGAGGATCAGAGCATCCTCCCGGGTGTAGATGTCGTTGGTGACGACCGCCATGGAGTAGCGGTCGCGCATCGCCTTCAGCAGCATTTCGCACAGCGTGGTCTTGCCTGAGCCGACCGGTCCGCCGATGCCGACGCGAAGGGGGCCGTTGAGCGACTTCATGTGAGCCTCATCACCGTGAGAACGAGAAAGCACACTGCCACGACGAGGCAGAGCGGCGAATAGAATTTGCGATCGAGCGCGGCGAAGGATGCAACCGGATGTGCCGCCCGCCACTGCGGCGTATAGGCCGCGAGCCCGCGCGCTGCGAAAACAGCGGTGAGGATGAAGCCGATACCGGTGAGCAGAGCGCCGCCGGAGGCGGGGTCGGCGAGCGCCGTGCCCATGGCGGCCGCGAAGAGCACGAAGAGCCCCGTCGCTAGCGCCCCGAGCCGCGGAATGCGGGTAACGCCCGGCCGACCGACGACCGCGTCAGCCAGCACCTGCTGGTCGCGAATGGGCCAGCGGCTGCCGATGGCCCAGAGCAGGTGCGCGATGGCGACGGTGAGAAGGGCGAGGAAGAGGATGGAGGCCGCAGCCGTGCTCATGACCGGAAGATCCGCGGTTCGAGGGTTTCGTGGCGCATCTGCGCGATATCGGCGGCATAGGCGAGACCGCCGAGGTCGGCGAGGCTGCCCTTTGTCGCAGTGGTCGCGAGCGCAGCGATCTCGGGCTCGAGCGCAGCCATGACGCGCAGGCCATCCGACTGGCCGAGCGGCACGAGCCGGACGGCCACGGAGATCTGGCCATGTACCGTCGCGGTGAGGAAGGCGAGGAGCGTATCGCCGATGTCGATGTCATGTCCGGCCGCTATTGCGCCGACGACCAGCGGATAGGGGCATGGGTCGGGCAGGCGATCGACCACC
>CAYPYV010000110.1:0-11112 GCA_964414845.1 uncultured Devosia sp. | reverse complement strand
ATCCTAGCGCCCCAGCCAGTTCCCAATGCACATCGAACCTCGCACACGGCACGACCCCGGGCCGGAGCAGCTCTGGACCGGGCTCGCGAGCGCGCATGTGCCAAGGCAAAAAAGGCCGTGAATTGTTGCTGGAGCCCTGCTTCAGACAACGTACAGACTTGCTAGCATTAGTTATTTCGCAGGTGATTCGTGCTGTGTGCCCTGCTCATTGATATTGGGGCATATATTGCTGGATCTATTGTCACTTTGCGCCGGCGCGCGCCTGCCTGATGTCGTGCAGCGGACACGAACGGGGCGATCCACCAGCTGGGAACAGAGTTCTGGGGCCCGCGTAGACGTCCTTGTTGAGGAGCGGCCGACCTTTACCAGATTGGCCGGCTACACATCTGGGGCACTGCTCTCCAGTGACCAGTCGGATCGTTGTGAAACGCCCATCGTGGTTGAGTCGTCATTGGCCGCGAATCCTCTGCACCTCGACGCTTTCAGGCACTGATCAGCGCGCTTTTGTGGTCTGCAGCATTTTTTCTAAGTACTTCAATTCTTATCTCAGTCCAGGATGCACTCCTGATGTTACCATTCACACCATGTTTGCCCGTAGCAACATCCAGAACTATTTCTAATATTCCTGACGCAGACATACGTGAGTATTCGCGTACACGCATTGACTAATTGTTTGTGTTCGCGCTGGTGCGAACAATAATATTAATGGGGCGAGACATGCATGCTTATGGTCCTGGTTCTTTTCGCCTTTTGAAGCGCATTGCTTCAGTTCTTTTGGGCTCGGTCGCCGCGACGGTTAGCTGGGTGAGCCCAAAGACCAACCAAGCGTTGACGCCAAAGCGCGGACAAGGGCGAGTCGGTGTTATGGCCCCAAAGCAGCCTGGCCGCCGCAGACGATTAACCGGCCTTGGTGGCGCAGTCTCCATCTCGGCCGCCTCAATCCTGTGGGCGAGTAGTCCGGCTGGCGCGCAGTCCATCATCACCAACGACACGACGCTCACCGGCGACATCAATGGCGGCGGCCAGGGCGGATACATGGTGATGAGCGGCACGGTGACCGTCATCGACGCGACCATCTCGGACTTCATGACCAAGGGCGGTGACGGCAGCGGCGGTGGCGCCGGCATGGGCGGCGCCTTCTTCGTCAACAACGGGGCAACGCTGGTCCTCAACAATGTGGACATGCTGCACAACACCGCAAAGGGCGGCAATGGCGGCGCGGTGGATGCCAATGGCAATGCCATCCTGACCGGAGGCGCCCTCAATGGCGGCATCCTGCAGCACGGGCAAGCGAATAGCGGTGCCGACGGCATAACCCTGGTAGACAATGCCCTCCTCGTGGGCGACGGCGACGGCAACGGCCTCGATGGCACGATCGGCCGCAACGGATCGAATTCCACCACCGGCATCGGCGGCAATGGCGGTGATGGCGGCGCAGGACAGGACGGCTGGTCCACACATCCGATCCTTGTTGCCAAGGTTGCCTTCGCAACGGCCAACTATGCGGCCAAGCAACTGGCCGTTGCAGCTGCGGCGACGTCAGTTGACCCCGGTGCAGCGGACGACGTTGTCGCCGCGGAAGCCGAGGCGCTGGAGGCGCTCAGTGAGTTAGGGGCCGCGACAGCTGACCTGGCGCTGTGGGAGCTGATGAATTCGGAAGGGCGCGTCGGCATTGGCGGCGACGGAGCCACTGGAGGCAATGGTGGCATCGGGGGCTTCGGCGCCGGCGGTGGCGCCGGCGGTGATGGTGGGGATGGTGGCGAAGGCGGCGGTGGCGCACGCGACGGCTTTGGTGGCGATGGCGGCACAGGCGGCATGGGAGGTTTTGGCGCCGGTGGCGGCAGTGGCGGCAGCGGTGGTTCGGGCGAGGCTTCGGGCGGCGCAGGCGACGGCGGGCTTGCCGGTTTCGGCGGTGGCGATGGCAGCAGTGGCGTCGGCAATTCCAACCCCAAGGCGATCGGTGGCGGCGGCGGTGCCGGGCTTGGCGGCGGCATATTCGTCTATTCGGGCGGCACTTTGCTGATTCAGGGCAACACCACCTTCGCGGGCAATCGGGCGCTCGCCGGCGGCAGCCTGAATCGTGGCCTCTCGGGTGACCAGGCGGGTACCGACATCTTCATGATGGCGGGATCGAACGTGATCTTTGACGCCGGCGAAGGCAACGTGATCCAGGTCGATGGAGGCGGTGGCCTGTCAATTTCGGACAACACCAAGCCAAAGGACTATGCCGGCGCCAATGACGGAATGTTTGAGGGCGCCGGCATCGAGGTCAGGAGCGGCCTTACAATTCTCAACGGCACGAATACCTATGCCGGCCAGACGCATCTGACCGGCGGGGTGCTGCGCGCGAATGAGGGCGAGGGTCTCTCGTCGTACAGCAATCTGAATTTTGATGGCGGCGTGCTCGAGACCTCGGGCGACTTCACCCGTTTCCTCGGCACCCTCAACGAAGACGTGCAGTGGACGGGCTCAGGCGGTTTCTCGGCCATCGGCGATGACCTCAACGTGCGGCTCAACAATGGACGGCAGCTGACCTGGGGATCGGGTAGTTTCGTGGCAGGCGGAGACGCGTTGTTGTTCGGCTCGGATTTCACCGATGCCGACGTGCATTTCCTCAACGCCATAGACCTCAACGGCCTGGAAGGGCGCATCATTGCCAATGCCGGTGCGAATGGCGATAGCGCCGCCTTCATGGACGGCGTCATCTCCAACGGCTCACTGATCCTTGGGGACGGGGTGACGGAAGGCACGATTGTGCTCTCGGCGGCCAATACCTATGCCGGATCGACCACGGTCACCGCAGGCACCAGGCTCAAGCTCGGCAGCAATGGCAGCCTCGCCAGTTCAAGCAATGTAAGCATCGATGGCGGCATCGACATATCCGATGCGAACAATGGCGCGGGTCTCGTTACCCTTTCGGGATCGGGCGACGTTACGCTCGGATCGAAAACCCTGACCATCACCAATGGCTCGACAACTTTCGCGGGCGAAATCGCCGGTAGCGGCGGACTCACGATTTCCGGTGGCACGCAGACGCTCTCGGGCGACAACAGCTATAGCGGTGCCACCACCATCAATTCCGGGGCGACCCTGGCGCTCGCGGGAAGCGGCGACATTTCGGAATCCGCATCCGTCATCGCCAACGGCACCTTCAGCATTTCCGGAACCAACGATGGCGCCGATATCAAGGCGCTGACCGGGTCGGGCGCTGTGACGCTGGGCAACAAGTCGCTGTCGCTGACGGCCGCATCGGGCACCTTCTCCGGCGTTGTTTCGGGTTCAGGTGACCTCGCCATTAAATCTGGGTCGCAAACCCTGTCGGGCGCAAACACCTATAGCGGCAAGACCACGATTGCCGACGAGGCGTACCTGCTGCTCTCAGGCACGGGCGCGGTCGCTTCGTCATCGGAAGTCGCCGCGGATGGCACGCTCGACATTTCCGCAACCACGTCCGGCGCCTCGGTCAGGACCATTTCCGGCACCGGCGACGTTGCTCTGGGCGGCAAGACGCTCACGATCACCGAAGGGTCCACGAGCTTTGCCGGCGTCATCGCCGGCTCAGGCGGCGTCACCATCTCTGGTGGCGATCAGCTGCTGAGCGGCGTCAACACCTATACCGGCGATACCCTCGTTGCCGATGACGCCGAACTCGGCCTCGCCGGCGCAGGCAGCATCGCCAGCTCGTCCAGGGTCACAGTCGACGGCGAACTCGATATTGCCGGAGCGACCGGCCCTGTGTCGCTCGTGACGCTTGCCGGCGATGGCACAGTCACGCTCGGTGCCAACCTGCTCACCCTCACCGATGCCGCTACCACCTTCTCGGGCGGCATCACCGGCACGGGCGGGCTGACCGTGGGCGCAGGCACCTTCACTCTTACCGGGGCCAATGCCTATAGCGGCAAGACGACGGTCGATGCCGGCGCGACGCTCGCAATTGCGGGAACGGGCAGCATCGCCGCATCGGCGGAACTTGCGCTGGGCGGCGATCTCGACATTTCCGGCGCCACAGGCACGGTGGATGTCAGGACCCTGTCCGGCGCCGGCGAAGCGATGCTTGGCAGCAAGACGCTCGATATCACCAATGCATCGACAAGCTTCACCGGCAAGCTCAACGGCACGGGCGCGTTTGTCGTTTCTGGCGGCACGCTCGGGCTCGATGGGGTGGAGTCGACGCTCGGCATCACCGCGAGCGGCGGCACCATCGATGTGAGCGGCGGGACAATCGACGCCGGGAGCTCCATTGCTGCCCTCGACATCGTCAATGGTGGCACCATCAACGCCTCGGGCGTGACGCTTTCGGGCGGAGTTTCCACCCTTCATGCCGCGTTCGATGAAGGCGGCAAAGTCGCGAACTTCACGCTCGGCACAGGTACGATCATCGCCGAGGACAACCAGACCCTGCTGGTAGTGGACCGGAGCGGAGACGGCAGCGACGGCATCGTCAATCTCGTCATCGACACCGGACGATCGGCAAATGGTGACATTCTTGACAATGGAGTGAAGACCGGCAACGGCGCCACCAATGTGACGGTCAAGGCCGGATCGAGTTGGCAAGGCCTCGCTGCGGTTACCGGCTTCGACATTCAAGCCGGGGCATCGGTCGTGTTCGACGACGGCAGCACGATCGACGGTTCACTCTCGGCAGATGCGGGGTCGACGCTGTTCGGGGGCACGGTATTCGCGCCGCTGACCATCACCGGGGCGGTGGAGATCGACAATGGCGCCATTACCGGCAACATCTTCATCGAAGGCGACCTCGCCCTCAACGGCCTGATATCGCCGGGCGCTTCGCCGGGCGCGGTCTCGGTGGGCGGCAATGTCAATGCCGCAACCTATGCCAATTCCATACTTGAAGTGACGTTCGGCAATGCGACCCCGCTGGCCGGCGTCACCCATGACCAGATCAATATAGGCGGCGACATAACCGGAGATCTGCCGGTGGAACTCGCCCGCTACGGCTCGACGCGCGGTACGGCGATCGGCAACATCGCGGATATCGAGCTGATCCGCCTCGGCGGGGACATAACCGGCACGGTTACACAGGCAGACCGCTTTACCCAGAACGGCCATGAACTGTTCCTCGCTGAAAGATCGCGGGACAGCTCCGACAGCGACATCGTCATCCATAGCGGCCTGACGGAGCAGCAGTTCTTCGGCGACACCGTCGCGGTAGTGGGGCTCGACAGTGTAGTGCAGGACGAGACCTATGCGCTCGCTACCCTGCCCTCGGCCATCAACTCGGCCGCGGGTATCGTTCTGGGCAGCTTTGCCGATCGGCAGGGCGCCGCGGAACATGCGGGCGAGTCTGCGGGCTGGGTTCGTGGCGGCTATGCCTCGCTGGAGATTGACAGCGGCATCGACCGCACCAATGGCGTGGCCTATTCGCAGGCTGGCGTCCGGCTTGGCGACATGGGTGGCTTCACGGCAAGCTTGCTTGGCGGCTTTGGCGCGCTGACCAGCGATGTCACCACAGAGCTCGGGATTGCCAAGGTCACGGGCACGCTGATGAGCGGCGGCGCAGAGCTGAGCTGGACAGGCGAGTATGGCTATGTGGACCTAGCCGGCCAGTATGGCTTCGGCAGCGTGACCGTGACGCCGACGGATGCCAGTGACCTGACGATCGACAGCCAGACAATGTCTGGCGCCGTCGAGGCGGGTGTCGTCATCGGCGATGATACCACCAGCATCACGCCCTGGGTGCAGATGGCATATGCCAAATCAAGCTTCTCCAACATGCAGAGCCAATGGGTCGACGCGGTGGGTTTCACCGACGGGCAGTCTACGGTGGTGCGGGCCGGGGTCCGGGTTGCCGCCGATCTCGATGGCTTCCTGCCATTTGCCGGGCTTGCGGTGGCATATGACCTCAACGACGCGCAGTCGGTCATGGTCGACAATTTCGAGTTCGGCACAGACGGAAGCGGCTCGCGGGCTGAGCTTGTGGCGGGGTTCACCACCAATCTGGGCAGCAACATAGCTCTCTCGGGCGACTTCAAGGGCAGCTACGGTTTCGAGGCGGGCGACACCGCTATCGGCTACCAGGGCACAGCTGGACTCAAGGCCCATTGGTAGAAGCTATTGGACCAGACCCCAGCCTCGATGCGGGGTCTGGTTCACCACCGGTATCGGAGGTCGCGCGATACCCGGCCATGTGAGATTTGCGGGACACAAGGCACGAATGGTCGCGTTTCCACTCGCAGGTGAATTGCGCTAGAGGTGTGGCGCCGGGTGCCGGAACATAGGCCGCCGGATCTACGTCACGGAGCCCTCCCGCCTCATGAGCGACTCTCCCGCCCGGCCTTCGGCTCAGCCAAAGGGCAATATCTTCGCGCTCCTTGCCGGATACTGGCAGTGGATCGCCTTGCTTGTCGCACTCACTATCCTGGCCAACAGCCTCAACCTGCTGGTGCCACGGATCTTAGCGGGTGCGATCGACCAGATCGGCAAGCCCGGCTTCTCGCTGAGCGGTCTCGTGATCGAGTTTGCTGCCGTTGCGGCTGGCATCTTCGTGCTCACCTATCTGCAATCTATCGTACAGACCTTCACATCCGAGCGGGTTGCCCGCGACCTTCGTGCCAGGCTGGTCGGCAAGATTGCACAGCAGGATTTCGCCTATGTGCAGACGGCGTCGCCATCGAGGTTGCTGACCAACCTCACGTCCGACGTCGACGCGATCAAGTCGTTCATCTCGCAGGCGATTGCCTCCATCGTCTCATCGGCCTTCCTGATCATCGGGGCGAGCGTCCTGCTGCTGCTGCTCAACTGGCAGCTAGCGCTCCTCGTGCTGTCGGTCGTGCCGGTCATCGCGCTGACCTTCTTCTTCGTGCTGCGCAAGGTGCGGAAGCTGTTCCGCAAATCGCAGGCAGCCATCGACTGGCTCAACCGGGTGATCAACGAGTCCATCCTCGGTGCCGCCTTGATCCGGCTGCTGAATTCGCAGGCCATGGAGTATGATAAATTCCTCGCTGCCAATACCGAAGCGCGGGATATCGGCTTCCAGGTCGTACGGCTGTTTTCGACGCTCGTGCCGGCGATCACCTTCTGCACCAACCTCGCCACCCTTGCGATCGTCGCCTATGGCGGCCACCTGGTGATCTCCGGCGACATGACGCTCGGCGCCTTCACCGCGTTCAACTCCTACCTTTCCATCCTGATCTTCCCGATCCTCGTCATCGGCTTCATGACCAATGTCGTGGCACAGGCCTCGGCGTCCTATGATCGCATCGTCGACGTGCTGGACGCGGCGGAGCCCAAGGCAACGGGCGACCGGGTCGTCCAACTGAGCGGTCAGATTGCAGTCGACCACCTGACGCTCCGCCTTGGGCACCGCACCATTCTGGAGGATGTGAGCTTTTCCGCCGCTCCCGGCACTCGCACGGCAGTTATCGGCCCCACCGCCGCGGGCAAGACACAACTGCTCTATGCCATGACCGGGCTGCTCGAGCCGACGGCGGGCGGCGTCAGTTACGATGGCATCCCGATATCGGCTCTCGACAAGCAATCGCTGCATTCGCAGGTGGGGCTGGTCTTCCAGGACAGCGTGACATTCAACGTGAGCCTTCGCGAGAACATCGCGTTCTCCACCAAGGTCGATGACGCAAGTCTCGCCAAGGCAATCGCCGCGGCCGAGCTCGCCGATTTCATCGCGGCCTTGCCCGACGGGCTCGACACGATCGTGTCGGAGCGCGGCACAAGCCTCTCCGGCGGCCAGAAGCAGCGGATCATGCTGGCGCGGGCTCTGGCGCTCAACCCGCGCATCCTGCTGCTCGACGATTTCACCGCGCGAGTGGATATCCGCACCGAGCGGCAGATCCTCGGCAATGTACGGCGCGACTATCCCGATATCACGCTGATCTCGGTGACGCAGAAGATCGCCCCAGTCGAAGACTACGACCAGATCATCCTGCTGATGGAGGGCAAGGTTCTGGCCAAGGGGACGCATCGCGACCTGCTCAGCAGCTCGCCCGAATATGTGCAGATCTTCTCGTCGCAGCAGAGTACGGAAGACTATGAACTACAAGCTTGACCGTCGCGACCCCAACAAGACCGAGAAGCTGACGGCCTCGCTCGCGCGACTGGTGCCAGTGATGCGCGGGGAGGGCCGCCGCATTGCCCTCGCGCTGGTTGCGATCCTCGTGACGTCGGCGGCATCGCTGTCGGCGCCGGTCGTCATCGGCCACATCGTGGATACGGTGATCACGGCAGGCGACTATGCTGGGCTCGCCATGTGGTCGCTGCTGCTGCTGGCAGTTTTCCTGGTCGGGCTCGTATCGAGCTATCTGCAGACGCGCACCATGGGCGCGGTGGGCCGGCGCATCCTGTTCAATCTCCGGAACGCCATATTCACCAAGCTGCAGGAGCTTCCGGTCGCCTTCTTCAACCAGAACCGCGCTGGCGACCTGATCTCGCGCATCAACAACGATACCGACAAGCTCAACCAGTTCTTCGCGCAGGCGCTGGTGCAGTTTCTCGGCAATGCCTTTCTGATCACGGGTGCCGGCATCCTGCTGCTGGTGCTCGATATCCGGCTCGGCGGCGTGGCGCTCATCCCCGCGGTACTGGTGCTGATCGTAACGCAGTTGCTCGGCGGCTGGGTGAAAAGCATCACCTACAAGAGCCTCACCACCATGGGCGGGCTCAGCGGTGAAATCCAGGAGAGCCTCGCCAATTTCAAGGTGATCGTCGCCTTCAACCGCCTGGATTTCTTCCGCGACCGCTTCGCGTCGGTCAACGAGGCCAATTATGCGGCCTCGGTCAAGGCCGGGATTGCCAGCAACATCTTCGTGCCGCTCTATGCTCTGGCCTCCACGCTTGGGCAGCTGGTGGTGCTGGCCTATGGCATCGTGCTCATTGCAGACGGACAACTCACCGTCGGGCTGCTGATCGGTTTCTTGCTCTACGTCACGAGTTTCTACACTCCGCTGCGTCAGCTCGCGAACATCTGGAGCTCGCTGCAGCTGGCGCTCGCCGCGCTCGACCGCATTTCGGAGGTCCTGGCGCTCTCGTCCGACCTGAAGCTCGCGCCCCCCGGACCTGCGGAAGGCACCAGCCTGATGCGCTTCGAAAACGTCTCGTTCCGCTATCCGGATGGCAAGGATGTTCTGCGCAATGTCAGTTTCACGCTCGAGCGCGGCAAGACCTATGCGCTGGTAG
The DNA here is from genome assembly GCA_964414845.1 of uncultured Devosia sp. GTDB lineage: Bacteria > Pseudomonadota > Alphaproteobacteria > Rhizobiales > Devosiaceae > Devosia_A. Next base: position 1,962 of record CAYPYV010000110.1, on the reverse strand, counting down.
GGCCGACCGGCGGCGGCAAGACCACGACGGCGTCGCTGATGGCGCGGCTCTATGACCCTACACAGGGCCGGGTGCTGCTCGAGGGAGTCGACATCCGATCCCTTTCCCCCGACATTCGTGCGTCACGGATCGGCTTCATCCTCCAGGAACCTTTCCTGTTCTCCGGCACCGTACGCGACAATATCCGCTATGGCAGCGACGTGGTCGGCAGCCTCGACGACGACCAGTTGCGGCAGCGGCTGGATGCCGCCGGTCTATCCGCCATTATCGAGCGGTTCGAAGACGGGCTCGACACCGAAGTCTCGGCGGCCGGTGACGCCATGAGCCTCGGTCAGAAGCAGCTCATCGCCTTCATCCGGGCCGTATTGAGAGAGCCGGAAATCCTGATACTCGACGAGGCGACGGCGAATATCGATACCGTGACGGAGCAATTGCTGGGCGCCATCCTCGCGCAGCTGCCGCCCTCGACCACGAAGGTGGTGATCGCCCATCGGCTCAACACCATCGACAACGCAGATGAGATATTCTTCGTCAATGCGCGCGGCGTCACTGCTGCGGGCTCGATGCAGAACGCCATCGCCATGCTCATGGTGGGCGACAAGACGAGCTGAACGCCCAGATCATTTCACGTTTAACCTGGAACGCCGAAATGATCTAAGTCATTGTTTTGTCGCGCTTTCGAACCAGAATAGTCGCGCAACTTTTCCTGAAGGCGCTCGAGGCTCGAAAGAGAGCCTCTGCACAACCAAGCGCAGCAGGCCTCGTTCGGCCCGGGTTCAGTGCCCGAGCAACAGCGCGAGACTCTTCCGCCAGCTGGACTTGAGGCTCTCGGTGGCTGATGTCGGCATGGGTTCGAACGTGTCGGGTTCAGCCAGCTTGAACTCGGCATCGGGCCAGAGGGAGCGGGCCGCGAGCATGGCCGCGCCAATGGCGCTGAGTTCGGCAACGCGGGAACGCTTGACGGGCGCGGCGATCAGATCGGCCTGAAGCTGCATCAGCATGTCGTTGCGTGATGCGCCGCCATCGGCAGAAAGTCCACCGAGCGGGGTTCCGAGATCGCTCTGCATGGCGGCATAGACGTCCGCGACCTGAAGCGCGATGGCCTCAATGGCGGCGCGCGCAAGATGCGCGGGTTTCGTGCCGAGGGACAGGCCGGTGACGATGCCTCGAGCATCGTCGCGCCAATGCGGCGCCCCGAGCCCGACGAGAGCCGGAACAAAGGCAACGCCGTGGCTATCGTCTACCGTCGCCGCTAGCTCGGCGAGTGCGCCGGCATCCGCCAGCCCGAGCATTTCGGCCATGAATGCCGCGGCCTGCCCGGAGACCGAGATGTTACCTTCGAGCGCATACGCCACGCCGTCGGCAGTAGCCCACCCTATGGTGCCGGAGAGACCGTTGCGCGAGGCGATGCGCGTGGGCGTGATAGTCATCAGCGAAGAGCCGGTGCCATAGGTGGCCTTCACCGTGCCCGGCCCGCGCACGCCATGGCCATAGAGCGCGGCATGGGAGTCTCCGATGGCGGCCCGGATCGGGGTTCCAGCGGAGAGCGCGGCCACCTCGGGGGCGACGGTACCGAAATCGGCATCGGAATTGCGGATATCGGGCAGGATCGCGAGCGGCACATCGAAGATGCGGCCCAGCTCATAGTCCCAGGACATTGTGGCGGTATCGAGCAATTGTGTGCGCGATGCGTTCGAGGCGTCAGTCGCGTGCACGCGACCGGCGGTAAGCCGCGCGATCAGCCAGCTGTCGACCGTGCCGGCGGCGAGTTCGCCGCTTTCGGCGCGGACCCGGGCGCCAGGCACATTGTCGAGGATCCAGGCAAGCTTGGCCGCCGGGAAGAGCGGATCGATGCCGAGGCCGGTCTTGGCGATGATTTCCGGCTCGTGCCCAGCCGCGCGGATCGCGGCGCAGCGCTCGGCGGAGCGACGGCACTGCCAGATGACACAGGGCGCGATCGGT
>CAYPYV010000109.1:0-11114 GCA_964414845.1 uncultured Devosia sp. | reverse complement strand
GGCCCATGGCCTGGCTGTCGGACGACATCATCGAGAAGGCGCCCATGTCGTGGAGGATGTCCTCCGCCGCGATGGTTTCCTTGCGGATGCGGCTCTCGGCGAAGGCCACATCCTCCGCGATGGCGGGCGAGAGATGGTGGCAGACCATGAGCATGTCGAGATGCTCGGCCAGTGTGTTGACCGTGTAAGGCCGCGTCGGATTGGTGGAGGAGGGCAGGACGTTGGGCAGGCCCGCCACCTTGATGATATCGGGCGCGTGACCGCCTCCCGCGCCTTCGGTGTGGAAGGCGTGGATGGTTCGGCCCTTGAAGGCTGCGACAGTGTTTTCGACGAAGCCCGATTCGTTGAGCGTGTCGGTGTGGATCATCACCTGCACGTCGTGTGCGTCGGCGACGGCCAGGCAATTGTCGATGGTGGCGGGGGTGGTGCCCCAGTCCTCATGCAGCTTGAGCGATGAAACGCCGGCGAGGATCATTTCCTCGAGCGGAGCCGGCAGCGAGGAATTGCCCTTGCCCGCGAGCCCCAGATTCATCGGGAAATCTTCGAAGCTCTCGATCATGCGCTGCGCGTGCCAGGCACCGGTACAGGTGGTGGCGAGCGTGCCATGTGCGGGGCCCGTACCGCCGCCGATCATGGTGGTGATGCCGCTCATCAGCGCTTCTTCGATCTGCTGCGGCGCGATGAAATGGATATGCGCGTCCATACCACCGACTGTGAGAATCTTGCCTTCTCCAGCGATCACTTCGGAAGAAGGGCCGATGATGATGTCGACATTCGGCTGGGTGTCGGGGTTGCCGGCCTTGCCGATGGCATGGATCAGCCCGTCGCGCAGGCCCACATCCGCCTTGTAGATGCCGGTATGGTCGACGATCAGCGCATTGGTGATCACCGTATCGACGGCGCCGGCCGCCCGCGTGATCTGGCTCTGGCCCATGCCATCCCGGATGACCTTGCCGCCGCCGAACTTCACTTCCTCGCCATAGGTGGTCAGATCCTTCTCCACCTCGATGAACAGTTCCGTATCGGCAAGGCGCACCTTGTCGCCCACGGTGGGGCCATACATCTGGGCATAGGTCTGGCGCGAAATGCGAGCGGGCATGGTGGTCCTTCCGAGCAAGGCGATCGCCCGTATTTCATCGCCTATTTTTGAGGCTGTCCAGCACCTTGCCACGAATTTCGGCACGATTCCTGGCTTGCCTTTGCCCGCGCCGCGTAAGGCTTTGCGCGGGCTGCTTTTACCGCTTCCTCCTATATGCAGTTGCGACTATGACTGGCCGCTGGGGCAGGGCATGCCGGGTTGGATGCCCTTTCTTGTTGGAGGGACTGATATGAGAGTGTGGGTACTTGCGAGTGCGCTCGCAATGGCGTCGCTCGCCGGCATGGGATCGGCGCAGGCCGCGCCTTCGGTCGAACGCGGCGACTACCTCGTGAACACCATCATGGGCTGCGGCAATTGCCACACCCCGATGGGTCCGAACGGACCGGAGATGGACAAGGCGCTGGGCGGGCGGCTTGTCGAAGACAATCCGGCATTCAAGGCGATTTCGGCCAACATCACCCCGGGCGGTGAAGTTGCGAACTGGTCGGACGCAGAACTCGCCAAGGCCATTCGCGAGGGCATTCGCCCAGATGGCTCGATCATCGGTCCGCCGATGCCGTTCGAGGTCTACAAGGGTATTTCGGACAACGATCTTGCGTCGATCGTGATGTATCTGCGCACGGTGCCAGCCGTCACGAACGACCCCGGCAAATCCGAATATCGCATTCCATTGCCGCCGGCCTATGGCCCGCCGATCACCAGCGTCGCCGAAGTGCCCGAGGGCGTGACCGTGGAATATGGTGCCTATCTCGCTGGACCGCTCGGCCATTGCACCGTCTGCCACACACCTTGGGACAAGAACGGCATGGCCCAGTTCGAGACCCTGATGGGTGCTGGCGGCAACGAGTTCCATGGGCCGTGGGGTACGTCGATCACGGCGAACATCACCCCGACCGGAATCGGGCACTATACCGATGCCGAACTCAAGGCCGTGCTGACCACGGGCAAGCGTCCGGATGGATCGATGTTGCTGCCGCCGATGCCGGTGGCGACCGTTGCCGCGATGAAGTCCGAGGATGTCGACGCGCTCATCCTCTACATGCGCTCGCTGCCGCCCAAGGACACTCCGGTACCCGAATAAGCGCCCGGATCACTGGCAAGGCTGGCCCCGCGGATCATGACCGCGGGGTCCGTTCTTTTCGGACCTCGCTTGAGGCGCCTTACCGATTTCAATCATGGATGCGGCCCGCCTTCGAGGCGGAAGGGGCGGTCGGTTTGCTGCCACCGCACTAGGTGTCTTCGGCCAGCCTCCGGATGACTTCGGGATGCGTGGCCCATGCGGGCATGGTCGCCATGTAGGCTATGGTTTCGCGCTCGGCATCGGCACGGCCCGAACCGCGCCGCTCCTGCCAGGAAACCATGCGCTCGAATCGGGTCGAAAAATCCTGCAGGTTTCCCGACGCATCCACACAGTGCTGGCAGTAGATTCCGCTTTCGATCGGCATGCCGCAGCTTTGGCAATGATGTTGGTCAGCCATCAATCTACTCCGCTTTCTTCAAGGTTTCTGTGAGCTGTGCAAAGGCAGCGAGCAGCTGGTCCGCTGTGCCGGCCGGCAAAGCCGCCAGCGCCGCCGAAAGACGCTCGAGGTCAAGCACCTGCTGCTGCTCGAGCCGCCGGGATTGGCCGAGTGGCGATAGCCAGAGCAGGAAGCGGCGGCCGTCAGTCGGGTCGCGCTCCCGCTCCACCCAGCCGCGGGCAATCAGCGGGTCGAGCATTTCGCTGAGCGTCGAGGCGGCTCGGTCGACGTGATGGGTGAGCTCGGTCAGCGTCGCCGGGCCGAGTGCAGCCATGTGTTCGAGCAGAGCAAGGGTTTCCGCCGGCACGATTTCGCGCTTGTCTCGCACCCGTCGCGCAGCAAGGGCGAAGGTCTGGCGGAACAGGAATTCGAAGCGCCGCGCGGCGTCACTTTCGAGCATGGCCCGACGCTAGGGGCGGGCACATGCTTCGTAAAGCCCGAAGGATCGCGTGCGCTGCGTGCCCGTCAGGCCCGCCCGACGGGCAGGGCATCTGTCAGTTAGCGGCCCGGGTCTTCGCGTTCTTGCGATAGTAGACGACGGCCCTGTCGATCACTTCGTCCAGCAGTTCGGAGCCAGTCTTTATCGACTGGTCCTTCACCGTATGCGCGATCAGCGACGCGGCAATGATCTGGATGGCATACTGGTGGCGGAGGCGGCCCTGTGCCGTGAACCCCTTGCCCTTGCCCTCCAGATCATCGAGCAGGATTCGGCGCGCCATCGGCGTGCGGCTGGCGACGTATTTATTCCAGGTCGCGACATTGGTGCGATCCAGCAGGTTTGCCGCAATGCTGCCCACCAGCCACATGGCCTGTGGATCCTTGGCGCCAGCGTCATGCACATCCTGTAAAATAGCGACAAAGCGCGTCTTGAAGTCGTCTTCGGAAGTCATCAAATCCCGCAGGGCATTGGTTCGTGTCCCCCATTCCTATCCGAAACCGGCAAAAATGCCAGTGGCGGGCCGCCGGAACCGATAGGCACCCACACCGTTGATTAAAGTAGCTGGAGCGCTGCCATGAAATTGAAGCTTGCCACCATCCTCCTGTCGGCCGGGCTGGGCCTCACCGCGCTGCCGGCAGCAGCGCAGTACATGGACCTCAACACCATCGTGATGAATGTGGGGTCCAACTCCTTCCTGCATAGCGTGGAGGTGGTGTCCGAGGCTGCCAGCGTGCGCGTGCAGCGGCTCTCAACGCTCACGGTCGGGCCCGATACCGCCAACTGGGTGGACGAGCAACTGGCGCCGCAGGAGCGCTATATCCGCTACCTGCAGCGCTCGCTAGCGTTGAACCCCGCCGCGATGATGGCGATGCGGAATTCTGGCGTCGACCTCGACCAGATTGTCGCCGTGGACGCGCTCGGCGACAACGCCGCCGTCATCTACGCCAACGATCTCTGATCGCGGCGCTTGCAAAGTGATTCAGGCCCTGGGGCGAAGTGGTTCTGCCGCTTCGCCTTTCTTCTTGCCCAGGGGGTCAGAGCTTGCCCATGATCTTCTGCTGGAAGCCATAGACGGTGCGGCCACCGGATAACGGCACTAGCCGTACTTCCCGCGTCTGGCCAGGCTCGAAGCGCACGGCGGTGCCGGCCGCTATGTCGAGCCGGTGGCCTCGCGCCGCCTCGCGGTCGAAGCGCAGGGCGCCGTTGGTTTCGTAGAAATGGTAATGCGAACCGACCTGGATGGGGCGGTCGCCGGTGTTCGACACTTCGAGCAGGATTTGCGGCGCGCCGACATTGAGCTCGATATCGCCTGCCTTGGTGATCACTTCGCCGGGTATCATCTGTTCGCTCCTAGGCTGCGCGTTGCGGTGCTGTCCCGCATCCATTGGGGTTGAAGACGCGCGTGGTCGATGGCGGATTGTTGGCCAGCTTGCTTGCCGGGCGGATAGGGCGGGGCACCAGCGTGCCGCCGCAATTGGGGCAGATGCCGCTGAGCTTCGTGTCGGCGCATTCGGCGCAGAACGTGCACTCAAAGCTGCAGATCATCGCATCGAGTGCTGCGGGGGGCAGATCCTTGTTGCAGCACTCGCAGTTCGGACGCAGCTCCAGCATGGCTCACCGGATCGGTTCGTGCACGGTGACGAGCTTGGTGCCGTCGGGGAAAGTCGCTTCAACCTGAACGTCGTGGATCATTTCGGCGATGCCGTCCATCACCTGCGCACGGGTGACGACATGCGCGCCCGCTTCCATCAGATCGGCCACGGAGCGGCCGTCGCGCGCGCCCTCGATGACAAAGTCTGTAATGAGCGCGATGGCTTCGGGATGGTTGAGCTTCACGCCGCGCTCGAGGCGGCGGCGCGCCACGATGGCAGCCATGGAGATGAGCAGCTTGTCCTTTTCGCGGGGCGTCAGGTTCATCGGAAATCCTAGAGGTGCCAGAGGCGCGGCAGGCTGCCGGCGCCCGAGAGTTCTGCGATTATTGGCGCGATCACCCGGCGCAGTGCAAGGCCGGACTGCGCGATTGCACGGATGACGAGGCGGTCGCCCATCTGGCTCGCGCCCGACTGCTCCGACAGCATGGGCCGGACGCGGGCGAGCTTCTGTTCGGCGTCGGGTGCGAGATAGAGCAGGGTGGCGAAGGCGCCTGCGCCAGCCAGCAGGCCCAACCCGTCGCGCGCCAGATCCTCGCCTGCGAGTTTCGTCGCCTCGGCATGGATGAGGCGGCCATTGCGGCGGATTCGCCAATTGTCGGTGAGGGATGCCGTCCGTCCGGCTTCACCCATGGCTTCGCGGCCGAGCAGGATGGCCTCGAGGCCAAGGAAGCAGGCATCGTCGGAGAGGTCGACCTCAAGGCGACGGGCGAGGCGGCTGCCATCATAGAGGATGGTCTCCTGCGGCAGCCAGTCGACCCGCGCGCCCGCGCCAGCCCGGATATGGGTTGCCACCTTGGCGTCGTCGCCCAGCGAGCGGTAGACCCGTTCGCAGGCCTGGGTCGTGAGCACCAGACGTGCACCGGGGCTCGCATCGATATGCCAGGCCACGTCATCACCGCCGGTCAGACCGCCGGCGGTATTGATGAGCACCCCCTCCAGCGACACCGCATGAGTATGCGGCAAGCGGATCTTCGCGCAGCCTTCCTGGTAGAACTCGCGGATGCGCGTCTTGCCGTCGATCAGCTGCGTCGCGAGCCGGCCGGTGCCGCGCGCGCGCTGGTGGTAGGGAGAAAGTGTTACGGGCGCGATCGACACCGTCATACCATCAGGTGTCGACGGACCTCGGGCAGGTCTAGGTCGGCGGCTGGGCCCGAATGCATGATTTCCCCACGATCCATGACATAGATGTCGTCGGCGATTTCGCGGCAGAAGTCCAGATATTGCTCCACGAGCAGGATGGTCATGCCCTTCTCGTTGCGCAGGAATTGCAGGGCGCGGCCGATATCCTTGATGATGGACGGCTGAATGCCCTCGGTCGGTTCGTCCAGCACCAGTACCTTGGGACGGGTGACGAGCGCGCGACCAATGGCCAGCTGCTGCTGCTGCCCGCCCGAGAGATCGCCGCCGCGGCGCCCGAGCATGGACTTGAGCACCGGGAACAGCTCGAAGATATAGGCGGGCACGTTTCGATCGGCGCGCGCGAGCCCGGCATAGCCGGTTTCAAGGTTTTCCTTCACCGTCAGCAGTGGGAAGATCTCGCGGCCCTGCGGCACATAGCCGATACCGAGGCGGGCGCGCTTGTAGGGCGGTGATTTCTTCAACACCTCGTTGTCGAAGACGATTTCGCCCGAGCTGACATTGTTGATGCCGGTAATCGCCCGCAATGTGGAGGATTTGCCCACCCCATTGCGGCCGAGCACGGCGGTGATGCGGCCCGGCTGCGCCTCGATGGTGATGGATTTCAGCGCCTGCGCGGCGCCGTAATGCAGGTCGATCGCCTTGATGGAGAGTGCGGTGCTCATCGGTTCTGATCCGGTCCTAGTGCCATACGCAGGCTGGCTATGCTCAGTTTCTGATAGTGATCCACGCCGTCGCCCACCGACGCGACAGACTCCGCCATCGCTACGAGCGATGCACGCTCCTCGCGGGTGAGCTTCTCGCGCCAGAGCGGCTTGAAGCGCCGCACAACGTCGCGCGGGTCGGGTACTTCGCGTGCGGCCCAGCGCGCGTAGGCGATGATTTCGTCGAGATCCGCGCTGGGAACAATTCCGGCGAGCTGGTCGCGTATCGCCGGCTCGCTCAGGTGCAGTGAGGCTTGGTCCTCATTGGCGAGCACGAACAGGAAGATCGCTGCCGCGAGGGCCGGGTCGGTAATGCTGCTGAGCGCCGATCCCTGCGCCTCTTTCCTGAACTTCGCCATGCGGAATTGACCGCGAATTCGCCCCACCGCATCGCCAAGGTCGTCAGTCATTTCCTTGACGGCCTTGAAGCGCCAGTACCAGATGCCCGCGCCGACAATTAGCGCCAGAAACAGACCCAAAACATGCATTTGCAAAAGCCCTCGAATGCCCGGGGCGGACGCTTTCACCAAACGCATGTCATGACAATAGACCAGCATACTCAGAGCGTTACGCGAGCGTTCTTGCCAACTTGAGTCAACGGACGGCGCTGGCGCGCCGGCCGGGCAGGCCCGGTAAATTCTGGCCCCGACCGCGGTCATCGCCCGAGATACCGCTCGATGACGACAGGGTTGGCGCTGACCTGGTCCAGGGTGCCTTCGGCCAAGACAGAGCCTTCGGCAAGGCAGGTGACGCGCGTGCCCAGCTCGCGCACGAAGCTCATGTCGTGCTCCACCACCACCACCGATCGCGTGGTGGCGATTTCGCGCAGCAGCTTGGCGGTCTCCATGGTCTCGGCGTCGGTCATGCCGGCGACGGGTTCGTCGACGAGCAGCAGCTTCGGATCCTGCGCAAGCAGCATGCCGATTTCGAGCCATTGCTTCTGGCCATGGCTCAGGTCGGCGGCGAGTTCGTCCCTGCGGTGGGCGAGTCGCACGGTCTCGAGGATTTCGGTGATGCGCGCCTTGTCGGCGGCCGTTTCAATATAGCCGAGCGCGGCAAAGACATTGCGCGGCTTCTTGAGCGACAGGACGATATTGTCCCAGACAGAATGGCTTTCGAAGACGGTCGGCTTCTGGAACTTGCGGCCGATGCCGAGATTGGCGATCGAGGCCTCGTCCAGCTTCGTCAGGTCGGTGCGGCCGTCGAACAGCACCTCGCCGTCGTCAGGCCGGGTCTTGCCGGTGATGATGTCCATCATGGTGGTCTTGCCGGCACCGTTCGGGCCGATGATCGCCAGCATTTCGGCCGGATGCACGATGATGGAGAGGTGGTTCAGCGCCCGGAAGCCGTCGAACGACACCGACACGCCGTCGAGATAGAGCATGGTCTCGGATTTGTCGCTCATTCGGCGGGCTCCGCGGCAGGCTTGGCTGGGGTTACGGTCGACGGCTTGGCGGTTTCGATGCCGCGGCGGGCGCGGGCCTTCTGGAACAGCCCGACAATGCCCTTGGGCAGGAACAGCGTCACCACGACAAACAGCCCGCCCAGCGCAAACAGCCAGTAGTCGGGCAGGGCGCCGGTGAAGAAGGATTTGCCCATATTGACCAGAATGGCGCCGATGATCGGCCCGACGATCGTGCCGCGGCCACCGACGGCAACCCAGATCACCGCTTCGATGGAGTTTTCCGGGGCGAACTCGCCGGGGTTGATGATGCCCACCTGCGGCACGTAAAGCGCGCCGGCAATGCCGGCCATCACTGCCGAAACGGTGAAGGCGAAGAGCTTCACATTTTCAGGACGCCAGCCCAGGAAGCGCGTGCGGCTTTCGGCATCGCGCACCGCGACCATGACCTTGCCCAGCTTGGAGTTCACGATTGCGGAGCAGATCAGCACGAACAGCGCGAGGAATCCCGCCGAGAGCGCGAAGAGGGTGGCGCGGGTCGACTGCGCCTGGATGTTGAAGCCGAGAATGTCCTTGAAGTCGGTGAGGCCGTTATTGCCGCCAAAGCCGAAATCGTTGCGGAAGAAGGCGAGCAGCAGCGCGAAGGTCAGCGCCTGGGTGATGATGGACAGGTAGACGCCCGTGACGCGCGAGCGGAATGCGAACCAGCCGAATACGAAGGCGAGCAGCCCCGGTACGAGGATGACCATGGCCATGGCGAACCAGAACATGTCGAAGCCAAGCCAGTACCAGGGGAGTTCCTTGTAGTTGAGGAACACCATGAAGTCCGGGAGGATCGGGTTGGCATAGACGCCGCGCGGGCCGATCTGCCGCATCAGGTACATGCCCATCGCGTAACCGCCGAGCGCAAAGAAAGCGCCGTGTCCCAGCGACAGGATGCCGACATAGCCCCAGACCAGGTCGAGCGCGAGCGCCAGCATCGCATAGGTCAGGTACTTGCCGAACAGCGAGACCAGGTAGGTCGGCACATGGAGCGGATGCCCTTCAGGCAGCAGCAGGTTGGATGCCGGCACGAGGATGGCCACCGCAACAAGCACGACGACGAGCCAGATGGCTTTCTTGTCGAGAGCGCGGAAGAGCATTTGGGTGATCATTGGTGGTCACCTTGAACAAGAAGGAAGGCCCGGTAAATCGAGCGCGGGGCGCGGGGGCGATGGGCTGCGGCGCTGCCCCCTGCAAAGGGCGGAGGCGTGAAGCGCGGAACTTCGATACTCCCCATCACGATTCCACCGCTCGGCCCTTGAGGGCGAAGAGCCCACGCGGACGACGCTGGATGAACAGGATGATGAGCACGAGAATGATGATCTTGGCGACCACCGCGCCGGCATAGGGCTCGAGGAACTTGTTGGCGATGCCGATCGACAGGGCGCCGACCAGGGTTCCCCAGAGGTTGCCGACACCGCCGAACACCACGACCATGAAGCTGTCGATGATGTAGTTCTGACCAAGGTTCGGGGAGACGTTGTCGATCTGGCTCAGGGCTACGCCGGCAAGACCGGCAATGCCCGAGCCGAGGCCGAAGGTCATGGCATCCACGAACGGCGTGCGGATGCCCATCGCGCTGGCCATGCGACGGTTCGAGGTCACGGCGCGCATCTGCAGGCCGAGCGCCGTGCGCTTGAGCACCACGAGCAGGGTGAGGAACACGCCGATGGCGAACAGCACGATCCAGAAGCGGTTCCAGGTTATGGACATGCCACCCAGCTCGAAGCTGCCGGACATCCAGCTTGGGTTGGCCACTTCCTTGTTGGTCGAGCCGAAGCCGGTACGGACGGCCTGCTGGATGATGAGGCTCAGGCCCCAGGTCGCCAGCAGCGTCTCGAGCGCACGCCCATAGAGCCAGCGGATGATGCCCCGCTCGATGGCTATGCCGATCAGCGCCGTCACGAGGAAGGCGAGGGGCAGGGCAATCGCCAGCGACCAATCCAGCATGCCCGGGAAGCTGCGCCGGATGACCTCCTGAACCACAAAGGTGGTGTAGGCGCCCAGCATCACCATTTCGCCATGCGCCATGTTGATGACGCCCATCACGCCGAAGGTGATGGCAAGGCCGATGGCCGCGAGCAGCAGCACGGAGCCGAGCGAAATGCCGTACCAGACGTTCTGCGCCACGCCCCAGGCGGCCTGGGTCTGGTTGAGCGAGTCGATGGCGGCCTGGATCGCCGGCTTCAGTTCATCGGGAGACGTGGCGAGCACGCTGGTCAGCAGCGTGACGGAGTCACGACCCCCGCGTGCCTTGAGGGTCTGGATGGCGGCGTTCTTGTCGGCAATGCTGGCGTCTGTCTTGAGGATGATCGCCGCTCGCGCCGTCTCCATCACCGCCTTGATCTCGGCATCGGCTTCCGCCGCGAGAGCGGTGTCCAGCAGTTCGAGATTGTCCGGATTGGCGTCGCGCAGCACGGATTGAGCCGCCAGCAGCCGCGTGGGCCTTTCGTCGCTCATCAGGGTCAGCTGACCGATCATGGTGCGAAGGGCGCGACGCAACCCGTTATTTACCTTCACCTTTTCGGTATCGACGGCCTCGGCAAACGGCGCCCCGGTTACCGGGTCAATGGGCGCGGCTGAGGTGCCAAGCAGCACCTTGCCGGTCGACTTGACCACAACAAGGTCGCCGTCGAGGAGCGATTGCAGCACGGCTGCTGCGCGGGTGTCGGCCGAGGCGGTGAGGGCTGCGGCTGCGGCTTCGCGATCGCGGAAGTTGCCCGGGGCCAGCGCGTCGGTGAGGGCGCCGAACGCCGCGTCGTCGATCTGCGCCGCCCATGCCTGGGGCGACAGTGCGAGAACAAGGAGGAGCGCAATGAGCCGGAGAAGTCGAATTGCGTTCATCGTCGGCCTCGTAAGCTAGAAGGGACAGGCGGTAGGCAAGGGCGCTGACGCCCTTGCCGGATGCAGAAGCTGCGAGATCAGGAGCCGCCGCAGGTCTTGGTTTCGGTGTTGTAGTTACCGCACTTGAGGGTGACCCAGTCGGCTTCCAGCACCTTCGACTCGGGCAGGAAGTCGGTCCAGGCGTCGCCCGGGACTTCTGCTTCGGTTTCCCAGACCACTTCGAACTGGCCGTCGGCCTGGATTTCGCCGATCAGGACGGGCTTGGTGATGTGGTGGTT
>CAYPYV010000108.1:6695-11119 GCA_964414845.1 uncultured Devosia sp. | reverse complement strand
GCGAGCACGATCTGCCAGTAGAAGGAGGTGGTGTCCTTCACGATGATCGGGATTGTCACCTCCTGCGCCACCGAGGCCGACGCGCCCATCATGCCAGCGGCGAGGGCAATAGCAGACAGTCCCAGGACCGCACGGCGGCCCAGCTTGTTCGATGTCATTTCTCACTCCCTTTGGTGCGCCGACCCTTGCATGCCGGCAGCACGCGCATGACTAAGCACATTCCTGTGCCGGCTGCCAAATGATTTTCCGTGATCTTTAAAGTCAGTGGATTGATAAATTCCGGGATGTGATAGATGTCCCACTAACCGGCTGATGCATATCAGCTTTTTCGTGAGGAAATTTCCCTTCCAGATCAAGGGCATCTGACATGTCAGCCCAAAATAGAATGTCGGAGACGCCTTGTTCCACGGGCTTTTCGCGTGCTTTCCCCAAGGGTGGAAAAATCCTTCTCAACCCTCGGTAAGCATCGAAATCACCACATCCGCGCGGTTCGCCGAGCGCCGCACGATGTCGTAATTGGCCAGATCGACGCGTTCGATATGCTCACGGTTTCGCTCCTCCGAGAACAGGCCGTGCTCGGCATGGCGCTTCATCAGGCGGTTGCGCACCCGTTCGCGCGGCACGTCGATGAAGGCGGCGAAATCGAGCAGCGGCCTGATGCGCCACCAGGGCGCGGTGGCGAGGAGCATGTAATTGCCTTCGACCACCAGCACCCGCACGGCGGCGGGCACGATGAAGGCATCGAGCACAACGTCCTCGATCTCGCGCGAATAGCCCGGGCCCTTCACCGGACCCGTCGCGGACTTGAGCTCGCCCAGAAAGTCCGCGAAGGCATTGGCCTCGAAAGTATGCGGCGCGCCCTTGTCGCGCACCGTCCCAAGGGACTCGAGCTTGGCGTGCAGCATATGGAACCCGTCCATCGGAACATAGGCGGCCATGCCCGGCGTCTGCTGATTGAGCCGCGCGACAAGCTGGGTGGCGAGCGTTGACTTGCCCACGCCTGGTCCGCCGGCCAGGCCGATGGCGATGCGGCCATCGCGGCGCGCGAGCAGCGAATGGGTCTCGCGTACGAGATGATCGAGCGCCGCCTCCGGCGCGAGTTCGAGCCGTGGCACGTCGTTGTCGTTCATCGTCAGTCCTCCACCTGCTGCCAAATCTAGGGGATTCCCATCGTGATGGGCAGGGGGCTTGCAAGCGTGGCGGGGGGAGGGAATACTGGCACAAAACCGGAACAACTTGTGCCGCTCCACCCCAAGATCAACACCTGGTTCGCGCAGAAGGGCTGGGCCCCGCGCGCGCATCAGCTGGCCGTGCTGCGGGCGACCGAGGACGGGCGTTCGGCGCTCCTGATCGCGCCGACCGGCGCCGGCAAGACGCTGGCCGGATTCCTGCCAAGCCTCAATGCCCTGGTGGACCTGGCGCAGGATGGCATCCACACGCTCTACCTCTCGCCGCTCAAGGCGCTGGCTGTCGACGTACAGCGCAACCTGATGCGGCCGATCGAGGAGATGGGGCTCTCCATCCGGGTCGAGGCGCGGACAGGCGATACCTCTGCGGCAAAGCGCCAGCGGCAGCGCCGCGATCCGCCGCAAATTCTCCTGACCACGCCTGAACAACTGGCGCTGCTGCTCTCGCACGAAGACGCGGCGGAGATGTTCAGGGGATTGAGGCGCATCGTGCTCGACGAGCTGCACGCGCTCGTCACGTCCAAGCGCGGCGAATTGCTGTCGCTTGGCCTCGCGCGGCTCGCGACGCTGGCGCCAGGCCTTCGCATCACGGCGCTCAGCGCAACAGTAGCGCAGCCCGAACTGCTCTGCGACTGGATCGGCGGGCTGGTGCCCGGAGCGGGCGCCGAGCTGCTCGTCGCCGAAGGCGGGGCAGCGCCCGAACTCTCAATCCTCCGCAGCGCTGCGCGGGTGCCATGGTCCGGGCATTCGGCGCGCTATGCCATTCCCGAGCTGTTCGAGGTCATCAAGCGGCAGAAGACCACGCTGCTCTTTGTCAATACCCGCTCGCAGGCCGAGATGCTGTTCCAGGAACTTTGGGCCGAAAACGAGGAAATGCTGCCCATTGCGCTCCATCACGGCTCGCTTGCCGTCGAGCAACGCCGCCGCGTCGAGGCAGCGATGGCCGAGGGCCGGCTGAAAGCCGTGGTCTGCACCTCCACGCTCGATCTGGGCATCGACTGGGGCGATGTCGATCTTGTCGTGCAGATCGGCGCGCCCAAGGGCGCGAGCCGCATGCTGCAGCGCATCGGGCGCGCCAATCACCGGCTCGACGAGCCGAGCCGCGCGCTCTTCGTGCCTTCGAACCGCTTCGAGGTGCTCGAATGCGAGGCGGCGCTCGAAGCCGTCGCGAGAGGGGCCCAGGACAGCGAGGCTCCAGTCTCGGGCGGCCTCGATGTGCTCGCGCAGCATATTCTCGGCTCGGCCTGCGCCGGACCATTCGATCCCGTCGCGCTGTTCGACGAGATCCGGCGTGCCTGGCCCTATCGCGAGCTCACCTGGGAGACCTTCGAGCGCGTTGTGGATTTCGTCGCGAGCGGTGGCTACGCGCTCCGCGCCTACGAGCGCTACGCCAAGCTCAGGCAGACACCCGACGGCAAGTTCCGCATCTCGAATGCGACGATCGCCCAGCAATACCGGCTGAATGTGGGCACCATCATCGAAGAGCCGATGGTGAAGGTGCGGCTCGTCCGCGGGCGCGGCTTCACCCGCGGCGCCGTCACCGGCCCCATCGGCCGCAACGGGCGCGTGCTCGGCGAGATGGAAGAGTATTTCTTCACTACGCTCTCGAAGGGCGACACTTTCCTGTTCGGCTCGGAAATCGTGGCGTTCGAAGGCATGTTCGAGAACGAGGCCTATGTCAGCCGCTCGACCGGCAAGGACCCGAAGATTCCCTCCTATATGGGCGGCAAGTTCCCGCTCTCCACCTACCTCGCCGAGGGGGTCAGGAAGCTGATCGCCGATCCGGCGCAATGGCACCTCCTGCCAGATCAGGTGGAGGACTGGCTCACGATCCAGCGCGAGGTGTCGTTGCTGCCGCAGCCGGATTCGCTGCTCGTCGAGACCTTTCCGCGCGGCGAGCGCTACTACATGGTCTGCTATCCGTTCGAGGGCCGGCTCGCTCATCAGACGCTCGGCATGCTGCTGACCCGTCGGCTCGAGCGGGCGCGCGCCAAACCGCTCGGTTTTGTCGCGTCCGATTATTCCATCGCCATCTGGGGCCTTGCCGATATGGGGGCGCTGATCTCGTCCGGGCGGCTGTCGCTCGATGAGCTCTTCGACGAGGACATGCTGGGCGACGATCTCGAGGCCTGGCTCGACGAGAGCGCACTGATGCGGCGCACCTTTCGCAACTGCGCCATCATTTCGGGGCTCATCGAGCGGCGGCATCCGGGCCGGGAAAAGACCGGGCGGCAGGTCACCGTCTCTTCCGACATCATCTATGACGTGCTCTACCAGCACGAGCCCGACCACATTCTCATCCAGGCCAGCCGGCGCGACGCGGCGCGCGGGCTGCTCGATATAGCCCGGCTCGGCCAGATGCTCGCCCGGATCAAGCAGCACATCACGCATATGCCGCTCGACCGAATCTCACCGCTCGCGGTACCGGTATTGCTCGATATCGGCAAGGAAGGCGTGCCCGGCGAGGCGCGCGATTCGGCGCTGGCGGAAGCCGCCGAGGAACTGATGCGCGAGGCGGAAGGCAGATGACACTCGAAGCATTGGCGCGGGAGGACGAGCGGGCAGAAGCGGTGATCCGCTTTGCCGGCCATGCGCTCGTGCCGCTTGTTTCGGGCGCCCTCTACTGGCCGCTGGAGAACGCGCTGCTCGTCGCCGACCTGCATCTCGACAAGTTCGGCGCCTTTGCGCGGCGCGGCAGCCTCCTGCCGCCCTATGATACCGCGCTGACGCTCAGGAAGCTCGAGGCCGATCTCAAGGCCACAGGCGCGACGGAAGTCATCGCGCTCGGCGACAGCTTTCATCGCGACGAAAGCCACGAACATCTCATCGATGCTGACCGGTTGCGGCTCGTGGCGCTGATCGGCGCGGCGCACTGGATTTGGATCTCGGGTAACCACGATCGCGCCGCGCATGGGCTCGGCGGCACTTGCGTTCCCGGCCTCGAACGAGGTGGGCTGACGCTGGTGCATGAGCCGAAGCGCAATGGCGGCGGTCTTGTTGCGGGGCACCTCCACCCCGCGGCCCAGATCGCCATCAACGGCCGCGTCACCCGCCGCCGGTGCTTCGTGCACGATGGTGAAACCCTGGTGCTTCCCGCCTATGGCGCCGGTACGGGCGCGATGAACATTCTGTCGCCGGTACTCGCGCCGTTCTTTCAATGGGATCGGCTCGAAGTGTTCATGATCGGCCGCGACCGGGTCTATCCGGTGAGTCCGAAGCGCCTGGTGCGCATGGGGG
>CAYPYV010000108.1:0-6595 GCA_964414845.1 uncultured Devosia sp. | reverse complement strand
ATCGGCCGCGACCGGGTCTATCCGGTGAGTCCGAAGCGCCTGGTGCGCATGGGGGCTACCGCTTGAAGACCACGCCGCCGAGCCAGCCCGTAAACAGCGCCAGCATCACGCAGACCAGCCCGTAGAGCAGCGGCTGCTCGTGCGCGGCCTGCCCGAGGAAGCGCTCGAAGCCGATCTTGCGCACGGTGAACCCGTCGGATTTCTCCGCCACCAGCTGCCCGTTCTTGAACAGGTAGGTATGGGCGATATAGAGCCCGGGAACGGCGTCGGCGGGTACCACAGCCTGAGCGGAATAGAACGTGTCGGAATGGAAGATCACGCCCTGCTCGTTGAGCTTCATCCTTCCGCTCTTTTCCATCAGCCGCACGGTTTCCTGGCTGAACTCCACGGTGTTCCACCATCCGGCTTTCGATGTCGCATAGGCCTGCGAAATCAGCGGGATGCGATACTTGGCCAGTGTCACCGGATCGGTGATGTCGGAGAGGCGTGTGTCGGAAAGCACCTGGTAGAGCGTAGGGAAATGCTCGAACTCGGCCTCGGCCGTATTGAGCCAGATGCCGAAGACATTGGATTTCTGTCGCGTCACACGGTCGGCGGTGGGGCCCGTCACGGTGACGATGATGTGGAACGGCCCCTCGACATATTTCGCCGTCGAGCCGGTTTCAGGCGTGATGGTGCCAAACAGCGTCAGCGTCTCGCCGGTATACGATGAGGTGATCGCCACTTCGTCACGGCTCACCTGCGAGACGAGGCGCTCTGCCGCCGCGGGGAGCGTCAGGCCAGCCAGAAGCACCAGACCCAGCAGCAGCCTCATCCGCCCAGTCCTTTCACCGCGGTCGAAAACACGTCTGCCGGCGCGATGACCAGCGACAGTCCGAAACGTATGGCCACGCCCAGCACCAGCAACGCCAGGAGCGCGCGCAGTTGCTCGCCGCGCAGGTATTTCCCCGCCGAAGCACCAAACTGCGCGCCGATGGTGCCGCCGACCATGAGGCAGAAGGCCAGGAGGATATCGACGCTCTGGCTCGATACGGCATGCAGGATTGTCGTTGCCGCCATCATCGCGACGACCTGCAGCAAGGATGTGCCGATTACCACATTGCCGGGCACCCGCAGCAGGTAGACCAGCGCGGGCACAAGGATGAAGCCGCCGCCAATGCCGAGCAGCGAGCCGATGAAGCCGATGCAGAGCCCGATGACGAGCACCGGCACCACGCTGATATAGAGCCGCGAGCGCTTGAAGCGCACGCGCAGCGGCAGGCCGTGGAACCAGTTGTGCTGATTGGGCAGCTTTTCCCGTACCACAACACCCGCACGGCGCTTCAGTATGGCGCGCACCGACTCCACCATCATCAGCGTGCCGACGAAGCCGAGCAGAATCAGGAAACCGAGCGAGATGAAGAGCTCGAGCTGTCCTGTACTGCGCAGCAGCTGGAACGTCGCGACGCCGAACGAGGCTCCGATGACGCTGGAGAGCACGAGGTAGAGCGCGAGGTGCAGGTCGATCTGGCCGCGCCGATAATAGCTGAGCGCGCCCGATGTCGAGGCTGCCACCACCTGCCCGGTCACCGAGGCTACGGCGACGGGGGCCGGCACGCCCGAGAAGATCAGCAACGGGGTGAGGAGAAAGCCGCCGCCGACGCCGAACAAACCGGAGAGAAACCCGACCGCCCCGCCGATCCCCACGAGGAAGAACAGGTTCATCGAGAGTTCTGCGATGGGCAGGTAGATCTGCACGGGCGCGTCCGGTCGCTGTTGCCGCTCACTCCTCCGAAGTCCGCGTTGCGGCAGGGGATGGCGGGACGTCTTCTTCGGTGACCTCTAGCAGCAAAATGCGAAGGTCTGGTTGAAGTTCGACGTCGACGGGGGAAAACCCCCGTCAGACCGGCTGGCTACCGAGCACGGCGAGCAGGCGCGGGTTGACGACGCCGGTTTCGCTCATGCCCGTGCCGCGCTCGAATTCGCGGATCGCCATCTGCGTCTTGGGGCCGGCGACGCCGTCAGGCGTGCCCACGTCGTAGCCGAGTGCCACCAGGGCCTGCTGCACGCTCTTGACCACGTCGGTCTTGGCAATGGCGGCGCCGGGGTTGAAGTTGGTCGACCAGGTACCGATCGGCGCGAAATTGGCGCCAAGATCGATGCTGGCCGGTTTCCACTCCGCAATCTCGGAGTCGAGGCTGCGCACGACATCGGCCGACAGCGACGCGGCGATATCGGACTGGGCCTTGGCCGCGTCCCTGTCGCCATGCATGGCGGCAATCCCGAACCACTTGTAGGATTGTGGCAGGTCCTGCTTCACGCCGAGGCCGCGGGCATAGAGCATGCCGAGGTTGAACTGGCTGTCCTTGAGGCCGCGGCTCGCAGCCTCTTCGAACCACTTCGCCGCTGCATCGAACTGCTGGGTGCCGAGGCCCCCCGACGCATAGAGCGCCGCAAGATTGTGCATGGCCATGCGGTTGCCGGCTTCAGCGGCCTGCTGGTACCAGAGCCGCGCCTGTTGCACATCCTTGCCTACGCCCTGTCCGCGCTCGTACATCGTACCGAGACGATATTGTGCCGGTGCAAACCCCTGGCTCGCTGAACGCTCGTACCAGATGGCGGCCTGGCCGAGGTCCTCGGGTACGGCGCGGCCTTCGGTATAGATGGCTGCTATCTCGAACTGGGCGCGCATGTCGCCTTCGGCAGCGGCTGTGCGCAGGTCCACCGGGCCCAGTGTTTCGGGCGGCATGTCGGCCTTTACAGGGTCCGACAGGGTGGCTGCGAGCGGCAGCACCTGGTCCGAGAGCGACGGCGCGCCGGCAAGGTCTTCGGCGGCGGCAGCAGCGCCCGTCTTCGGGGTCGGGGTAAAGCTCGAGCCGATCGATCCGGTCTCGAGGTTGTCGACCATGGGGATGACGCGCGGCTGGGTCCCCGTCAGGTTCTTCTGCTGCGCCATCGGCACAGGGTCGAGCGTCGCGTCGCTCACCTTGTCAGGGGCCGGAGGGGAAGCCTCGGCCGTGGCAGGCGCGGGCTCAGAGGCGGGAAGTGCGGCAACCTCCGCCGGTGCGCCGCCCAACTGCTGGCTCAGCAGGTTGATCAGCAGGCAGACGATCGCAACCAGCGCCGCGGCGAGGAGTATTGGCCGGCGATGCCTCATCAGGAAGCTTTCGGGCTTCGTCTCCGCTCCGGATTCGGCGGCCTCCGCTTCGGGCGCCTCAGGGGCAAGATTCGGCTCCATCGCCTCGGGCAGCTTCGCGTGCTTGCCGCGCCCGGCGGGTACGGGCTTGTCCCCAGCGAGCTTGCGCTTCGACACGAGCCCGGCGAGCAGCGAGGTCTTCTCGGCCTTCTCTACGATATCGGCGGCGGGCACGGGTGCCGTCTCGGCGCGCCGGTCGCGCGCCTTCTTCGCCTTGGGGGCCTTCTCGGCCTCGACATCGGCTACCGGTTCCGGCGTCGCTGTGGCGCCGGCCTGGGCGGCCTCGCCGGCCTGCAGGCGTGCAAAGGCGCGGCCGATCAGCGAGTTGCCGCCGATCGAGGTCTGCTTCTTCTGCGCATTGGCGCGGGCATTGCGGCGGATGCGGGCAATGGGGTCGGCCGGCTCGGCAGGTTCGGCGATGGTTGCGGCCGGTGCCGCCGCAGCCATGCTGCGCTCCGGATGTGCCTCTGCCAGCGGCAGGTCGTCGAGCAGGCTCGACCGCGGCGCAACCGGGCGCTCGATCTTGGTCGGGTCGAAGGCAGGCGTCGTGTCGACAAGGCCGGGATGTCGCGGGCGCGCGGCCTTGAGCTTGTCGGTCGCAACCGGCGTATCGAAGGGCTTGTCGATCAGGGGTGCATCGTTGCCCGGATGGCTCGGCATCACGTCGCGTGGCTGCGGGCCGACCGAGCGGAGTTCCGCGCTGTGGAACGCATCCTCGTCGGCCAGCGAGCGGAGCAGCGGCGCGATCGGGTCGTCGAGACCGGGGCGTGCGGGTGCGAGCGGAAAATCGAGTGCATCGTCGTCGATCGGCGCGCGCGCGGCGACCGGTTCGGGGGCGGCGACGGGATCGGCGTGGAGACTGTCGCTCTCGGGCTTCCCTGCGGGGGCGGGCGTCACGACCGGAGCCGCGGTCTCCGGCACCGGGATGAGCGGCGTCACCGGCATCGGCGCGGAATCGAGCGCACGGGCGGCTATGGCGGCTTCGAGCCGCTTCAGCCTGTCGTTAACTTCGTCGATCGTGGCCTTCAGCGCCTCGCGCTGTGACGGATCGGACGCGGCTGGTGCCGGCATCACCTGCGCCTCGATCATCGCGGCGATGCGGCGTTCGAGTTCGTCGAAGGATGGCGTCAGGACCGGCGCGGGAAGATCACGCTGCAGCGCCTGGGTGCGCGTTGCGATCTCCTCGGCGAGCTGCGCATAGTCGGGCTCCACCGCTTCGGGGGGCGCCTGGTAGAGCCGGGCGAGGCCGGTCAGCTGCTCGCCGGTCTGGTCCATGCGGGCCACCAGCTGGCGCACCTGCGCCTCGAGCTGTGTCGTGTTGATTTCCATCGGCCGCTCGGCCAGCGCCGAGAGCCGCTCCTCGAGTGCGGCAAAGCGCGGCTCGAAGGCCTTCACCACGGCCTCGCGCAGCGAAACCACATCGTGGGTCAGGCCGTCGAGCGTGCCGCCGCGTGCCTCGACATCGCCAATACGGGTGTTGAGGGCGTCGATGAGCTCGATCAGGCCCTGCGGCTGGGACTGCGGCTGCTTGATGGCGGCCGCGATGCGGGTCAACTGGTCGGAGATACCATCGAGGCTCTGCGACGGAACATTCCGCTCGAGCGTATCCAGCCGGTCGTAGATGTTGCGGATGCCCGCCTCGATGGCCCCGAGCCCCTCGCGCACGCCGTCGCGCGGGTTGTCGACGATCTGCGCCACCTGGATCTGCAGGTCGGCGAGCTTGCCGACCGTGGTGCCGATCTCGTCGATCTTCCTGCCCAGGCTGGTGGTGTCGGTGCGGTCGGCAAGATGCGCCTGGATATCGGCAATGCGCGCCACCGATGCCGTCATGTCGTCGAGCCGCTGGCCGAAGGCCGCGGTTTCGGCGCGCTGTGCCGGATCGGAGAGGATTTCGGTCAGCCGGCTGATCGTGCCGTTGACGTCGTCGATGCGGGTCGCGAGCGTCGCGGTATTGGTCCGCTCGGCGAACTGCACCTGCAGGTCCGCCAGCCGGCCCACGGTCATGGTCACGTCTTCGAGCCGCTGCGCGAGACCGGTCGTATCGCTGCGCTGCGCCAGGGCGGGCTGAATCTCGACCAGATGCGCCACGGTCGCCGAGAGATCGTCGAGGCGGTTGGCCAGCGCGGAATCGCGGCCAGGGTCGGCCTGGAAGCGCGCGAGCGCGGCGACCGTCGTCGCCACCTCGTCCAGTCGTGCCGTCAACGCATTGGCATCGGCCTGCCGCTCATCGCTGATCAGGCGGGCGAGCGAGGCGATCTGGCCTTCCAGGCGCTTCACCTGCCCGGTTTCACCCACGGCGCCCGCCAAGAGTTCCACCACCTGCGAGAGCTGGCTCACCTGATCGGCGATTTCCTTGACATTGGCGCTCTGGCCGCGCGCCTGGTTCCGGAGTTCGGTCTCGAGCCGGCCCAGCCGGTCGGTCATGCTCGCCACCGAGCGCGCCATCTCCTCGAAGCGCGGCGCCACTTCCGCTGCCAACTTGCGCGGTTCCTCGGCGCGCGCCAGCTGTCGGGCGCGGATCTGCTGGATGGCGTTCTCGAGGTTTTCGCGCGGATTGCGGGCGGGCGGCGGCGGGAGGTCGTCATCCGGCTCGGCGAAGCGGTCCACGGCACGGCGCACCGAGCGCAGTGCCTCGCGCTGGCGATCGGGCTCCGGCTCGGACATCTGATGGCGCAGGTCGCGCATGCGTTCGGTCAGGCCATCTAGGCCGGACCCCGATCGGGCCACCTGGTCCTCCACCTGGTCGAGCAGCGCGACGAGTTCCGAGCGCAGTTCGCCCCATTCGGCGCGCTGCGACCCCTGGTCCTCTTTCAGGTACTGAGAAGTGGCGCGCCCCATCGAACGATCCCGTGGCATGAATCGGCCGGATGAGACTATCCTCCAGCCCAAGGCGCACTCTTTGGGAAACATGGTAAAGATAGGGTTAAGGGGCCTTGCAATCTGCGAATAACCGGCCAGAACGCATGGTGGAGCGCCACCTTTAGTGGGATATTCTCATCCGACAGCTCCTGATATGAGCGGTGGAATGGCAGGGACTGGAACATGACCACGCGGCGCATCATCATTGTCGACGATCACCCGCTGTTTCGTTCGGCGCTGCGCCAGACGCTGGC
Source organism: uncultured Devosia sp. (assembly GCA_964414845.1). Lineage (GTDB taxonomy): Bacteria > Pseudomonadota > Alphaproteobacteria > Rhizobiales > Devosiaceae > Devosia_A. Next base: position 307 of record CAYPYV010000108.1, on the reverse strand, counting down.
GAGCGGCGATGCATCGATTCTGGTCGAGGAGGCGGGCGATATCGCCGCGCTGATGGCCGCGCTCGAGCGTGACCGCGATTGCGACCTTGTGCTTCTCGATCTCAACATGCCGCAGTCGCGCGGCTTCTCGGGCCTGCTTCTCGTCCGGGCGCAATATCCCGAAGTGCCGGTGATGATCATCTCCGCGGTGGAGGAGGGTGCCGTCATCCGCCGCGCCTTCGAGCTCGGCGCGTCAGGCTATCTGCATAAATCCGTGGGTCCCGTGGATATCCGCCGCGCCATCGAGACGGTGCTCTCCGGCGAGGTC
>CAYPYV010000107.1:0-11242 GCA_964414845.1 uncultured Devosia sp. | reverse complement strand
ATGGCGGACAGGGTTTTGGTGGTGACGGGCGGCAGCCGGGGCATCGGTGCCGCGACATCGCTGCTCGCGGCGCGACAGGGCTACCAGGTGGTGGTGAACTACGCCGCCAACCGCGAGGCCGCCGAGGCGGTGTGTGTCCGGATCCGCGCCGAAGGCGGGGAGGCGGTGGCGGTACGGGGTGACGTGGCGAACCCCGCCGATGTCGAGGCGATCTTTGCCGCGGCCGATGGGCTCGGCACGCTGGTCGGGCTCGTCAACAATGCCGGCATCGTCGACAAGGCGGCACGGCTCGACGAGATGAGCCTCGAACGGCTCGAGCGCATGCTGCGGGTCAATGTCATCGGCTCGATTCTTTGTGCGCAGGCGGCGATCAGGCGGATGTCGACGCGACATGGCGGCAAGGGCGGCGGCATCGTCAACCTCTCGTCGGCGGCGAGCAAGCTCGGCTCGCCCGCCTATTATGTCGACTATGCCGCCAGCAAAGGCGCGATCGATACCCTTACCGTGGGGTTGGCGCTTGAACTCGCGGGCGAGGGAATCCGGGTCAATGGGGTGAGGCCCGGCATTATCGACACGGAAATTCACGCCTCGGGTGGCGAGCCGGATCGCGTGGCGAAGATGATCCCCAATCTGCCCATGGCGCGGGCGGGCACGGCGGAGGAAGTGGCCGAGGCGATCCTGTGGCTCCTTTCCGACAAGGCGAGCTACACAACGGGGACGACGCTGGCGGTGACCGGCGGGCGGGCGATACAGCCATGAGCACCACCCAAGGAGTAGCGCGCGGGCGGCGTCAGAAAGGAAACAGGGGAATTTCCATGCGCGCCACTGCCATTGCCAGCCTCTTGACCGTGCTTTCCGCCTCGGCCGGATTGGCTGCCGAGTGCCCGGTCGACCAGGCGATCTATACCCAGAAGACCGAAGGCTGGGTGCTGACCATCAGGCCACCGGGCGAGGGCGGGGCGGCGAACCAGTATGCGGTCCTCACGATCGAGGCGCCAAACGGCATCGCGCCCTTCGAGGGCGGAATCTACCAACCCAACGGCTTCGGCAGTTCGATGGCCAGCCTGAGCCATGGCTGCCCGCCCGATGCCCCAGAGGCGGAAGAATGCCGTGCCTATGACGGCACGATCTATGCGCTCGGACCCGACGGAATGGAGATGTTCCCGATCGATTTCGAGGACCGGTCCGGGCCGGCGCCGCTGCAGGTGCTGCTGCCGGATTTCGCGGCCGGGGTGTGGTACTCGCAAGAGCGGGACAAGGCCTTCACCGAGACCGGCGGGCCGGAGGATGTGTTCACCCATACTGCCTGCGCCAGCTAGGCGAGCCATGGCTCTCACGCCCCCATGCTGAGCCTCTCGAGGGAGGAGGGCGGCATCCAGCCGGCGCTCCCTTCCTCGTGGTTCGACAGGCTCGGCATGAGGCAGTTGCCAGTGGCGCGATACGGCACTCGTGGTGAACCGCGGGCCTGCCGCATGCGTTGCTGCCCTTAGGCCTACGGAGTCGCGCTCATGTCCTTTGAACTCATGCTCGTCGTATGGAGCTCGCTGCTGTTCGCGCTCTATATCGGTGCCCAGTCGACGCTCTATCGCATGCAGCATGGCGTGAAGTTCGCCAATACCGCACGCGATAACGAAGCGCCTCCGAACCCGATGCTGGCGCGATCCGAGCGGGCACTCAGGAATTTCCTCGAGACCTATGGGCTGTTCGTGGCGCTGGCGCTCGCGGCCGCCGTAATGGGGAAATCCAATGGCCTGACGCAATGGGGCGCCGGGCTCTATTTCGCGGCGCGGATTGCGTACCTGCCACTGTATCTGATCGGCATTCCGCAGCTCAGAAGCCTCGTATGGGTGGTATCGCTTATCGGGTTGATCTTGCTGTTCTTCGGCGTGGTGCTGTAAGCCCGAGGGGCGCTGGCAGGTTCGGCGGGCGCGCAGTCGATTGGGCCCGGCCTCGTCCTTCGGCAGGCTCAGGATGAGGCCGAACGGCGGGTCGCGCGTTAGTCGCGCCCTCATGGTGAGCGTGTCGAACCACGAGGGCCGGGCAGCAACGCCGTCGTGGAAACCGCCCGATGTCGCCGCGCCACCTGTTTCTCGTCCTCGTCATTACCACCATCTGGGGGATCAGCTTCGTCGCGATCCACTGGGGCGTGGAAGAGGTGCCGCCGCTGCTGCTGACGGCGCTGCGCTATAGCCTTGCGGCACTGCCGGCGGTGTTCTTCGTGAAGCGGCCGGATGTGCCGCTCAAGCTCCTGATCGCCTATGGCCTGGCGATCGGCGTGGGGCAGTTCGGGCTGCTTTTCGTCGCCATCCGTCTCGGCATGCCAGCTGGCTTGAGCTCGCTTGTGGTGCAACTGCAGGTGTTCTTCACGATCTTCTTCGCCATGCTGGCCTTCGGCGAACGGCCGAAATGGCCACAGGTGACGGGTGCGGCGGTTGCCTTCGGGGGCATTCTGGTGATTGCCGCCGAGCGCTTCGAAGCGGCGGCGCTGATCCCGTTGCTGATGACCATTGGCGCGGCAGTCTTCTGGGGGGCGGGCAACACTGCCTCGAAGCGCGCCGGCAAGGTCGACATGCTCGGTTTCATCGTCTGGACCTCGCTGGTGCCGCCGTTGCCGCTGCTGGCGCTGTCGCTGGCGTTCGAGGGGCCTGGAGCGCTGGGCGCCGCGATTGCCCATATCAGCTGGCGGGGCGCAGGATCGCTGGCCTTCATGGCCTATTTCGCCACGCTGTTCGGCTTCGGCATGTGGGCGAAGCTCTTGAGCCTCTACCCGGCCAATGTGGTGGCGCCCTTCGCGCTTTTCGTACCCGTGGCAGGGATCGCCAGCGCGGCAATGCTGCTCGGCGAAAGCATCACCACGCCTGAGATCATCGGCAGCGGATTGGTTTTCCTGGGGCTACTGGTGAACGTGTTCGCGGGCCGGGTGGTAGCCCGGATGCGGCGCGCGTAGGAGGCAGGTCCTCGTCACGCGAGCGTAGCTGGCTGTGGCCTTCGTCGCGGAAATCGCTCCACTGGAGCGATTCCTATTCACTCGAAGTCGACAAGCTCAGGATGAGGAAGTCGATGTGCAGAAGCCCTCATGGTGAGCTTCCTCACCGTGAGCCTGCCGAACGACGAACCACGAGGGCGAAATCCGCTAAGCCGTCTGCTCTTCGACCAACCGCTCTTTGGGCTTCACCCGGCGGGTGAACAGCCATACGCCGCCCAGCACCAGAATGGTGCCGAGCGCGTGCCACAGCGTGAACGCTTCGCCCAGGATGAATACCGCCAGGCAAACCGTGACCAGCGGCGAGACATTGCCGATGATCGCCGTCCGCTCAGGGCCAATCAGCCCGATGGCGAAGCTGATGCAATAGGCGGGCGCTACCGTCGATAACGTGCCGATCGCCAGCATCAGCATGAAGCCATTGCCGGAAATGGCGAGGTCGGAGAGCGGATGCGTCAGCACGAATTGCACCAGTACCACCGGGCCCGCGGCCGCCATGGCGAGCGAGGTGAAGAGTTGCGCGCCGATGCGGTCGATCAAGGGCTTCGCGAGAATCTGGTAGCCGGCATAGGTGATGGAGGCGGTGAAGACGAGGCTCGCGCCCAGGACCACGTCGTGTCCTTCCATGGAGAGGTCGCGCCAGAAGATCACCGCTATGCCGGCATAGGAGACAAGCAGGGCCGCGACCATGGTCCCGGTGATGCGCCGCTTGAAGAAGACCGCCGCGAACAACACCACGAAGAACGGATAGGTGAGCAGGATCAGTCGGTTGAACTGCGCCGAGATATGGGCGAGCGAGGAGAAGTCCAATGTCGAGGACACGTAGTAGCCGAGTATGCCGACGCCGATGACCGAAGCGAGTGTGCGCCCGGTGAGGATTGGCGGCGCGCCCTGCCCCTGCTTCTTCCGTTCGGCGCGATAGCCGATATAGCCGACGACGAGGAAGATCGGCACGGCGACAATCATCCGCCAGGCGAGCGTCGTGACCGAATCAATGCCCTCGCGGAGCGCCAGCTTCACCACGATGCCCTTGGTGGCAAACAGCGCGGCGCCGAGCAGTGCGAGCGCGATGCCGAGCCAAGCGCGGGTGGGTGCGGATGTCATGGACGTTATCGGCGAGACTGGGGACGACATGGCGGGTTCCTGTTCGCCCGCCTTCAGTTCACCGGTTCAATCCCGCGCCTGAAGGCGGGGCCGGTGAAGCATCGTGGACTCAATGACCGCGCGCTGCCCGGGCCCCGAAGGACCAGAGACGAAGTTTGGCGATAATTCGAATGCTAGCGATCATGGGGCAAGGCTTACGCCCGCTGGCGGAAGCTTGTAAATGGGCATTTTGCACTATTGGGGCTCGAACCATGACCGATAGCGGGCGCGTGTTTTTCGTGGACGCCGAAGGGCAGAAGATCGGCAGCGAAGCCGATGCCGCCGACCTGATCGGGGCACTCTATGGCTCGGAGGCCGAATGGGTCGCAATCCCGCTGCTGCGGCTCGACGATGACATCCTGTCGCTGAGCAACCGGCGGCTGGGATTGTTCCTGCAGAAGCTGATCAACTACCGGCTCAAGGTTGTCATCATCGGCGATGTGAGCGGCGCAACGGCAACGAGCACGGCACTCAACGATTTCGTGGTCGAGAGCAATCGCGGCGAGAGTGTCTGGTTCGTGCCTGATCGCGCCAGTTTCGAAAGGCGGCTTCAGGCGCGGGGGTGGGCGGCGCGGTAGCTTTCGAGCAGCCGCTCGGTATCGACGCCGGTATAGACCTGTGTGGTGGACAGCGAGGCGTGGCCGAGCAGCTCCTGAATGGCGCGAAGATCGCCGCCGCGGCCGAGCAGATGTGTCGCGAATGAGTGGCGGAGCGCATGCGGCGTTGCGGATTCCGGCAGGCCGAGCGCGCCGCGTAACTGCTGCAGGCGCAACTGGATGAGACGCGGCAGCAGCGGGCCGCCCTTTTCACCGCGAAAGAGCGGATCGTCGCGGCCGACCTTGAAAGGGCACAGTTTCACATAGGCCTCGATGGAATGCCGGACCTGCGGCAGCAGCGGCACGATGCGCGTCTTGCCGCCCTTGCCGGTGACCCGGAGTGCTTCGGCTTCAAGAGCTGCGGGTGTGACTGCAAGCGCTTCGGAGATGCGCAGCCCTGCGCCATAGAGCAAACAGAGGACCGCTGTGTCTCGGGCTGCGACCCAAGGGGTATCCTCGAGCAGCTCCGGAGCGGTGAGCGCCGACTTTGCCTCCGTGACGGTGAGGGCCTTGGGCAGCGAGCGGGGCTGCTTCGGCGTGCGGATAGTGGCGAGGATATCGCCCGAAGCGAGGCCGTGGCGCTCGAGATAGCCGAAGAAACTCCTGATGGCGGAAAGCGCTCGGGCGAGCGAGCGGGGACCGACATCATCGCCCCGGCGCGCGGCAAGGAAGGCACGAAAATCCGCCGCGCGCAAATCGCGCAGCGTGGCAAGCCGGACGGTGCCGCCGGTATGGCCATTCAGGAAGCCGAGAAACTGGCCGAGATCGCGCTGGTAGGCTTCGAGCGTGTTGGCCGATAACCGTCGGACGGCGCCCAACTCGCCGCGCCACTGGGCGATGGCATTGGTGAGGGAAGGGTCGGCGGTATAGGCGGCGCTGCTCATGGACACATCATAAGCAATGACGATGAACAGGCAGCAAACGCATCCAATAACGGAGCCATAACGCTGCGTTAGCCGAGTGTTAAGGTTAATTTCGCATTGCTTCGTCATGCGATTTCAGGCCTCCCCCGAAAAGGGAGGTCGCATGGCCAAGGGGCAATTCATGACGATCCGTATTCAGGTGGCAGCCCTCGCTGCCACGACGATGCTTTGCGCGCCGATTTCGGCATTCGCCGCAGACCTCATCAACTCCGGTCCGGTAATTGACGAGACCGTGCTCTCGGAGGGCGTAACCGTCTGGGGTGCCCTTGGGATAGTCTCGCTCGAAGCCAATGAGCTCGTCTACTTCAACGCTGGCTCGGATGTGCGGCTGAGCCAGCTGATCTGGCAGAGCACTGCGCCCGTGCTGACAGCTGGGCTGGATGTGAGCCTGCCCGAGGGCTGGACCTTCACCGCCAAGGCCGAGGTCGCGATGAGCGGCGACAGCTATATGGAAGATTACGACTGGCTCTCGCCCTATGCGACGGGCACGGGCGACGACGACTGGTCGGACCGCTCGCAGCATCCTGACACGCGGCTCGACTGGTATTTCAACGGCACGATGCTTCTCGGCTACAACCTCGTCAATTCTGATGGCGTGAAGCTCAACGTCAATGGCGGCCTCAAGTATACTGACGTGCAGTGGGCGGCCTATGGCGGTTCGTATGTTTACAGCGATGGCGGGTACCGCAACGATGTCGGCAATTTTCCCGATGGCGAGAAGGGCATCACCTATCGCCAGATGTTCCCGGCGATAGTCGCGGGGCTTGATGGTGAAGTTTCCGACGGCGACTGGACCTTCGCCGGTGGCGCACATGCGGGCCTGACCTTCAGCGCAAAGGATGACGACCGCCACTGGATGCGGACGCCGCCCCTTCAGTTCCTCAGCTATTTCCAGTCGGCACCGCTCGTGTCGGTGGAAGGCTCGGTGGCCTACAAGGTGTCGGATGGAATGCAGCTGTATCTCTCCGGTACGGCGGAGCAGATTTTCACCGCCCGCGGCGACACCGACATCTACAACAATGACACGGGCAATCTGCTCTTGACGGAACCCGATGCTGCTGGCGCCGACCTGTTCGCCGCGACGTTGAGCGTGGGGATCAAGGGGACGTTCTGACCCGCTCTTTCCGACACGGCAATGAGCCTCCCTCGTGGCATGCGAGGGAGGCTTTGCTTTTCCTTGGCCGGGGCTGCCCGAGAGCAGATTTCTTCCTTGCGTTTTGACCGTCAGACGTGAACAAAGCGGGTACCATGGAGCTGTTTCCATCCCCCTCAGCGTCGCCCCTGCCGTCCATCGTGGCGGTGATGGTCAGCGTTTCCGTCGATGGGCCATATAGCTATCGGGTGCCCCACGGCATGCAGGTCTATCGCGGCTCGATTGTCGCGGTGCCGCTGGTGGGGCGGCTGACGCTGGGTGTGGTGTGGGGCGAGCCCATCGACAACACTGCGCATAACCGGCTGAAGGACATCGAGCGGGTGTTCGATGTGCCGCCGCTTTCGGAAGAACTGCTGAAGACGGTAGATTGGGTGAGCCGCTACACGCTCGCTCCGCCCGGTGCGGTGCTGCGCTCGGTACTGCGATCTGCCGAAGCGCTGGAGCCGGAAAAGCCGCTGGTCGGGTTCCGACCCACCGGCCTGCCGCTCGCCAAGGTGACCGCGTCGCGCCAGAAAGTACTGGATTGCCTGAAGGATGGCTCACCCTGGGCAAAGTCGGCCCTGATCGGCGCGACCGGCGTGTCCCCTGCGGTGATAGACGGGCTGGAAAAGGCCGGCGCCCTTGCGCGGGTGGAACTGCCGCCTCCGCCGATCGTCATGCCGCCCGACCCCGACGCCAAGGTGCTGAGCTTTTCGGACGAGCAGCAGGCGGCGCTTGATGGGCTGAGGACGCTCGACCCTTCCGATTATGGCGTGGCGCTGCTCGATGGCGTCACCGGCGCGGGAAAGACGGCGGTATTCTTCGAGGCGGTGGCGGATACGCTGCGGGCCGGGCGGCAGGCGCTCGTGCTGCTGCCCGAGATCGCGCTCACCTCGACATTTCTCTCGCGCTTCACAGAGCGGTTTGGAACAAGGCCGGCCGAATGGCACTCGGACATGACGCCGGTGCAGCGGGCGCGGATGTGGCGCGGCGTGCTCGAGGGCAGCGTGCGGGCCGTGGTGGGGGCGCGCTCGGCGCTGTTCCTGCCGTTCCGCGAGTTGGGCCTCGTCGTGCTCGATGAGGAGCACGACACGGCCTACAAGCAATCGGAAGGTGTGAATTACCACGCGCGAGACATGGCGGTGGTGCGGGCGCGCTTCGCCGGAGCGCGGGTGATCCTTTCTTCCGCCACGCCATCCGTCGAAAGCCGGAACAACGCCAATCTCGGCCGCTACAAGCATATCCGCCTCACGTCGCGATTTGCCGAGGCGGTGATGCCGGATATCGCGGCGATCGACATGCGCGAGGACCCGCCGGAAAAGGGCGAGTGGATTTCGCCCAGGCTCGCGCGCGAGATCTTCGCCACGCTCGACCGGGGAGAACAGGCGCTGCTGTTCCTCAACCGGCGGGGCTATGCGCCACTGACGCTGTGCAAGAGCTGCGGTCACCAGTATCAATGCCCCAATTGCACGGCCTGGCTGGTGGAGCACCGGTTCCGCGGCGTGCTGATGTGTCACCATTGCGGCTTCGAGCAGCGAACGCCGAGGGCCTGCACGGCATGCGGCACCGACGAATCACTGGTGCCGGTCGGGCCGGGGATCGAGCGGGTGGCAGAGGAGGCGGCGAAGCGGTTCCCCGGCGTGCGGACGGTGGTGCTGAGCTCGGACATGGGCAGCCAGCAGCAGCTCAAGCAGCGCTTCGAGGAAGTGGAACGGGGCGAGCACGATCTGATCATCGGCACGCAGCTCGTCGCCAAGGGGCACCATTTCGAAAAACTCACGCTGGTGGGCGTGCTCGATGCCGACCTGGGGCTCGACAAGGGCGATCCGCGCGCGGCGGAGCGGACCTTCCAGATCCTGACGCAGGTTGCGGGACGAGCGGGGCGGGCGGCGCGGGCAGGGCGGGCGCTGCTTCAGACATATCATCCGACGCATCCGGTGATGGAGGCCTTGGTCAAGGGCGACCGCGAGGCGTTCTACGCCCAAGAGCTGGCGGCACGCGAGGCGGGCGGGTTGCCGCCATTCGGGCGGCTCGCGGCACTGATCGTTTCGGCCAATGAGCATGACCCGGCCTATGATTTTGCGAAGCGCATCCTCTCGGCGGCGCCAATGGCGGACGGGCTGAAGCTGTTCGGGCCGGCGGATGCGCCGATATCGATGATCCGCGGGCGGCACCGGGTAAGGCTATTGGCGCAGAGCCCCAAGGATTTCGACCTCTCGGGGTATGTGCGGTTCTGGCTCAAGCAGGCGCCGCAGCCGCGTGCTGATCTGCGCGTGCAGGTAGATATCGACCCGCAGAGTTTTCTGTGAGGGTTATCCTCTCAGCATTAACCCTGACCGGCAGCGTCCCAACTCGTCGCAGCTGTCTGGTGGACTATCGTCTTTCGCAAGCAACGCGGAGGACGAAAGTGGCAGACAATCCTGTAGCAGGCACTGCGACTCAGGTCGCAGTCGATGTGGTAGGTGCCAGCGGGCCAGTGATAATGTGGCTGGCACTGATCGTGTTCAATATTGCGGTGATCAAACTCCTGCAAGTGAGTCTGAAAAGCCTCGACTTGAGTGAAGTGCTTCGGGAGAAGGCGACGCTTCCAGCAACAGTCACGACTACGACAACTCCGGTTGTCGCTCCACCTGTTCCTGTTGGCGCGGCAGTAGTCGCGCCCGTCCCCGTGCAGAACATTGTTGAAGTGACGAAGACGCCCGGTGCGCAAGTCGACCAGCCGAGTTATAGCCGGGTATCTGGAATGGTGGGAGCAACCGTGCTTGGATGCTTCCTATGGGCACTGGCCAACATTGTTATCTTCAAGGCGTTCAACGCCCCGAACGACGTAGCGCCTCTCTTGCAGAACGTAGGAACGTTCTTTCTCGCCGGGGCGTCGCTGTTCGCGCCCTATGCGTTTAACCAGCTCAGCTCAACGTTCAAGTCGAACTGACGTTCACACCAGCCAGTGGCGCGGGATATCGAGGGCGGTGGTGATGCGGGTCGCCACGTCCTCGGTGAGCTTCCGGCGGCGGTTCTCCAAGTCCGAGACGAAGCCCTGCGACGTGCCGATATCGAAGGCGAGCTTCACTGCCCGACATCGCGCCATTGCCGTAGCGCCTCGAGCAGGCTGTCACCTTTCAGCATGGCCTGCGAGACTTGATGGCGCAGGGGATCTCGCCCCCGGCAGATCGGCCATGGCCGCATCGAAGGCGGCGATATCGGCTCTATCTTCGTTCGACAAGAGCGGCATCTTGCGCCTCCTTCGGCTCACCTCTCGGTCCATCCGTTCGTCTAGCGCAGATGCCGCTATCTGGGCGTTTGCCGCCGCCCGCGCGCCCCTGCGACAAATCTGACCCAAAGAGTCCGAATCCCTGCCTTGCGCTCGTCGGTTTTCGCGTGTTAGAGCGGGCGCGCAGACCGGGGGCTCGTGGCTTGAACCCGGCGATCCATCATAAGCGAAAGCAACCGCTCGGGTCCCATTGGCCGGGTTTGGGTTGCGCAGCACGAGGGTGACGGGGACTTGGCAGCGCAGGATTCAGTGCTTACCCAGATCGCGCGGCCTTACGCGTCGGCGCTGTTCGACATAGCGTCGGCCGAAGGTAGTGTAGATGCCGTGGAGGCCGGGCTGGTCTCCCTCAATGCGCTGATCGGCGAAAGCTCCGATTTCCAGCGTTTTCTCCGGTCTCCGGTGATCAACTCGGATGACAAGGCCCTGGCGATCGACGCGATTCTCGCGCGGGCCAATGCGCACCCGACCGTGACCAAGCTGGTTAAGGTGGTGGCCCGTAATGGCCGCCTCTTCATCCTTCCGGCGCTGATCTCGGCGTTCCGCGAACTCGCGGCTACCGCGCGCGGCGAAGTGAAGGCCGAAGTGACATCCGCGTCCCCGCTCAGCCGCGACCAGGTCGCGAGCCTCGCCGAGGCGATCAAGGCCAAGATCGGCAAGGCTGTCACGCTCACAGAACATGTCGATCCCAGCCTGATCGGTGGCCTTGTGGTCAAGGTCGGCAGCCGGATGATCGACAGCTCACTCAAAACCAAGCTCACGGCGATGAAGATCGCGATGAAAGAGGTCGGATAATGGACATCAAAGCCGCGGAAATTTCTGCGATCCTCAAGGACCAGATCAAGAATTTCGGCCAGGAAGCCGAAGTTTCCGAAGTCGGCCAGGTGCTCAGCGTCGGCGACGGTATCGCCCGCGTCTATGGCCTCGACAACGTGCAGGCCGGTGAACTCGTCGAGTTTCCGGGCGGCATCAAGGGCATGGCGCTCAACCTCGAATCCGACAATGTCGGCGTGGTGATCTTCGGTGCTGACCGCGGCATTCGCGAAGGCGACACCGTGAAGCGTACCGGCTCGATCGTGGACACCCCGGTCGGCAAGGGCCTGCTCGGCCGCGTGGTCGACGCGCTCGGCAACCCGATCGATGGCAAGGGCCCGATCCAGTACACCGAACGCCGCCGCGTCGACGTGAAGGCTCCGG
>CAYPYV010000106.1:0-11285 GCA_964414845.1 uncultured Devosia sp. | reverse complement strand
CTCATGATCGGCCCTCCGGGCGCAGGCAAGTCGATGCTGGCGACGCGGCTGCCCTCGATCCTGCCGCCGCTCAACCCTCGGGAATTGCTGGACGTGTCGATGATCCAGTCGATCGCGGGGGAACTGGCGGGCGGCGCGCTGTCTGACCGGCGTCCGTTCCGGGCACCGCATCATTCGGCCTCGATGGCGGCCTTGGTTGGCGGCGGGCTGAAGGTCCGCCCCGGCGAGGTGAGCATGGCACATAATGGCGTGCTGTTTCTCGACGAACTGCCGGAGTTTTCGCCGGCAGTGCTGGACAGCCTGCGCCAGCCGCTCGAAAGCGGCGAGACGGCGATCGCGCGGGCCAATGCGCGGGTGACGTTTCCGGCGCGGTTCCAGCTGGTGGCGGCGATGAACCCGTGCAAATGCGGGCTCGCCGGGACGCCCGGACACACCTGCAAGCGCGGCGATGCCTGCGCCGCCGACTATCAGGGCCGCGTTTCGGGCCCATTGCTCGACCGTATCGATATCCGCATCGACGTGCCGGCGGTATCGGCGGCCGACATGATCGGGCCGGCCGATGCGGAAAGCTCGGCCACCGTGGCCAAGCGTGTGGCGGCCGCCCGCGAACTGCAGCGACAGCGCTTTGCCGAGGCGGGCGCGCCCGAGGTGTTCACCAATGCGGCGGCTGGGGCGACGCTGATCGAGAAAGTGGTCAATCCGGACAAGGAGAGCCAGGCCCTGCTGCTGTCGGCGGCAGAGCGGTTCAACCTCTCGGCGCGCGCCTATCACCGCGTGCTGAAGGTGGCGCGCACGCTCGCCGACCTCGCTGGGGAAGCCCGCGTCGGCCGGCCGCATATTGCCGAGGCTCTGAGCTACAGGCTGACGCTGGCGGGGGCGTGAGGTCGGGCTTCAGCGCGCATAGGCCGCGAACGGATTGTGGTGGGTGAGGCGCGTGATCATCGCCGCGTCGACGCCCGCAGCGCGGAGGCGCGGCAGGATTTCGGTCGAGAGCACAGTATAGGGCCTCGCCGTACCGCCGCCGGGCTTGGAGGGATCGTACCAGCCGGCATCGTGGCTGAGGAGCAGTTGCGTGCCAAGCCCCTCCGCGAGGGCGCGGAGGATCAGCGTCACCGACTCCTCGACCGGTACCCAGCCGATATTGTCGTACTCGATCCAGGCGCCACGTGCCGCGACGGCCTTGTGCAGGGCGAAATCCGGTTCGGCCTGGGTGTGAATCGAGATGAAGCGCGAGGGGTCGCCGCCTTCGGCCTCGATGATGTCGAGCTGGTCCATCACCACGCGCCCCTTGATCGTGTGGCTGCCGATGATGGCGCCGGTTGCGGCCGAGGCGCGGGCGGCGGCGCGCAGAATGCGCGCCTCGAGCGGTGTGATGCCGTCATCGCCGGCGCTGAGCTTGATCCAGGCGGCACGGACCCCGGTCGCCTCGATGCCCTGTTCGAGCTCGGAGAGCATCCAGCGCTCGATCTCGGCTTCGCTCGCTGCCTTGGCCCAGGCGGGAATCCAGGGCTCGCGATAGATGCCGGTGGGGAGGACGATGGGAAAGTTCGTCGCCCGGCTGACCGCGAGGTCGCAATCGGCGCGACGGCCAACCCCGGTGGGCGAGCATTCGACCAGCGCCGTGATGCCCAACGCCTTGATCCGCTCGATCTCGGGCGCCATCAGCGCGACGACGTCATCGGGGTCAGCCTCGGCATAGCCCGGCTGGTCGGGGGTGCGCAGATCGACGAAGACGTGCTCGTGGGGCAGGATCATGCCCAGATCTTCGCGGCGCAGCGGCCCCAGCGTCGTGTGCAGCAGTTTGTCGGCCATTTTCACGTCCCCACGATCAGACCCGGGACGCTGCCGAACTTGGGGGCGCAAGGCAAGATACGGGCGAGCACGATTGCGCGCGCCACGCCGCACCCAGGTCCGCATCCGGACAGGAAAATGCCCTTCTCCCCGGCGGAAAGAGGGGAGAAGGGCACGCGCACCGGAAGGGGTCTCGACCGGGCGCATGGATCATTTCAGGCCTGGCCTGAAACGCTGACGGATCCATGTCTGGTAGTGGCGCGCTTCCAAACCGGAATGGTCTTGCCAGTTTCCTGGAAGCGCGCCGGGGCGGGCGTCCGGGTGGTCAGCCTGCCTTTTCGATGAATTCCTGCAGGTCCTTGTATTCCTCGCATGTGGTGTTGCCGCAGAGTTTCGCGAGGATTTCGAGGTGCTCCTTGGCCTTCGCCATGTCGCCGGTCTGGACATAGAGTTCGCCCAGATATTCGTGGGCGCCCTTGTGGCGCGGGTTGAGTTTCAGTGCCTTGAGATAGAAGCCCAGCGCGTTCTTCATGTCGCCCGACTTGCGCAGCGAATAGCCGAGCAGGTTGTAGACATCGGCATCGGCATCGCCGTCCGAGACGATCCGCTTGAGGAGGCGGATGGACAGGTCCCAGTTTTCGGCCTTGATGGCGCGGCGGGCATCGGCCAGCGACGGGCCGGAGCTCTCGCTCGAGGACGAAGACGAGGAGGAGGAACCGCCGCCGCCGCCACCACCGCCGCCACCGCCACCGCCACCGCCGCCGCCGCCGGAATCGACGGCGAGGCTGGGAACCGCCAGCATGACGGCAATCAGGGCGACGCCCAGGCGGGCGGCAAGGGGAAGTTTGGTTCTGGTCGACATGGCGCTCTCCGATCGGATGATCCGTTCGAAGGGAGCAACACCGGAAGGACCCGGCTTATTCCCGGGCGGCGCAGATTTCTCGGTGAGCGTCGGAAAGAGCCTCGCTCAGCGGATGCCCTTGTAGCCGCCGCGCACGCCGCGTGGGCTCAGCACCACCTGCCACAGGTTGATGTTGCGCACCCGGAACGCGGCGGCGAAGATTTGCAGATAGAAGCGCCACATGCGGTAGAAGCGCGGGCCATATTTCGCTTCGAGCTCTGGCCAGGCACGGTCGAAGTTCCGCCACCAGGCCATGAGCGTCGGGTCGTAGTCGGCGCCGAAATTGTGCCAGTCCTCCATGATGAACAGGCCTTCGGTCGCAGACGCGATCTGCCTGATGGAGGGCAGCATGCCGTTGGGGAAGATGTATCTTTCCGTCCAGGGGTCGCCATGGGTGGTGGACAGATTGTTGCCGATGGTGTGCAGCAGGAAGAGCCCGTCGGGCCGCAGGAGACTGTGGGCCTTCCTGAAATAGGCGGCGTAGTTCTTGTAGCCCACATGCTCGAACATGCCGACCGAGACGATGCGGTCGAACTGCCCCTCCATATGCATGTAGTCCATGAGCCGCGTTTCGATCGGCAGGTCGCCCTTGTTCGCCTCGGCATAGGCGGCCTGCTCCTTCGAGATGGTGATACCGACCCCCTGGATGCCGTAGCGCTCGGCAGCGAACTTCAGGAAGCCGCCCCAGCCCGAGCCGATATCCAGAACCTTCATGCCCGGCTCGAGCCCGATCTTGCGGCAGATGAGATCGAGCTTGTGCTCCTGCGCCTCATCGAGCGTAGTCGCGCCCTGCCAGTAGCCGCAGGAATAGACCATGCGCCGGTCGAGCATGCGTGAGTAGAGATCGTTGCCGATATCATAGTGCTTCTCGCCCACCTCGGTGACCTTGAGCCGCTGCAGGTTGAGGAAACGCGAGCGGACATAGCTGACCGCCAGTCCGAGATCGGGCTTCAGGTGCGCATAGATGTCGTATTCCATCAGCTTGACGATGCATTGGTCGAGCGCCTCCACATCGAACCAGCCATCCATATAGGCTTCGCCGAAACCGAGAGTGCCGTGGCTGAGAATGCGGCCCCAGAGCCGATCGTCATGGACGGTGACGTCCCATGGTCGGGTCCCGCCGATCTCGATGCCGGCTTCGGCGAGAATCTGGGTGAAATAGGCCTTGGGTCCGATGCTCATATGCGCCTCGTTCATCAGCTGCCTGACGAAAAGTTAATGCCGCAGATGCCCGGTGTTCAAGTGCCCGCTGCCACGCAGGGCGGAGAGCTGGCGGCACGGGTTGCCTCGTTAACCGAGTCGCGTGTTGCCTCGTGGGCGCCGGGCCGGATTGGGTCGACATGGACCCGGCCGCACAAGGCTTGATTGTCGGGCTGCACTGAGCCGGGACGGATGGAACGATGGTGACAGCACCGGTACGGCGGGCACAGGCGAAGACGCCACGGCGCATTGCGGCAGAAAAACCCAACGCGATCCCGCCGGCGAAGGGTACGCGACGCCGCCGACCGCGGGCCCCGAAGCCATTGTCGCTGGTGTCGCGGGCCTGGCGCGTGGCAGGCGCTCTCGCCATCTCCGGCCTCGCGGTGCTGGCCTGGCAGCTGCAACGCCTGCCGGTGGAGCTGGCGCTCGCCTATCCGGTGATGGGCACCCTCAGCTTCGGGCTCTATGGCCTCGACAAGTGGCGCGCCTCGAGAGGCGCATGGCGCCTGCCGGAAGGCGCGCTGCATGTCGCGGATTTCGGCGGGGGCATCGCCGGTGGTTTGCTGGGCCAGCTGATGTTCCGGCACAAGACGAGCAAGCTGCCGTTCCTTGTCGTGACCGCCAGCCTCGCGGCCCTGCATCTGGCAGCGCTGATGCTGGTCCTCTCGCCTTTCGGCGCAGTGCTGTTCGGCACTCGCTAGCGCTCAGGCAGCGTCGAGCTGGCGGCGCAAGGCGAAGAGGCTGCGGCGCAGCGTGTCGAGCTCCTCGGCGGAGCAAGCGGATGCATCGAGAATGCGCCTCGGAAAGCTGACGGCCACCTGCTCGAGCGCCCGACCCGCTTCGGTCAGCCCAACCAGCACCTGCCGCTCATCGGCGGCATCGCGGCGGCGGGTGACATAGCCCATGGCCTCCAGGCGCTTCAGCAGCGGGGTCAGCGTGCCCGAATCGAGCAGCAATTGTTCGCCGATGCCACCGACGGTGAGATTGTCGCGCTCCCACAGCACCATCAGAACCAGATATTGCGGATAGGTCAGCCCCATCGCGCCGAGCATGGGCTTGTAGAAGCGCTGGAACGCGAGCGCGGTGGAGTGCACGGCAAAGCAGAGCTGGTTGTCGAGCCGGGGCGGGGGCGGCAGGCTGTCGGCGGTTTCAGGCATGGCATAGTCTCCGCGCTAATCGATAACGCACCATCATATTGCGTGCAATGGAGCGACCATGTTCACCCTCGTCGAGGCGCCGCCTCGAGGTCGGCAGCGCGGCGTCCGGTCGGCACCGACCTGCCGACACCGCGCCATAGGTTGCGTTTTTATATCGCACACAATTTGATTGCACGCAATGTAACTCTGCGCTATGGCTTCGGCGTTGTTGGAACGAAGGCGGCATCGAGACCCCTTCATCACAGGTGACGAAAGGCGTTTTCCCATGCAGATCAAGTACACGGCGCACGGCACTGCCACCGGTGGCGGGCGGAATGGCACCGCCTATACCGACGACGGCAAGGTTTCGGTGCGGCTCTCGGTTCCGAAGGCAATGGGCGGCGATGATGGCCCGGGCACCAACCCGGAGCAGCTGTTCGCCGTGGGCTATTCCGCCTGCTTCCTCGGCGCGATGCGCGGCGCGGCCGGCCGGCTGAAGGTGAAGCTGCCCGACGAAACGCAGGTGGCGGCCAAGGTGAGTTTTGCCGATCGCGAGGACGGCGTGGGCTTTACGATCGTCGCAGCGCTGACGGCGTCGGCTCCGGGCTTCGACAAGGCACAGCTCGAGGAAGTGGTGAAGCTCGCCCACCAGATCTGCCCTTACTCGAACCTGATCACCCAGGCACACGAGGTCGAGCTCAGCGTCGCCTGAGTTCGCAACGAAGTCGCAAAACGAGATGCGGCTCAGACGGTCTCCGTCTGGGCCGTCGTCGTCTGCGCAGGGGCGGTTGGCATCGGCAGGCCGCGGTTGAGCGCCACCAGCATGCGCCGCACTTCGGTTTCCGCCTCGCGGGCCACCTGCTTGCGGTCGCTCCCGACGCTGAGGAGCCGCGGCGTTCCGAAGGCGAGGGTCACCTCGCGTGTGCCGCCGGTGAGGATTTCCCTGATATTCTGCTTGACCGACTTGGACTTGATCCAGGCGATGAAGCTGCGGTCGGTGCGGCCGACGGGCAGGCCCTGGAGCCGCGTATAGGCGATGGTCAGGGGCTGCACCATGACGTCGCCCGCGCCCGCGTCCTGCATGGCGTGCTGCGCCGCGCCGATCAGCGCGGACCGGAAGGGCAGCACATGCGTGCCGATATCGGACTGGCCCTCGGCAAACAGCAGCACCGCGCCGCCCGATGCCATGCGTTCCCCCATTTCCTTGCTGGCGCGATGCGCGTCGGACCGGCGCTTGCGGTCGACATAGAGCGTGCGCTGCAGCGAAGCCATGAAGCCCACGAAGAACCAGTTCTTGATCTCCGACTTGGCGACGAAGGTGACGTCGGCGACCGAGCCCACCGCGATGATGTCAGTCCAGGAGATATGGTTCGAGAGCAGCAGCGTCGGCCGGCCGGTCGAAGGCGTGCCGAGCACCGTGACCCGCATGCCCAGGAAGATGCAGCCCATGCGGTGGAAGAGCTGCGGCAGGAATGGCGAGTACTTGCCGAAGCGCGTGATGACCCATTGCGCCGGGACACCGATCATCATGACCGGCACATAGATGAAGATGAAGAACAGGCTGCGCTGGATCATTTCTTGTCCTCGGCTGCGATCGGCACGGCATAGAGTTCGAGGCGGTGGTCGACCAGCCGATAGCCGAGGCGCTTGGCGATGAGCTCCTGGATGGCCTCGATTTCCTCGTTGCGGAATTCGATGACCTTGCCGGAGCGGATATCGATCAGGTGATCATGGTGCTCGTCGGGAATAGGCTCGAAGCGGGCGCGGCCATCGCGAAAATCGTGCTTGGTGACGAGACCGGCTTCTTCGAACAGCGCCAGCGTGCGGTAGACGGTGGAGAGCGAAATGCGCGGATCGACGGCGCTGGCACGGCGATAGAGTTCCTCGACATCGGGATGGTCGACCGCCGATTCGATCACCTGGGCGATAACGCGGCGCTGGTCCGTCATCCGCATGCCCTTCTGGGCACATTGTTCTTCGAGGGTGAGGAGGCTGGGCCTGGTCATCGGGTGCTCCCCGTGATCGATAGGACGGGGTTACCCAAGATCGCGCGCCATGACAATAGCGGTGGCCGGCGTTCCGTCGGGCCGGGGGTAATAGCCCTTGCGCTCGGAGAGCTTGGCAAAACCGAGCTTGCCGTAGAGACGGATGGCGGCCGGATTGTCCTCGGCGACCTCGAGGAACAGTTTCCGCGCAGCGGTGCGCAGCAGCTGCCCGAACAGATGACGCATCAGCATGAGGCCGACGCCCTTGCGCCGCCAGGATTTGTCGACGGCGATGGTGATGAGCTCGGCCTCGTCGCCCACGAGCCGGAGCATGGCGAAGCCGGCGATCTTCCGCTTCGCGTCGCAGGCGACATAGACCGGGGTATTCTCGGCGGCGATATAGGACTGGAAATCCTCGCGCGGCCAGCCGCGATAGAACCCCTGGGCATGCAGCTTCGCCACCACGTCGGCATCCTCGACGCGGGCCGGCTCGACATGGAGCTTCGCGGGATCGAGCCAGAAATTCATGACCGTGCTCCGGGTTCGGCGCGGGCGACGCGGAAACGATCCTGCGGCTTGGCATCGGCATCGCGAATATAGGCGGCATGCGGGGGCCAGAGCGCCGGATCGGCGGTGGACGCAAACTCCAGCAGCAGTTCGAGATCGGCAAAGGGCGTGGTCAGCACCATGTCGCCCGGCTCGATCCGGGCCCGAGCCTCGGTGATGGGCAGGAGCCTCGGCTCGGAAGCCGGCAGGCCGGGGGCGGCAAACCGCTGGAAATAGGCCTCCTGGCGCCTTGCATCGAGCTTCACGGCCGTTGCGCCATCGCCCGAGAGCGAAATCGCCAGCAGCGTGGGGATGCCGAGCACCGGGATACCGAGCGACAGGCCAAGCCCGCGCGCGGCGCTGAGCCCGATGCGCAGCCCGGTGAAGGAGCCGGGGCCGGTGGTGACCGCGATGCGGCCCAGATCCGCGTAGGTGACCCCGGCCTGGGCAAGGAGAGCCTCGAGCGCCGGGAAGAAGCGCTCGGCCTGTCCCGTCGCCATATCCTCGCCGTGCAGATGGACGCGGCCCGCCACCTCGAGCCCGAGCGCGAGGCGCGGTCCGGTGGTGTCGATGGCGAGGAGGGCGGAGGTCATGATCGAGACATAGTCGGGCGGCGGCGGATCAGCAAGCCGCCGCGCCGCCCGAGCTCTCCGATGCGATCAGGCGATCTCGATATCGCAGCGATGGGTGTAGTCGTGGCCCGGCCCATAGATGATCGAGGGGAAATGCGGGTTGTTGACCGCATCGGGGAAATCCTGGTCCTCGAGGCAGAAGCCCGAGTAACGCCCCCAGTGCCGGCCCTCGGCCGAAACATCGCTCCAGACGCTGTTATAGACCTGCAGGCCCGGACGGTCTGTCCAGAGTTTCAGGGTCAGCGACTTGTCCTCGGCCACCACGATCGCCGCCGGCGCCGACGGGTCGCGGCCGGTATCGAGCACGACATTGCCGTCGTAATCGACCGGATTGCCGCTCGCGTCGCGCATGGTGCGCGGCTGCCGCAGGTCCCATGCGGTGCCCTTGACCGGCAGGATGGCGCCGGTGGGCACGAGGTTTTCGCCCAGCTCGGTATAGGCCGAGGCGGCCACCTGATAGGTGTGGTCGAGCACGCTGTCGGTGGTGCCGAGGTTGAAATACTGGTGCTGCACGATGTTGATGGGCGTGCGCTTGTCGGCCCTGGCCGTGAGCAGCAGGTTCAGTCGGTTGCCCGTGAGCGTGTAGCGGGCGGTGAAATCCACCTTGCCGGGAAAGCCCATATGCCCATCGGGCGAGGAATAGGTGAAGGTGACGCTGTTGGTGGCGTCATCGGCCTTGCCCTGCCAGTTGACCCGGCCCAGGCCCTCGGGCCCGCCATGCAGCGTGATGCCGTTCCAGTTCTGCGGCGTCTTGTAGGTCACCCCATCGAGCGTGAAGGACGCGCCCGAAATGCGGTTGGCGACGCGGCCGGCGAGCGAGCCGAAATGCGGGGACTTTTCGGGATAGGCATCGAAGCCCTTGAACCCGAGCACGACATCGCGCTTGCCGCCCGAGGCGACCGGAACGCGCCAGGAGCGCACGACCACGCCCCAGGAAATGATGTCCACCTCGACGCCCGTGGCGCTCGTAAGCTTGAACTGCTCGACGGGCTTGCCCTCGAAACTTCCGAATTGTTCGACGCCGATCGCCATGATGCCTCCTGATCCCCGCGCTGTCGGGTGGCGGTGATAGCCCGGTTCGTGGGCGAACGAAAGCGCTGCAGTTGACGGAACGCGATGAAGCAGCGAGGTTTTGCCGAGGGAGGACGGGCATGGACGAAGCGAGGCGCCGGGTAACGGTGCATGATGTGGCGCGGGTGGCCGGGGTGTCGCTCGCGACGGTGGATCGCGTGCTGAACGGCCGGCCCGGCGTCAGGGCCGAAACGGCCGAGCGCGTCGCCGAAGCCATCCGCGAACTGGATTTCCGGCGTGATCTTTCCGCGTCGCTGCTCGCGCGTTCGCGCGACCTCTCGATCAGCTTCCTGCTTCCGGGTGGCAGCAATGCCTTCATGCAGCAGCTGGCTGCCGCGATCGGTCGCCGCGCCGAAGCGCTGAAGGGCGAGCGCGTGAGCCTCGCCTTGCGCACCGTGCCGGCTTTCGACGGGGTGGCATTGGCCGAGGCGATCGACCGGCTGGATGCCAAGCTCTGCGATTGCGCCGTGATCGTCGCGACGGAAAGCCCCCGGGTGCGCGATGCGGTGGAACAGGCGGGCCGGCGCGGCATCCCCATCCTCACGCTGGTGTCGGACCTCGCGGGCTCGTCGCGGCGGCACTTCATCGGCATCGACAATCTGGCGGCGGGCCGGACGGCGGCCTCCCTGCTCGGCCGCTTCTGCAGTAGCGGCAAGATCGGGCTCGTGGCGGGCTCGCTCAACCTTTTCGACCACCAGCAGCGGCTCGAAGGGTTCCGCGCGGTCGCAGGCGCCGAGTTCCGCACGCTTTCGGTCGTAGGACCGCTTGAAGGCCATGACGAGGACAGCGAAACCGAAACCGCGGTCACGCGCCTCCTCGCCGAGGAAGGCCCGCTCGCGGGGCTCTACTCCATCGGCGCCGGCACGGCGGGCGTCATCCACGCCCTCGAAAAGGCGGGGCTCGCCGGCAAGGTCCGCGTGGTGGCGCATGAGTTGACCGACGCGGCGCGGACCGGGCTCAGGGCCGGGGCGATCGACGTGGTGCTCGACCAGAATCCCGACCGCGAAATCGGTGCTGCCCTCGCCGCGGCGCGCTCTGTGGTGATGGGGCTCGCGGCGCCGTCGACCGACCCCATTGAAATCGGGCTCTATCTGCGCGACAATCTGCCGAACTGAACCGCTCCAAGATAAGGGCGGCGGCCGGAAGCCGGCCAAGGGGAGGATGCCACAGGCATCTTTTGGAACTGAACGAGGGCCGGGAGGCTTGACTTATGCTTGCAGCCGGCTTTGAGGTACGTACATCATGACTTATCTCGGTATTGATATCGGCACATCCGGCGTCAAGGCGATGCTGATCGACCGCAGCGGCAGGCCGCTCGGCGAAGCGAGCGCCAA
The DNA here is from genome assembly GCA_964414845.1 of uncultured Devosia sp. GTDB lineage: Bacteria > Pseudomonadota > Alphaproteobacteria > Rhizobiales > Devosiaceae > Devosia_A. The sequence continues at coordinate 689 of CAYPYV010000106.1, read as the reverse complement.
ATCCGTCGAGCCGGTACGGCCGCATCCGGGCTGGTCGGAACAGAACCCTCAGGATTGGTGGACGGCGACGCTCGAGGCGGTGGACGCCCTGGCGAAGAAGCTGCCGCGTGAAATGGCGGCGCTCAGGGGTATCGGGCTATCGGGCCACATGCACGGGGCCGTGCTGCTCGACAAGCGGCTCGAGGTCTTGCGGCCCGCGATCCTCTGGAACGACGGACGCTCGGCGGCCGAATGCGCCGAAATGGAAGCGGCGCTGCCCAGCCTCCGGGCGCTTGCCGGCAATATCGCCATGCCGGGCTTCACCGCTCCGAAGATCGCCTGGGTCCGCAAGCACGAGCCGGAGATCTTCAACAGGATCGGCAAGGTCGTGCTGCCCAAGGCCTATGTACGGCTCAAGCTCACCGGCGAACTGGCCGAGGACATGTCGGATGCTGCGGGTACGCTCTGGCTCGATGTGGGCAGGCGCGACTGGTCGGACGAGCTCCTCGCGGTCACCGGGCTCAAGCGGTCGCATATGCCGCGCCTCGTCGAGGGCTCGGCGGTCTCGGGCAGGCTGAAGGCAGAGTTTCTTGCCCGCTGGGGCATCGGACAGGATGTGGTGCTGGCGGGCGGCGCCGGCGACAATGCCGCGGCGGCCTGCGGCATCGGCGCGATCCGGCCGGGCGAGGGCTTCGTGTCGCTCGGCACCT
>CAYPYV010000105.1:0-11291 GCA_964414845.1 uncultured Devosia sp. | reverse complement strand
ATGATGAACAGCTCAACAGAAGCCATAGCCGGGCCATCGATGAAGCGGAACTCGCCCGCGGGAACGCCCGGCCAGTTGTGGAGGCCATAGATGGCGTCGACCGGGAACCGCTCGAAGAGCCCCTCGTCGATCATGCGCTGCGCGCCTGCGCCGTCTTCTTCTGCGGGCTGGAAGATCAGGCGGACCGTGCCTGAGAAATCTCGGCTCTGCGCCAGTTCCTCGGCTGCGGCCATGAGGATGGTAGTATGCCCGTCGTGGCCGCAGGCATGCATCTTGCCCTTCACCTCGCTGGCGTAGGGCAGGCCTGTGGTCTCCTCGATGGGCAATGCATCCATATCGGCGCGGATGCCGAGGATGCGCTCGCCCGGCCCGTGACGAAGCGTTGCAACGACCCCGGTGCCTGCTAGCCCGGTTTCAACCTCGTAGCCCAAAGTGCGCAGTTTTTGGGCGACAAGCCTGCTGGTCGCGTGCTCCTCGTAGGCGAGTTCCGGGCGACGGTGCAGCGCCTGGCGCAGCTCGGCATAGGCCTTGAGTCTTTCGGCACTGAATTCTCGACTCATGCGCACGCTCCTCGCGGGACGCAGCGGCTCCCCTGCCGGATACTGGTGTCTGCCAGCGCGTCATGCGAATGCCTGAGCACTGGAACTGCGTCCTTCTGCCACCCTCCGGGCGACGCCTTGGCGCTCACGAGCCCTGCGCCCCGGCAGCACCGAGGCGCCCCGAAGCGATGATGCGGTCGAGAAACCGGCGGGTGCGCTCCTCGCGTGGGTTTCCGAAAATCTGCGTCGGAGGACCCGCCTCTACGATTCGGCCCTGGTCGAGGAACAACACGCGGTCGGATATATCCCGGGCAAAGCTCATCTCGTGGGTGACGATAACCATGGTCATGCCCTCGGCGCGTAGCTCTCGGATGATACCAAGAACCTCGCCGATCAGTTCAGGATCGAGCGATGCGGTGACCTCGTCGAGCAGGATGACATCGGGACGGGTGGCCAGGCACCGAACAATTGCGACGCGCTGTTGCTGACCGCCGGAGAGTTTTTCGGGGTAGGTCCGCGCAAAACCGCCAAGCCCGAACCGCTCCAGCAGAGCGAGCCCCCGGGCCTCGGCTTCTTTCCGCGGGACGCCATGGGCCTTCACCGGCGCCAGCGTCACATTGTCCAGCACGCTCATGTGCGGGAAGAGATTGTAGGCCTGAAAGACGATGCCGATCCGCTTGTAGAGCCCCGTGCGGCCGAAGCCCTCGTCGTGGATATCGACCCCATCGAGCGCCACGCTACCGGCTTCGAACTCAGTCAGCCCGTTGATGCAGCGCAACAGCGTCGACTTGCCTGACCCAGAAGCGCCGATTAGCGACACCACCTCGTGAGCGTTGACGGCAAGGTCAATGCCGTCGAGCACCCGCTTGTCGCCATAGGACTTGCAGAGGCCGGAAATCCTGATCCGATCCATCACTTGCCTCCCTGCAGGCGGCGCTCACGGTCCTTGCGGGTCAGGTGGTCGGCGAGGCGCGACAGCGGCACGGTTGCCAGCATGAACAGGATCGCCGCGGCGATCAGCGAGGAGTAGTTGAAGGTACGGGCCGTATAGATCTGCGCCTCGCGCACCGCGTCGCGTACGCCGATCACGGAGAGCAATGCCACATCCTTCTGAAGGGCAATGGTCAGGTTGAGCAGTGCCGGAAACACATTGCGCAGCGCCTGCGGCAGAACCGCGTAGATGAGTGTCTGCCATTGCGTCAGCCCCAGGGCCTTGGCCGCCAGCCGCTGCCCGTCATGCACGGAATCGATGCCGGAACGGTATACTTCGGCGACATAGGCAGAATAGCTGAGAACGATGGCGACCGTCCCCCAGACAACGCCATCCGTGCTGACCCCGGGCAGTTGCAGCGCCGGAATGCCAAAGCCGAACAGCAGGACCAGCAACAGGGCAGGAATACCGCGCAGCAGGTCGATATAGACTGTGACGAACAACCGGATCGGCGTGAACCAAGGTCCTTCGAAGGTGCGGCCTACGGCAAGCACGAGCGCCCACAAGGCCGTGGCGAAGAGACAGATGACCCAGATGCGCATGTTGGTAAGGAACCCTCGCCACACGGCGGGGAAGGCCTCTGCAATCGCGGCAGGGTCGAAGAATTGCGAGCGGATGCGCGGCCATTGCTCGGCCGAGCCAACAATCCAGCCGATCGCACCGAACACTACGACGATGCTCAAAATGCTGACGAGGACCGGCACAAGCCGGTCCCCGCGTTTCTTGCCGCCGCGTTGGCGGGGAGTTCGAGACGTCATTCGCTGATGGTCGGAATGTTCGGATCGGCCACGAGGTAGGTTTTCACCAGCTCATCGATGGTCCCCTTGGCCCTTACCGCTGCAAGCCCCTTGTTGATCCATGGGACGATGGGGTTCTCGAACTCGAACAACAGTCCAAGACCTTCGTCGCGCGGGTCTTTGGGCAGGAGCGCCACGATCTTGGCTTCCGGCACCTGCACGGCAGTTGCGTAGAGCGCGGTGGGGAGCGCAGCGACAGTCGCGTCGATCTGCCCACCCTGCAACGCCTGGAACACGCCTGCCTGATCGTCGAACACGGACGGCGCCTCGACGCCGAGGATCTTCTCGACATAGTCGTTGTCGGTGGTGCCGATGGCAACGCCCCAGCGCGCCTTGCGCAGGTCAGCAAAGCTCTTGGCCTTTGTGACTTCCGAGCCGGGCAGGGCGATCACAACCTTGTCGGCCTGATAGTAGACATCGGAGAAAGTCGCGACCTTCGACCGCTCCGGCGTCACGGAAATCTGCTGTATGGAGAAGTCGTAGGGCTTGTCGCCGGGCGCGATGGCCTGGTCGAAAGTTGCGTCGACCCAGACCACGTCCTCGGTCTTGAAGCCGAGTTCGGCCGCAAGCGCGTACACAAGCGCCGCTTCGAAGCCCTTGCCCTCTTCGGGCTTGTTATCGAGAACCCATGGTGGATAGCTCGGGTCGGATGTCGCTACGGTCAGCTTCCCAAGGGTGAAGAGGCGCGGATCATTTGGCGTCTCTTCCTGCGCGATGGCAGGGCCAAACGCCGTGGCCAACGCCACCGCGGTCAGCGCTGCCAGCGCCGTATGCTTCAAGGCATGGATCATGAATGGCTCCTACATGCTTGGTGAATAGCTCACCAAACTTCAAATAGCATACAGGGTCAACTTCCGATTGGCGCCGTTTGGCTTTGCGTTGGAATGCCGCAAGCCCGAGCCGTTTTTCATGCCGCCCAGTGGACGTGGCATGGCTTTTCGCGGCGTGGGGCCCCACCCGCATGGGTCGGGCGTCTCGTCATGTGTAGGTGTGCTTTCTCCGCGTCCACGTCGCGCCTCGGCGAACGACGACGCAGCGGCCTGACCGGGACCTCGCCACCGTTCGAGCACAGCGTGTGAGTGCTCGATCCGGCACCGCCGCGGTAGGCGTGATGGAGGCCGGTAGAGGTGCGCTCTGCTCTGAGTGGCGCATCGCGCGCCGCCAGTGACCTTTGCGCCGCCTCATGACGCCTGAAACAGGATGCGCCGATCCGAGGGCATCGCATGATGTTGGCGGCCCGGGAACGGGCAGGTCAGCCAGCGAGGCGGTTGGTCGAGTGAGCAGCCTGGACAACAACCTGGTTCCGGCCCTGTGCCTTGGCGTCATAGAGAGCGAGGTCGGCCGAACTGATCAGCCATTCGCCGCTCTGCAGGTCCTGTGGCGTGCGATTGTCGATGGCTGCGACGCCGACGCTGACAGTCAGCACACCCCATGGGAGATTGCGGGAGTGCGGAATGCCGATGGCCTGCACACGCCTGCACAGTTCCTGCCCGATGGCTCGGGCCTGCAGCAGATCGGTGCCTGGCAGAAGCAGGGCCATCTCCTCCCCGCCATATCGGGCCGCAAGGTCAAGACCAGGGCGTGCCGAGGCGTTCACGATGTCGGCAATGGACCGTAGCGCAGCGTCGCCAGCCAGATGGCCATAGTCGTCGTTGAACCGCTTGAAGCGGTCCACGTCGATGAGCAGCAGGGAGAGGCTGCGACCGTTACGGCGAGTATCCTCTACCTCCCGAGCGAGGGCCGCATCGAGCGCTCGGCGGTTACCCAATCCGGTCAAGCCGTCAACGCGCGCCATCAGGGCGAGTTGTTGCTCCACGAGCTTCCGCGCGGTGACGTCGCGCGTGACCCCGATAACCGAGTCATTGCCGTTGGTGCGCCGGAAGGAGGACTCGAGCCAGATTTCGCGACCGTCCCTGTGTTGGGCGCGGAATGAAACCGTCTCCTGCTCGCTTTCGCCGCTTTCGAGCCGGCGCGCCGCCTCGCGCACCGCATTGGAATCTTCCGGATGGATGATCTCGAAGGCGTTCTTGCCAAGCCTCTCGGCAGGCGTGAACCCGGTCAGTCGCTCGATGGCCGGCGAGATATAGAGACGCTCACCGTACAGGCTGTAGCGTTCAACCACATCGCTTGCGCCCTCGGCGAGCAGGCGGAACTCTGCATCCTTGCGGGCCAGCTCCTCTTCGCTGCGATGGCGCCGCTCGACCTGATCTGTCAGGCGATAGCCGAGGAAGCCAAGGAGCATCAATGCGAAGAGTGTGACTACGAACCGCTGCTGTGCCCCCACCATCCAGGAGCCAAGGATCGCGTCCTGCTTGAGTGTGACCGTAACCGCCAGCGGATAGTCGCCACTCGCGAGTATGGCGGTAAGCTCGGCCTTGTCGCCAGTTGCCGGTGGCATGGAATATGGGGTGTCGGAGTCGTCTTCCGGCAGGATTGCGCCGAAATAGCCATTAGGGGAGCTCTGCGGGGCGTCCCCGATCCAGGCAATGGCGTCGCCACGGTTGGTCTGCAGCGAGATGTCCTCCACGGCGTCGAGTTCCAGTTCTCCGAAGAATTTCGTGAAATATCGCTGCGGCAGTTGCGCAACGACTATTCCGGCGAATTGGCCATCGGGATCATCAACTCGGCGGCTGATGCTCACTGCGACCTCGGATCCTCGGCCGATTGCTACTGGCGCGGCAAAGAACGCGCCCGTTGAAGCTGACTGCAGGTGGTAGGAGAAAGCCGCAGGTGCGAGGATTTCGGCACTATCTTCACGCGTCGGCGCGCTGGCTGCGGTCAGGCTGCCGTTTGCATCGAAAACCAGCAGTATCTCCGGGTGTCGCTCGTCCATTGCCCCGACTGGAGGCGGCGGTAGAGCCACGGGACCGCCGATCTTCGGCGCTCGCATGAACTCAGGCAGTGATCGCGACCAAGCTGAGGTCGGACGCGATTCCAGCGCCGCAGCAAGCGCACTCACCGAGCGTTCCGCGCCGGCAATCGAGTTCTCTGCATGTTGGAGCAGAAGCTTGGCTGTCGAGGCCGCGTCTTCGTGGGCGTGGCTGACCACATCGTTGCGGGCTATGGCCTCGCGCCAGAGTTCCATACCGACCAGTAGGAGGCATGCCGCCAAAACAAAAAGCGCGGACTTATGACTCAGCGATTTCTGTTTGCGTGACGCAGCCACGGTAATGGTCTCCCTGAGGAAACCTGCCACAAGCCTGTTAAATGCCCCGCAAGCCGCTGCATAAAACGTGAACTCGGAAGGTGACGCGGCGTTAACCGCGCCAACTGCCGAGGTACTAGCGCGAGAACGGTACCGATGCCTTGAGCGTATCGCCGCTTTCGTTGAACAGGACCGAAAAGTCCACGCTGATCTTTTCCTTCCGCAGGGCGATGTCTGCGGTGATCGTGAGATCGTTGCCGTTCTCGTCCTTGTCCTGTTCGCGCAGGTTGAACACGAGCGCGTCGCCTTGGCGTTTGCCGATGGCGACCCCGGCAAAGGTGGCGTTGGTCGTCATGGCCGCTTCGTAGCGCTTGGTGCCATCGTTCCAGGCCATGCTGCCGCTCACGGTCAGGTTTGTACCTGCCAATGAGCAACGTCCATTGTAGTTCACCTTCTCGTCATTGCCCTTGCTGAGGCTAAGCCGGCAGACCACGGATTCCGTCTCGGCGCCGATCAGAACGCCACGACCGCGCCAGTCGCCGATATAGTCCTGAAGCAGTTCGACATTGGCGCTGGCGGCAAACGCGGGCGCCGCGAATTGAACAAGCAGGGCGGCACCAAAGGCCGCGGCGACGCGACCACGGGACGATTTCAGTTTCACTTCTTAACCCCTCCCAGCGGATGAAAGAATCGCCCCCCGGCGACAAGCAGGGCTGGCAGGATGAAGCCATCGCCCAGCAAAGCAAGACCCAGCGTGATGACGAACAGCGTGCCGAACAGAGCAACCTGCGGCAGGGCGGAGAACATCACTATGGCCGTTCCGGAACAAAGTATCAGGGTCGCGGCCACGATGGCTCCGCCGATCCGCTCCATGGTGTGGTGGATGGCATCCATGTGGTCACGGCCTTCTTCGCGCCGGGCATGCAGATAATGTGACAGGAAATGCGTGGTGTCGTCGACCGCAATACCAAATGCAATCGTAAGCGACAGCACAGTCGTCAACTGCAATCCGGCGCCAGACGCCCAGAGCCAGGCTTCGGTCCCGAGGATCGGGAAGAGGTTTGGGATGGCAGTCGCCAGGGCCACGCGAAACGAGCGGAACGCGAAGCCGATCAGGAACAGGTTGACGATCACGGAGATGGTCAGGTCCATCTGCAGACCGCGGACAATGTTATCGGTGGCATAGGTCGTCATCACCCGGAACCCACCGACTTCCGCTCCCGCGATGCCGGCTGCCTGGAGGTCGGACTGGATACCCTCCTTGAGCCTGATCAACTCTTCGGAACTGATGATCGTGGGCATGAAGCCGGTAATGAGTGCCTTCATGCCGTCAGGCGCGACGAAGCGCCGTTTCAGGTCGCCTACCGCATTGAAAATCTGCTCGCGCGTGAAGCCTGACTCCGCATAGTGCGTGAAGGCGGCGGCCGAAATCACCTTGTTCTTGCCGAGGTGCTTTTCGACAATGTCGTGCACCTGCTGCACGATCTTGAAGTCTTCGTCGCCGACATCGGCAAGCCCCTGCTTGAGCGGCACGCTCACATAGAGCGGCGCCACGCCGCCGACCCCCTGATCGATGTTTTCAGCCGCCGCCAGCGCTGAGGAGTCCTTCGCCATGAAGTCCTCAAAGGAGAATCTTGGCTGGATGAGGAAGTATGGGATGAGCAGCAGCAGCGTGACGATGATCGCGCCGATAGCGATAGGGCGGCCGAACTTTCGCGCGATGAACCAGGCAAACGGGATCGGCGCGGTGATGGCAAAGCTCGGCTTCGGTGCCTTGAACCCGAGCCTGACCGCCAGCTTCAACAGCAGCGGAAGGAAGGTCATGAGGCAGAGGAAATTGGTGAGCGACGCGAGCGTACCCGCCTGCGAGAATTCCTGAATGCCCTGGCCCGCGGTCAAGGACAGGGAGGCGAAGGAGACAAGCGTCGTCAGCATGGTGAGTGCACTGGCCGGGCCGACGACACGAACCGTCTCGTTGACGGCCTTGTACGGGTCCATCCCCTCTCGCCAGTAGGCGAGCCAGTTGAAGATGAAGAACAGGCTTTCGGCAAAGGCGATCACGAGGATGATCGTCGTGACGATGATCGTGAGGAAGGAAAAGGAGCCAAACAGAGCCACGATCAGCCCCATGACCCAGACGACGGCGATGAATGGTGTCGCGGCGACAAGGATGGCGCCCCAGAAGCTGCGCAGGGCAATGAGTGCGATGATCGATCCCAGCACGAAACCATAGATCGTGAAGGTCACCTGGTCGCCGATTGCGGCGTTGAGCATCTCCGAAGTCCAGATCGGGGGACCGGTGAGTTCGATGCTGACCCCGGGCATTTCGTAAAAGCCCACGAGGTCCCGAAGCTCGGCAATCAGCTTCTTTGTGCCATTGCCCTTGGTTGCCTCAGGCTTGGGGAAGACGATGATGACCACCCCGGAAAGATCGGGATTGATCAGGTTGCGCATCATCGGATCGTTCTGCTGCAGGTCCAGCAGAGCAGTGCGGATCTCTCCGGGATCACTCATGCCCTCCGGAACGGCGGGCATGGTGGTGCCGCCCTCGCCGGGCTTCCTGAGCGTGAAGGCCGACATGGTGCCGCTGATCGAATCGCTGTTCGAAAGATCAAGCGCCATGGCCCGGATGTTCTCGAGCACGTTGGGGTCGGTCAGGTTGTCGGTCTTGACCAGCACATAGATGTCGTTTTCGAACGTGCCGAAAGTGTCGGCAAGGTGCTGGTACGCGTCATATTCCGGTCCGGAATTGGCATAGACCCGCAAAAGATCGCCGTCGACGCTGACCCGGGGCATCTGCGCGAGGCAGAAGATTGAGAGCGCGATGACCAGGGTTGCGACGATCCGGGGACGCTTCAGGGTCTGGTGGCCGACGAACTCAAGCCCGAAACCAATTGAACGCTCGTGCCCGAATGCCCATTTCCACAGGCGTTGAGCCAAATTTCCCTTGGTCACCAGAATCAATCCCTCTCGCTGGCTTCCCGGTCATGCGGGGCGCAAATTGGTAAGGCTTCAGCCCAGTGCCGTCCAGCTAAACGCCCCCGGGCACCGGCCGCCCGAGCACTTCGCGGGCCCAAGTGCGCTCATCTCGCCACAATATCCTGCAAGCAGAGAGGAGTTATCCACCTCTCACGGGCATTCCGGGCGAGGAATCACAGCCTGCCGTTTGGTCTTTGCCGCGGAATCGAATAGACCCTTCCCAAGTTCCACAAACTGACACCGAGCAGTGACAGACACCCCAGAAGACGGGGCCGGCCAGCCGCCGCAGCCCTCTGATATCGCGCCGATCTCCCTCAGCGACGAAATGCGCACGGCCTATCTCGACTACGCGATGAGCGTGATCGTGTCGCGTGCGCTGCCGGACGTTCGCGACGGTATGAAGCCAGTGCACCGACGCATCCTGTTTTCGATGCACCAGCAAGGTTATGAGTGGAACAAGCCTTATCGCAAGTCGGCGCGTGTCGTCGGCGACGTGATCGGTAAGTATCATCCGCATGGCGACTCTGCGGTGTACATGTCGCTCGTACGCATGGCGCAGGATTTCTCGCTGCGCGTGATGCTGATCGACGGTCAGGGCAATTTTGGTTCGATCGACGGCGATATGCCGGCAGCCATGCGCTACACCGAAGTGCGCATGCAGAAGGTGACCAACTCGCTTCTCGACGACATCGAGAAGGATACGGTCGACTTCAAGGACAACTACGACAATTCCGAGCAGGAACCGACCGTCCTTCCTGCGCGGTTCCCGAACCTGCTGGTCAACGGCGGCAGCGGTATCGCAGTCGGCATGGCGACGAACGTCCCCACCCACAATCTGGGCGAGGTGATAGACGCAACGCTCATGCTGATGGACAATGCTGAAGCCACCACCGAAGAGCTGATGACCGTTCTGCTGGGACCCGATTTCCCGACGGCAGGCATCATTCTGGGGCGTTCCGGCATCCGTCAGGCTTATGAGACCGGGCGTGGGTCCATCCTTGTTCGCGGTCGGGTCAACACCGAGGAAATCCGCAAGGACAAGGAAGCCCTGATCGTCACCGAGATTCCGTACCAGGTGAACAAGTCGGTAATGATCGAGAAGATCGCCGAACTGGTGCGTGAAAAGCGGATCGAGGGGATTTCCGACATCCGCGACGAGTCGGACCGCCACGGCATTCGGGTGGTGATCGAGCTCAAGCGGGATGCGGTTGCGGATGTGGTTCTGAACCAGCTCTACCGGTTCACGCCCCTGCAGAGTTCGTTCGGCTGCAATTTCGTGGCGCTGAATGGCGGCAAGCCCGAGCTGATGAACCTGCGGCGCATTCTCACCGCGTTCATCGAATTCCGCGAAGAGGTGGTGACCCGCCGCGCACGGTTCCTGCTCAACAAGGCGCGCGACCGCGCCCATGTCCTTGTCGGCCTCGCCGTCGCAGTCGCCAATATCGACGAGGTGATCCATCTCATCCGCACGGCGCCGGATCCAACAGCTGCGCGCGAGCGACTGATGGACCGCGACTGGCCTGCGCAGGATGTTGCGCCCCTGATCGCTCTGATCGACGATCCGCGTCACCGCATCCAGGACGACGGGACGTTCCGGCTCTCAGAGGAACAGGCCCGCGCCATCCTCGCTCTGACGCTCAGCCGGTTGACGGCACTCGGCCGCGACGAAATCGGCGAAGAGTTGAATGGGCTCGGGGCCTCGATCGCGGACTACCTCGATATCCTGCGGTCGCGTGAGCGCGTTCTGTCGATCATCCGCGAAGAACTGACTGCGGTGAAGGACGAGTTCGGCACGCCGCGCAAGACCTCGATTGACGAGGCGGCAGGCGACTTCGAGGACGAAGACCTGATCGCCCGCGAAGACATGGTGGTCACCGTCACCCATGGCGGATACATCAAGCGCGTGCCGCTTTCGGCCTATCGCGCACAGCGGCGCGGCGGCAAGGGCCGCTCGGGCATGGCGACCCGCGACGAGGATTTTGTTTCCCGTCTCTTCGTCGCCAGTACCCACACACCGGTGTTGTTCTTCTCCTCAATGGGACAGGTGTACAAGCTCAAGGTCTGGCGTCTGCCCGTCGGTGAGCCGCAGGCGCGGGGCAGGGCGCTGATAAACCTGCTACCTCTCGACGAGAACGAGCGCATCACTTCGATCGTCCCCCTGCCGGAGGACGAGAACGAGTGGTCGAACCACGATGTCATGTTTGCCACCAATACCGGCGGCATCCGGCGCAACAAGCTTTCCGACTGCGTGCCGCGCACGACATTGGGCAAGCGCGTCATGGAGTTCGACGAGCCAAACCAGCAGATCATTGGCGCTGAGCTCAGCCAGGAAAGCGATGACGTGCTGCTCACGACCTCGCTGGGGCAGGCAATCCGCTTCCAGACATCGGATATCCGCGTGTTCGGCGGAAATGGCTCGACGGGTACCTCGACTGGCGTCCGGGGTATTTCGCTCAGCGATGGCGATAGCGTCATCTCCATGTCGATACTACGCCACGTGGACGCCACCCCGGCGGAACGCGAGGCCTATCTCAAGCAGTCGGGTGCGATCCGTCGGGCCGCGACGGGCGACGAAGCCGAGGCTGAGCCCGAGGTCGATGCGAGTGAAGAAGCCGAAGAAGGCGCAACTGGCGAAAGCACCTCCCTCAACGAGTATCGCTATGTTGCAATGGGTGCAGCAGAGCAGTTTGTGCTGACCATCACCGAGTTTGGTTTCGGCAAGCGTTCGTCGAGCTACGAGTTCCGCATCTCCAACCGTGGCGGCAAGGGCATCAAGGCGACCGATCAGAACAAGACCGGCGAAATCGGCAAGTTGGTCGCAGCGTTCCCGGTAGAAGAAA
>CAYPYV010000104.1:0-11339 GCA_964414845.1 uncultured Devosia sp. | reverse complement strand
GCGCCTGGTGATAGGGCTTGGCGCCCTTGAAGCTCGGCAGGAACGAGTGGTGGATATTGATGATCTGCCCGAAGAGTCGCGTCGCGAAACGATCGGACAGGATCTGCATGTAGCGCGCCAGCACTACCAGGTCGGCCCCGGTCTCATGGAAAAGCTGGATGACCTGGTCTTCCTGCTCGGTCTTGTTGGACTTGTCCTTGGCGACCGGAAGGAGATGGAAGGGTATGCCTTCATAGTCGGCGGTGGCTCGGCTGTCATCGTGATTGGAAACAATGGCCACGACTTCGGCATCGAGCCAGCCGACGCGGATCTGGTAGAGCAGATGCAGGAGGGCATGGTCGAACTTCGAGACCATCACGAGTATCTTCTTTTTCACCGACTGATCGATGAGCGCGGTGCGCATTCCAAAACGCTCGATGGCCGGCTTCAGCGCCTTTTCCAGTCGCTCGCGCCCGACGCCCTCGGGAGCAGTAAAGGCGATACGCATGAAGAAGGTCCCGGTTTCCCGGTCCCAGAACTGGTTGGATTCGGCGATATTTGCATCGAGTGCCGCAAGCTCGGTCGTTACCGCGGCGACGATACCCGGGCGGTCCGCACAGGAGAGGGTGAGGACGAAATTCGCGGGCATCTTGAGCTCCTTGAGGTGCGGGAACGGGCGGGGGAACTCGTCATGACCGCGCCCGCGAGTCAAGTGCCCATGGCCGCGCGCCGCTGCTGGCAAAGCGCTATTGCCCTGCTAGGGTGACGGAAACAGGGTTTGTGCCGATCCGCGGGGGGCGAACATGGCGAGGCTGACGGGGAAAGTCGCATTCATTTCGGGAGGCGCTACCGGCATGGGGGGCGCGAGTTCGCTTCTGTTTGCGGCCGAGGGCGCCAAGGTCGCGATCATCGATCACAATCGCGCGGCAGCCGAAGAAACGGCAACGACGATCCGGGCGGCCGGCGGCACCGCGATGGCCATCGTCGCGGACGTGTCCGACGAGTCCCAGGTGATTTCTGCTGTGGCGGCAGCGGAAGGCGAGTTTGGCCCGGCCAATGTGCTTTTCAACCATGCCGGCACCATCACGATAAAGCCGTTTCTCGAAACGACGCTCGAGGATTGGGAGCGGCTCCACGCCATCAATGTCCGTTCGATGTTCCTGATGACCCGCGCCGTACTGCCGGGCATGATCGGACGGGGCGGGGGATCGATCATCTGCACCTCGTCGATCTCGGCCGTTGCCGGCACGCCCATGGAAGTCCTCTACGATACCACCAAGGGCGCCTGCCACATGTTCGCCCGCGCTATAGCGGTTGAGTTCCGCGATAGAAATATCCGCTGCAACGCCATCTGCCCGGGCTTCATCCGTACCCCGCATGGCCTGCGGGAAGTCGCCGAGCTGACGAAGCTCGGTATCGATGTGTCCGAGGCAGCGCTCGCGGCGCAGCAGGGGCGTATCGGCGAGCCCGAGGAAGTGGCGGCAGCGGCCCTGTTCCTTGCCAGCGACGACTCAAGCTTCGTCAATGGCACGCATCTGTTCGTCGACAATGGCTTTACCGCCGCCTGAGCATGATCAGGCGGCTGGCGGCGTCCCCGCATCGTCGGGCTTCTTGCCGCGCCTGTCGAAGGTGATGAAGAAGCTCCAGATCGCATAGACAAAGGCAAAGCCGACCAGGCCTACCCAAGTGTAATCCGGGTTGTCAGGGCGTAGCATGACGCCAACCCAGATCTCCCATACGAGCCAGACGGTGACGAAGCCGGTAACGAGAACACGCCGCCAGAGCGGCCGAAACCAGTCCGTATCGCGCTGCTGCATTCATGCCTCCACTGCACGCTACTCCGTCACATAGCCCAAGGATGGAGCAGGGGAAACCCGGCCGGGCCTTTTCTTTGCGCAAGCGGCTGAATAGGGTGCGCCAGCGTTCCTGTTCTCGCCTGCGAGTCCTCCCCATGTCTCAATCTTCGTCGCGGCCCTTCGAGGGCAAGTTCGGGCTCGTCACGGGCGGATCCCAGGGTATTGGCGAAGCCGTCGCCCGTCGTCTGGCGGCTGAAGGGGCGTCAGGCGTGGCTCTGGTGGACCGTCGTCGCGAAAAGGGCGAGGCGGTGGCGGCCGCCATTACTGCCGCCGGCTGCAGGACTATCTTCGTACATGCTGATCTGGCGGAGCCCGCTCAGGTCGCAGGCATCATGCCGGCAGTCGACAATGCTTTTGGACGGCTGGATTTCGTCGCCAATGTCGCTGGGCTCACCGACCGCGGCTCGATCCTCGATACCGACCTTGCGCTGTTTGACCGCATGTTCGCCGTCAATGTCCGCGCGCCCTTCTTCATCATGCAGGACGCGATCAAGCTGATGCAGCGGGAACGGATCGAGGGCGCCATTGTCAATGTGTCGTCGGTCAATGCTCATGTCGGCGCGCCGCAACTGGCGGCCTATTCCGCCTCGAAGGCGGCACTGGTAAACCTGTCGAAGAACACTGCCAACGCCGTCAATGCCCTCCGTATCCGGGTCAACTGCATCCTGCCAGGCTGGGTCGATACGCCTGGCGAACATGAGACGCTGACGCGTTGGCACGACGCACCGCCGAACTGGCTCGAGGCGGCAGAGAAGGGCCGGCCGTTTGGTCGGCTGCTGAAGGGGGATGACATAGCACGTGGCATTGTCTTCCTCGGCGGTCCCGCCTCTTACCCGATGACTGGCGCTGTGCTCGATTTCGAGCAGACTGTGTTCGGTGGCTTCGGCGGGATGGACGGTTACCCGGAAGCGAAGTGACCCCGCCGATCGACGGCAGGAATGCGACGGGGCCCCGCAGGGCCCCGTTTCTCGTTCGATATGCCAGCGCCGGTCAGGCGGCCTGTAGCCGGCCCGTTGATGCGCCTTCGCGCCAGTAGATCAACAGCGAGCCCGCAAGCACCAACAGGGCGCCGGGGATGAACAGTGACAGGTTCGGAACCTGCGACACGAAGATCCACCCAAGCAGCGCACTCAGCGGCACCTTGAGATCACCGAAGGGCTGCAGGTAGGTCGCATCCGCCACCTTGTAGGCAAAGGTGAGCAGATACTGCGCCAGCGCCGTGAGAGCGCCGAGCAGCAGCAGCAGCCAGATGCCGTCGCCGGTCGGCAACTGGAACGGGAAGCCGCTGGCGATCCCGGCCGGCAGGGCAGCGGGCGCGAGCCAGCCGAGCAGATTGACCGCGACGAGGATCAGGAGATGGTTGGGCGTGACCAGCACCAGCAGCGACAGGGTCAATGTCTCCGGGCTTTCCTCGCGCGCAAGCGCCTTGGTGAGAATGTCGGTGGTCGCCCAAAGCGCCGCCGCAAGAATAGGTACCAGAGTCTGCAGTCCAAGGGCTTCCTGCCCTACGCCCGAGACGATGATGGCACCGACAAAGCCCAGCAGGGCCGCGACAAGGCGCGTGGGTGAGGCCTTCTCTCCGAGAAAGAGCAGCGAGCCCGCGATGACGAACAGCGGACCGGTGGCAAGAAGGGTCACCATCTGCCAGATCGGGACGCCAGCCGCGAAGCCGTAGACGAACACATGCACCCCGAGCGCAGACACGAAGGCGCGGATCTCATGCAGGAGCGGGTGCCGGGTACGGAGTTTCGAGATGCCGATGCGTGCGATCAGCGGCAGGGCAAATATTGTGGCGATGACATATTGCCAGAAGGCCATGCCGGTGGAGCTCATGCCATAGGTCCATGGCAACACCGATTGCAGCACATTGGTGCCGGCAAAGGCGAGGCTGGAGGTCAGCATCAGCAAAGCGCCGAGACCGGCGCGGGAAGACGAGGAAATCTGGTTCATCGACGATCCTTTCCGTAACCAGTTTCCCCAGGGTTACGGAGGTCGTCAGGACCATGCGGTCCAGCGCCCGTCGCCTGAATGCGACGAAGCGCCGAGCCCACGAGGGCCCGTCTCGATCCCGTTCTCTTTCATCCGGACTATACCGTCGGCCCCGGATTTGCACCGGATCTGCTGACCCTTCCATTACTGGAAGGCGCTCGCGGGCTTGGCCCTTGGGCCTTACCGCCGGTGGGGAATTTCGCCCCGCCCTGAGAACTCGCCTTCGGATCACTCCGAAAGCTGGATTGAAATAGTCAGGATCGCTGACGCCATCAAGCGCCGATTGTCACGACGGGAAGGACTTTTCCTTTTCCAATTCGCGAACAATGCTTTTTTGGCTCAGCGGAGCCCGGCTTCCTCAAGGAGGCCTGCCCGCTTGGCATCGTAGTAGTAGCCGCGGGAATAGTTGCGCACCGCCCGATCGGCATTGTAGCCGCCCACGATATAGGCGCCGCGAAGATACTTCACCGCATAACGCAGGTTGGTATCTGCATCGAGCAGGCCAGACGGCTTTCCGCGATATCCCATGGATTTGGCCGTGTCGTAGCGAATCTGCATCAGCCCGTAGTAGGGCCCGTTCTTGGCGCGCGGATTGTAGCTGCTCTCGCGCTTTACCACACGGTGGATGAGCGAGGCGGGAACGCCATATAGGGAAGCATATTTCTGGATTAGGCCGTTGATATTGGCCGAGCCACCCTTCGGCGCGGGGTTTTCGGCAAAGGCAAGTGGCAGCAAGATGCCGTCCGCCTCCAGCACTTCACGCGTCCGCGTCTGCGGTAGAGGCGCCGCCGAAGCAACCGCCTTCGGCGCCGGCGCAGCCGGCCGGAACTGCGGCATTCCGGCCATCGAGCAGGCCGAAACGAGGCCGGCAAGGGCAAAGAGCACGAGGGCGCGAAAGGCCGCGCGAACGGGGCTGATGGTTAACTTCATGCGGCTCTCATATCAGAGCCGCATGAAAAGGGAAATCACGAGGCCTGCGCGGCGTTGCCTCAGCCGATCCGGCCGTCCTTGAGCGACGTCGCGATCGGCTCTGGCCGCGCCACTGGCGTTGTGATGGCAACCGGTACCGCGGACCGGCTTGCGGTATCGAAAGCTTCCATCACCTCGAGAACGTGCAGGGCGAGATCGCCACTTGCCCGATGCGACCGACCTGACAGGATGGCATGCGCCATGTCCGCGACGCCAAGCGAGCGGTAGTTGGCGTCGGCGTAGGGGTAGCTCGTTGGAACAATCGTCCAGTCCTGCTGGCCAGGCGCGCGGGTCTTCACCTCCCCGCCAAACATGTTGGGATCAGGCACGAGGACGCTGGCCTTGGTGCCATAGAGTTCGAACGGCAGGTGCTGGTGCGCCGGAACGTCGAAGCTCAGCGTGACCTGGATGATCGCACCCGCCTTGAAGCGCATCAGGCCGGCGACATGGGTCGCGACCTTCACCGGCATGAGCTGGCCCTTCTTGGGCTCCGAATAGATCGGCCGCTCGAGTTGCGGGGTTGCGCTCATGGCCTGAACGGTCTCAACAGGTCCGAGCAGATTGACGAGATCGGTGATGTAATAGGGGCCCATGTCGAGCACCGGCCCGCCGCCGATATCGTAGTAGAAGGCCGGGTCGGGATGCCAGCGCTCATGGCCGGGGCAGGCGAAATAGGCGGTGCCGCCGACAATGTCACCCGCTGCACCGGAATCGAGCAGCGCGCGAGCCTGCTGATGGCTGCCACCGAGGAAGGTATCGGGAGCCGACCCAATCCGCACCCCCGCCGCCTTGGCGGCGTCGGCGAGCCTCTTGCCTTCGGCGAAGTTCACCCCGAGCGGCTTTTCGCCATAAACATGCTTGCCCGCTGCGATGGCGCGGAGGCCAACTTCGACATGGGCGCGCGGAATAGTGAGATTGACGATGAGCTCGACCTTCGGGTCGTTCAGCAGCGCCTCGACACTGACGGCAGTGAGGCCGAACTCGGCTGCCTTCTTTTCCGCCACCTCGGGCCGCATGTCGGCGATCGCGATGATCTCGAGTACCGGGAAATCCCGCATCGCCTTCAGGTATTGGCTCGAGATATTGCCACACCCGATGATGCCCACGCCAATCCGGCCGCCTGCGCTCATTCTGTCCTCACCATGAAACTGGTCCGGCCTGTCCCGACCGGTATGATCCAAGGACGAACCATCGCCTATTCGGCGACGCTTTTCCAGTACGACTGATGTACGTACCGCAACCTGCTTTGCGCTTGGGCGGGCGGACGGAGGGTTTCGCACCGCCCCCGCGGCTGCTATGGCGCACAGATGCTGAACCCGATGCCTGAAAGCTTCGATTATTCGCCGCCCACCGAGCCCTGGCTGACGGTGATCCATGCGGACGAGGATATAGTCGTGCTGGACAAGCCCTCGGGCCTGCTTTCGGTGCCGGGGAAAGATCCGCGCCTTTCTGACTGTCTGGAGGCGCGCGTCCGCGAGCGCTGGCCAAGTGCAGCGCTTGCCCACCGGCTCGACAAGGATACCTCGGGCATTCTCGTCATGTGCCTCAACAAGAGGGCGCTCGGCCATGTCGGGCAGGAATTCGAGCAGCGCCGGGCACGAAAATCCTATGCCGCGCGGGTCTGGGGGGATGTCGCGGGTGAGAGCGGGCTCGTTGACATGCCGCTCGCCACGGACTGGGAAAACAAGCCCAGGCAATGTGTCGACTGGGAGAATGGCCGGCCGAGCCGCACCGAGTGGCAAGTCATCGCGCGGGAGAATGGCATAACCCGGTTGAGGCTCAATCCGCTCACCGGCCGGACGCACCAGCTGCGCGTGCATATGCTCGCCATTGGCCATCCTATCCTCGGTGACGTGTTCTACGCGACGGGGGACGCGCTCGCGGCAGCGGATAGGCTGCAGCTGCACGCCGAGATGCTCGGCTTCCACCACCCAAGGGGCCATTGGGTGGATTTTGTGGTGCCGGCGCCTTTCTGACGCGGAAGAAAACCATGAAAAGGCCACATCCTTGTCGTGACGCCGCCCCGCGATTCACCTAGCATGAGCGTGAGTAGTTCCCTGGATAGAGGCCACCAATGGACTATGCCCGAGGGCGGCAGGATGCCGCCGAGGTTCCGAGCATGCCCCCTGCGAGGGGAGTCGACGATCTTGACATGGTAGCGGCCCTGCGCGCGCAACTGGAGGCTATGCTGCCTGTCCAGGCCGATGCGGCGCACGCCGCAGTCGAGGATCGCATCGAGACGGAAATGGCGGAAATCTTCATGAGCCTGTCGGTTGGCGCGGGCGCTGAGGAAACCGCCGACAGCGACGACGAGAACGTTTCCGAAGCCAGCACCTATGAACTGCTGGATGAACTCGACCGCCTCTGGGCAGCCGGCAGCGCCTGAGCAGGATGCAGCCACCCGGCAATTCCCGGCTTCCCGGCACAGCTCTCACTTGACCTTTCGGTGGTGCTTGCGCCATTACAGCCCGCGAAGAACAGGGGTATGGCCATGGACAAGTTCACCACGCTCACCGGTGTCGCGGCGCCGCTGCCGATCATCAATGTCGATACCGACATGATCATCCCCAAGCAGTACCTCAAGACCATCAAGCGGACCGGGCTCGGCAAGGCGCTCTTCTCCGAGATGCGCTACAACGAGGACGGCAGCGAGAATCCGGACTTCGTGCTGAACAAGCCAGCCTATCGTGGCGCGAACATCATCGTCGCGGGCGACAATTTCGGCTGCGGCTCCTCGCGCGAACATGCGCCCTGGGCTCTGCTCGACTATGGCGTCCGCTGCGTCATTTCGACCAGCTTTGCCGACATCTTCTACAATAACTGCTTCAAGAATGGCATTTTGCCGATCGTCGTCAGCCCGGAGCAGCTGAAGCTGTTGATGGACGATGCCGAGCGCGGCGCCAATGCGACGCTCACCGTCGACCTCGAGGCCCAGACCATCAAGGGTCCGGATGGCGGCACCCTACATTTCGACATTGACCCCTCGCGCAAGCATGTGCTGCTCGAAGGGCTCGACGATATCGCCGCGACGCTGAAGGCCGATCCGGCCATTTCGACATTCGAGAGCAAGATCGCACAGAGCCGTCCCTGGCTCTGAGGCGCCCATGCTGGAACGCCTCTCGACGGGCTCTCCGTTCGAAGCGACGATCGGTTATTCCCGCGCGGTGATAGACGGCGACATGGTCTATATGTCAGGGACGACCGGCTATGACTATGCGAGCATGACACTGCCCGAGGACGCCGCAGTGCAGGCGCGCAACGCCCTCGGCACTATTGCGCGTGTGCTCGAACGGGCGGGTGGAAGCCTTCGCGACGTGCTCCGCGTCCATTACTACCTTGCAGACCGCGCCGATTGGCCGGCGATCATGCCGGTACTCGGCGAAACGTTCGGCGACATTCGCCCCGCCGCGACTCTGCTCGTCACCGGACTGATGGAGCCGCAAATGAAGATCGAGATCGAGGTCACCGCGCGTTTGGGTGCAGGCGGCGCCTGATGGTCAAGCTTACCGAGACGCTGGAGGCGAGCAGTGCGGATATAGAGCGCATCCTGGCCGCATTGGTCGAGAACGAGACAGCCGCGGGCCGCGACGGCGGCTATCAACCGTTCTCGGTCCTGATCCACGACGACTCTGGCGCGGTCGTCGGCGGGCTGCATGGCTACCAACTCTTCGACTGGCTCTTCATCCAATATGTCGCAGTGCCCGTGGCGCTGAAGGGTCAGGGACTCGGAACCAAGCTCATGGCACGCGCCGAAGCCTGGGCACGCTCGCGCAATCTGCTCGGCATGTGGCTCGATACCTTTGCCTTCCAGGCCAAACCCTTCTACGAACGCCTCGGCTTTTCCGTCTTCGGCACGATCGAGGACCATCCGCGCGGCGAACGCCGCTATTTCCTTCACAAGCGGTTCGCGCCGCCCCAACACGAGACCTGAGATGGCACACAAACTCTTCCTTCTTCCCGGCGATGGCATCGGCGTCGAGGTCATGGGCGAGGTGAAAAAGCTCGTCGAGTGGCTCAACGGTGAGCAGAAGGTCGCGTTTGTCACGGAGAGCGGGCTGGTCGGCGGCTCTGCATATGACGCGCATGGCGTTGCGATTTCCGATGCGGACATGCAGAAGGCGCTTGCCGCCGATGCTGTGATCTTCGGCGCGGTCGGCGGGCCGAAGTGGGACAAGGTGCCCTATGACGTGCGCCCCGAGGCGGGTCTGCTCCGCCTCCGCAAGGATCTCGGGCTCTTTGCGAACCTGCGTCCTGCGATCTGCTACCCGGCACTGGCCGATGCCTCGTCGCTGAAGCGTGAGCTGATCGAAGGCCTCGACATCCTCATCGTGCGCGAACTGACCGGCGGCGTCTATTTCGGCGAGCCCAAGGAGATCACCGATCTCGGCAACGGCCAGAAGCGCGCCGTCGATACGCAGGTCTACGAGACCTACGAAATCGACCGTATCGTGCGCGTCGCTTTCGACCTTGCGCGCACGCGCTCGAAGAAGGTGCACTCAGCCGACAAGAAGAACGTCATGAAATCGGGCGTGCTGTGGGACGAGGTCGCGCAGGCAGTGGCGAAGGACTATCCGGATGTCGCGTTCCAGCACATCCTCGCCGACAATGCCGCAATGCAGCTTGTCCGAAACCCCAAGCAGTTCGACGTGATGGTCACTGACAACCTGTTCGGCGACGTGCTGTCGGACGCGGCCGCGATGCTCACCGGCTCGCTCGGTATGTTGCCGTCGGCTTCACTTGGCGCCCCCGACAAGGCGACGGGCAAGCGCAAGGCGCTCTACGAGCCGGTGCATGGTTCGGCGCCCGACATCGCCGGCAAGGGCATTGCCAACCCCATCGCCATGCTGGCGAGCTTTGCCATGGCATTGCGCTATTCGTTCAACCTGATCGAACTCGCCGACAAGCTCGAGTGGTCGATCGCAGCCGTGCTGGACGACGGCCTCAGGACAGGCGACATTGCCCAGGGTGGCAAGTCGGTGGGCACCGAGGAAATGGGCGCGGCGATTCTCAAGAAGCTCGCCAGCTAGGCTCAAGCGCCGCGCGGCTCAGGCATTTTCGGCCCTGCCGCGTGAAACGGCAGGAGAATGATCTATGTCGGACCTGAAGCAGCTCTTCACACGGGCGGCGGAAGCCGCCGCCCTCTACCGCGACAAGGTCGCCGAGGCGCCGGAACTGCCGCGCCTCGCCTACCACGACCTCGTCGACCGCATGCAGGCGCCGGTGCCCGAGACCGGGGCGTCGCCCGCCTCCGTGCTTGATGACTTGGTGGCGATGACCGAGGGCGGTCTGATGCCGATTACTGGTCCCCGCTTCTTCGGCTGGGTGATGGGCGCGTCGCATCCAGCCGGGGTTGCCGCCGAAATCATGGTTGCGGCCTGGGGTCAGAATGCGGGGTTCCACACGTCGACCCCCGCAGCCTCCGCGATGGAGGCGATCGCCGAGCGCTGGGTGCTCGACCTGCTCGATCTGCCAAGAGAGAGCGGGATCGGCTTTTCGACCGGTGCAACGGTTGCCAATGCCACCTGCCTCGCCGCCGCGCGCACGCACATGCTCGGCAAGGTCGGCTGGGACGCAGACGCGGACGGGCTGTTCGGTGCGCCGCCGGTGCATGTGCTGATCGGCGCGGAGGCGCATTCGTCTCTGTTCGCGTCGCTGCAGCTCATCGGGTTCGGCGCACGCCGGGTCATCAAGGTCGATGTCGACCACGAGGGGCGTATGATCCCCGCTGCGCTCGAGCGCGCCATGGCCGGCCTTGAGGGCCCGAAGGTCATCATCGTGCAGGCTGGACACATCAATTCGGGGGCCTTCGACCCCTTCACCGAAATCGCCGAAATCGCGCGTGCCCATGACGCTTGGCTGCATGTCGATGGGGCCTTCGGACTCTGGGCGCGTGCCAGCGCCAACGCCGCCGAGCGTGCCCTGACCGCAGGGATCGAGCATTGCGACAGCTGGTGCACCGATGGCCACAAGTGGCTGCAGGTCCCATATGATTGCGGCTTCGCCATCGTCAGGCACAAGGCGTCGCTCGAAAAGGCCATGACGCAATGGGCCTCGTACCTGCCACAGATTCAGCAGGGCGATCGTGTTCCTTCGGCCTATGTGCCGGAATTGAGCCGCCGTGCGCGCGGCGTGGCGGTCTGGGCGGTGATCAAGGCTCTTGGGCGCGATGGCATAGCCGAAATGGTGGCGCGGCATTGCGCTCAGGCCCGCCGCTTCGCCGAGCGGCTGGCGGCCGAGCCGGGCATCGAAGTTCTGAACCAGGTGGTGATCAATCAGGTTTCGGTGAGCTTCGGTTCCGACGAGGCGACCCGCGCGGTGATTGCCCGCATCCAGCGCGACGGCGTGCTCTATGCCGGCGGCTCGCAATGGCGGGGCCGATGGGTGATGCGGCTCTCGGTGTCTTCGGGTCCGACGACGGACGCGGATATCGAGACCTCCGCCGACGCGATCATCGCAGCAGCGCGGGCAGTGAAGGCCGCAGCCTAGTCCCGCGCCTTGAGTCCGAATGCCTCGGCGAGGAGCCGGAAGCTGCGACGGCGCAGTTCG
>CAYPYV010000103.1:0-11598 GCA_964414845.1 uncultured Devosia sp. | reverse complement strand
AGGCCGGCCCTTGGCTCTGTCGCGGTGGCAGCTTTGCGACTTGCTTGAGGAGCGCCGCAACCTGCGGCAGCAACTGCTCCTGCGCCAGGACGGTGTTGAGCGAGGGGTTGGATGAAGGAGGTGGAGATGTCTGCTGCATGGTCGTTGTGCTCGCGAGAGTTTGACAGCGCGAGCATAAGGGAGATCTGGGCGAGGGGGATAAGTGGGGGGCGGTTACCTGCGCCAGGCTATCCAGCCGCCTTTCAGCGCGGCGCGTCGGTGCCACTCCGCCCGTTCTGAATGCGCATGCCGCCGAAGGCGTCGGCGGAGAGCGCCGTTGCTCGCATTGCAGCGGGAAGGCCCATGGTGATGGCGGTCAGCGCAGTTCAAGACCCCGCAGGTGTCCTCTGGCCGTGCCCGGGCCAAGGATGCGTCTCCTCGCTTTGCCGGCCACAGGGCTGGAGCTTCGATCAACCGGAATGAGCGTTTTCGTTCTGGTTGCGAATGTCAGGAGGGGAGTTCGCGCGGGACCACCAAGCCCCATCAGAGGAGTCGCATGCTCCACCGAGGCTACTTTCCCCCGGTTCGCCAAGCGCAGATGTTAATGAGAGGTGAGTGCAGCGTGATGCCGCGGCGCGCGAATTTAATGAATGGATTGCATCTCTGTTGGTCGCAGGAAATGCGTACGGTTTTTTCCGTATACATGAAAGTTTCAGCCGAAGAAATTGTTTGCATCCCGTCCAGCGCGATTGGCGCACCAAACAATTCACCACAGGGATTGTGTGGCCCCTTGCCGACAGTCGAATGGCTCACAATTTGGTTTTGATTTACATTTAACGTTGATTAAAATCCGTTTAGATTTTAACTAAACTACTAAGTCCAGAGCCAGAAAGAAAGATGATCAGCATAATGCCCGATTAACATTTGGATGCCCATAATTGCCGTGGCTGGGTTGGTACCAGCGTTTGGCGCAATTGAACGAGCAGAAGTTCGTTCGTGATGCGACCCAATCACCAACCGGGGACGGGCACATGACTCAAAGCGATACAGTCGGCGAAGTGGTTTCCGCGGCAACGGCCAGTGGTTCGGGTTCGCCTGTGGTGAAACTGACCGGCGTCCACAGTCTCAGGACTGCAGCGACGCTGCGAGGAAGTCTCCTGCAGGCACTCGAAGGCCAGGGTCCGATAGCAATCGACCTCAATGAAATTGATGACGCTGATGTTGGCACATTGCAGGTGCTGATCGCAGCAGAACGCTCTGCGCGTGTTGCCGGGCGGGACCTGAGTTTCACCGTCTCCGCGGGGTCGCCCACTGGCAGGCTCCTGATCGCGGTCGGTGCGGTCGCCGCCGAGAGTCCAAGACTGGCTTCTGACACAACCGGCTGGGCATTTCAGAGAGGCAATTGAAATGACCAAGACAATTCTGACCATCGATGACTCGGCCTCCATTCGCCAGATGGTGGCGATGACGCTTTCGAGTGCGGGCCTAAAGGTTCTCGAGGCCGTGAACGGCGCCGACGGCTACACCAAGGCGACGACCAATGCCGTGGATGCGGTCATTACCGACCTCAACATGCCGGTGATGAACGGTCTCGAGTTCCTCAAGAAGTTCCGGCAGTCCCCCCAAGGAAAGGGTATCCCGGTGATCCTGCTCACAACAGAATCCGATGACGACCTGAAGCGGCAGGCGAGGGAGGCCGGCGCCACCGGCTGGATCGTCAAGCCGTTCAAGCAGGAGCAGTTGGTCGCCGTAATCAAGAAGGTGACCGGCGCATGAGCAACGATCCGACCGACACTTTCCGCCAAGAAGCGGCCGAACTGCTCGAACAGCTCGAACAGGGTCTGCTGGATCTGGGGCAGACCCCAGAGGACCAGGATCTCGTGAACTCGGTCTTTCGGGCCCTGCACACCATCAAGGGCTCGGGCGCGATGTTCGGGTTCACTGAAGTCGCGGAGTTCGTGCACAATTTCGAGACGGCCTTCGATCGCGTTCGGAAAGGCGCCGCGCCGGTGTCTGCCGAATTGGTGACGATTGCGCTCGCTGCCAAGGATCACATCCACGCGCTGATCAACGACCCCTCGAGCGTCGGTGATGCTGGCGACAGGTTGCTCGCGGACCTTGCGACGGTGGTCGATGGCGGCGCCGTGGCCGCGGCGGAGCCTGCGATCGACCTGACGCCGGAAAGCTCGGAAACGCATGCGACCGGCACAGTCGCCAAGTGGCGAATCCGCTTCTTTCTGCCTGATGATGCCCTGGTGCACGGCACGAACCCGGTGCTGCTGCTGGGAGAGATCGTGGCGCTGGGCAGGGCCGAGGTGACGCTGCTCTCCGATCGCGTTCCGACCCTTCAGGAAATGGATCCAGAGCGCAGCTACCTGGGCTGGCAGATCGACCTCGAGCACGAGGACCCTCGGGCGGCGCTGGAGGACGTGTTCCTGTTCCTGATGGATGGCATGGAACTCACCTGCGAGAGGCTGGAAGGCCTCGCGGGGTCGGATGCGTCCGAAAGGTCTCCCGTTCCTGCGATTGCCGAGACAATCGCAAGAGAGGTGGTCGAAGCCAATGCTCCGGCGGTGGCCAGGGCGCAGGGCGAGGCCGAGCGTACAGATGCCAAGCAGACGAGTGCCGCGGCGGCAAGTTCGCTGCGTGTGCCTGCGGAGCGGCTTGACGAGCTGATGGACCGGGTCGGCGAACTGGTCATCGCGCAGGCTCGACTGACACAGCTTGCAGCGCTTAGCGCAGACAGCAGCCTAAAGTCGGTTGCCGAAGAACTGGAGCGGCTTTCGTCGGGCCTTCGCGACACGACCATGGGCATCCGCATGGTGCCGATCGGGTCGTTGTTCTCGCGTTTCCGCCGCCTCATCCACGATCTCAGCAACGATCTCGGCAAGGACATCGAGTTCCTCACCTCCGGCGAGGAGACCGAGCTCGACAAGACGATGATCGAGCGCCTGGCCGACCCGCTGGTACACCTGATCCGGAACTCAGTGGACCACGGTCTCGAACCAGCCGAGAAGCGCCTGGCGGCAGGCAAGCCGGCTCGCGGTACCGTCCGGCTGTCGGCGGTTTATGCCGGGGCGGAAGTGACCATCTCGGTAACCGACGACGGTGCCGGACTGAACACAGCCCGTATCCGCCAGAAGGCGGAAGAGAACGGGCTGATCACCGCAGACACCCGCCTGACCGACAGTGACCTGCACCAACTGATCTTTGCACCCGGCTTCTCGACCGCGAAGGAAGTGACAGCGCTTTCGGGCCGTGGTGTGGGCATGGACGTGGTGAAGAAGACCATTGAAGGCTTGCGCGGCAAGATTCACCTCACCTCATCGCCAGGCAAGGGCACGACGATCACGCTGCGCCTGCCGCTGACGCTTGCCATTATCGAAGGCATGCTGGTGAGGGTGGGAACCGGTCGCTATGCGATCCCGCTCTCCGCAGTCGAGGAATGTGTCGAGCTCCCGGCGACGGCACTCACCGCCTCGCGCGGCCGCAGCTTCCTCGACATCCGCGGCAGCCTCGTGCCGTTCATCAGTCTCAGGGACGTGTTCGGTACCGCCGGCGAACGAGATCCGTTCCAGAAGGTGGTGATCGTGTCCTCGGGAGGCGGGCGGGTGGGCCTGGTCGTCGACCAGATCATCGGCAACACCCAGGCCGTGATCAAGCAACTCAGCAAGCTGCATGCCGACCTGCCGAACTTCTCGGGGGCCACCATTCTCGGGGACGGCACGGTTGCGCTGATCCTCGACACGGCCCGGCTGGTGGATGCCGGGCAGGCAACTGAAGTGCAGCAAGGAAAAGCAGCATGACCCAGACAGCATCCATGCGGGCGCTGACCCTCAGGCTCGATGACGAGCTCTTCGCTTTCGAAGCCGAAGGCGTGCGCGAGATACTCGACCTCGTGCCTGTGACGGACGTTCCCAATGCGTCGCCCTTCGCGGCAGGGCTCATCAATGTGCGCGGACGTGTCGTCCCGCTCGCCGACCTGCGCGTCGCCTTCGGAATGCGCCGTCCCGACCATACCGCCGACACCCGGATTGTGGTTGTCGAATCCGAGATCGAGGGCGAGCCCACGGTCGTCGGGCTGCTGGCCGACAAGGTCTACGACGTCACGGACATCGAGAACGCCGCCATCGAGGAAGCGCCGCGGGTCGGCATGCGTTGGCGCTCGGATTATGTGCGCGGCATCGGCAAGCGCAACGGGCAGTTCATCATCATTCCGCACCTGCAGCGGATTCTGGAGCAGGAGGGTCGCCGGGGCGGCGCCTATTCGCACACTGAAGGGGTAGTATCATGAGGTTGACGATCAAGGCCAAGCTGGCCGCGACCTTTGCAGTCATCGTGGCGATGTCCGCCGGCGGAATGGTTCTCGGCATCCAGAACCTGGGCACGGTCAACGAAGCCCTCAACGGCATCGTCCAAGGCAATTCGCAGCGGATCAAGATGGCAACGGACATCAATGCCCGTTCGCTGCGGATCGCGCGGGACGAGAAGAACTATATCCTCGCCAGCTCGGTCGAGGATATGTCGGCCCTCGCCTCGTCAATCCATGCCGAAGACAAGGCAATCGACGAGGACATACAGAAGCTCTACGATCTGTCGAGCGACGCCGGCAAGCCGCTGGTGGAGGCCTATCGGGCTGCCTGGGACGACTTCATGGTCAAGCATGACCAAGTCGAGGCCCTCGCCAACAAGAACTCACCCGTAGTGGCCCGCGAACGCGTTGAGGCCGCGCGGGAAATCTCCGCCGCAGCTATCGAGACCCTGCGCGGGATTGAGGCATCGCTCGAGGCCAGCCTGGTCTCGATGACCGATCCGGCACTCGTCAAGGTGTTCAGCCGGAGCAAGGCGCTCGAGACCGGCATTATCGAACTGGCCCGGGATGTGCGGAACACCATTATTTCGATGGATGACCCGGCTCTGCAGGAGGGCTATGTCGCCACCGTGCAGAAGAAGGCCGACGCGCTCAGCGCCGAGGTCGCGGCACTGAAGGCTCTGATGCCGCCGAGCCAGGCAGAGGCCTATGGCCAGTTCGTCACCCAATTCAACACATGGCTGCCGGCCGTGCTCTCGGCACGCGATGCGGCTGTCGAGAACGGCAAATTCCATGCCCTGCAGCTCGCGAATGGCGAGGGGAGGGCAGCGCGGCAGAAGTCTGTCGATGCGCTCAATGCCATCATCGACCTCAACAACACCCAGATGCAGAAGGCGGCAGCCGATGCAGACGCGCTGTATGAGCACAGCCGCAACCTGCTGATCTCCATCCTTGTTGCGTCCGCAGTGATCGCGACCGTCGCTGCCCTGTGGATCGTCCTGGGCATCTCCAAGGCCCTGAGCGCGGCGCTGAAGCTCTCCAATGAGGTGGCCGGCGGCAATCTCAGCGCAACGGCCAGTGTGCGCAGCAATGACGAGATCAAGGATGTGATCGACGCGCTCAATGCCATGGCCGGCAAGCTGCGCCAGGTGGTTGGCGAAGTGGTGACGTCGGCGCGCAATGTCGCTTCGGGCAGCCAGGAACTGTCCGCGACAGCCGAGCAGCTGAGCCAGGGCTCCACTGAACAGGCGAGTTCGACCGAAGAGGCCTCTGCCTCGATGGAAGAAATGGCTTCCACCATCAAGCAGTCCGCCGACAATGCAGCACAGACCGAGCGCATCGCCCGGCAGTCTGCTGCGGACGCCGAGGCATCCGGCCAGGCAGTCGGCAAGGCCGTGGGCGCCATGGAGACGATCGCCGAGAAGATCATGGTGGTGCAGGAGATTGCCCGCCAGACCGACCTGCTGGCGCTCAACGCCGCCGTCGAAGCAGCTCGTGCCGGCGAACATGGACGCGGGTTCGCCGTGGTGGCCTCCGAAGTGCGCAAGCTCGCCGAGCGCAGCCAGGCGGCCGCAGCGGAGATTTCGACGCTGTCGTCCGATACCGTCAAGGCCGCCAGGTCGGCCGGTGAGATGCTGGGCAAGCTGGTGCCCGACATTCGTCGCACAGCCGAACTCGTGGAGGAAATCTCCGCCGGCACCCGTGAGCAGAATGCCGGTGCCGCCCAGATCAACACGGCCATTCAGCAGCTTGACAAGGTGACGCAGCAGAACACGTCGGCGGCCGAGCAGTTGTCGGCGACGTCGGAAGAACTCGCCAGCCAGGCCGATCAGATGCAGGACGCGATCGCGTATTTCCGGATCGACGGCGAAGTCGGTCCGGCGGACGACAAGCGAAGCCAGCAGATCCGCAAGGAACTGGTCAAGAAGGCGCCGCATCTGAATGCCGCCCCGCAGAAGAAGCGTCCAGTGCGCTCGGCCAGCGGCGGCGGGTTCGATCTCGACCTCGGTGATGCGCGCGACGAACTGGACGAGGAATTCTCCAAGCGGTCTGCCGCCTAAACAACTGGGCGTCCCCTTCACAGAATTCGTGACAGGGCGCCTCCATCCCAGAAAAGGATAAGGGGCTAAAAATGCGTCTCGGACTCAAGGCACAGCTCTCCCTAGGCTTCGGCATCCTCGTTGCGGTGCTTTGTGCCCTAGGACTCTTCGCGCTCAGGCAAATGAGCCAGATCAACGACACCTCCACCGAGATCGCGGCCAACTGGCTGCCAAGCGTGGATGCAGTGAACCGGCTCAATACGGCGGCTGCGGACTTGCGGGTCGCCGAATTCCAGCACCTGACCCTGACTGATCCGGGACAGATGGCGACCTGGGAAAAGAGGGTTGAAAAGATCCTAGCGACGATCGCAGCGGTGCGCGCCAAGTATGAGCCGCTCATCTCCTCGCCCGAAGAGCGAGCCATGTATGATGATTTTGCGCAGAAGTTCGACAGCTACATGGCGGAACACAAGCGGGCCTTCCAGCTGTCGAAAAACAACCAGAACGATGCGGCGCTTCAGATCTACAATGGCGAGGCACTGGCGCTGTTTGACGACTATTCCGGTATACTGGGCAAGCTTGCCGACCTGAACACCGAGGGCGGCGAACGGGCGAGCGCGGAAGGCGATGCGCTCTTTGCGCAAGCGAACCTGCTTGTGACCTTCGTTCTCGTGTCCGCGGCGATTGCCGGGCTCGGTATCGCCTGGTTCATCATCAGTGGCGTGATGAAGACCGTTGGCGCCGAACCAAACTATGTCCGGGGCGTTGTCGGCACTGTCTCGGAAGGCGACCTGAGCGTGGATATAAAGCTGCGCAACGGGGACACTAGCAGTATCCTCGCCGCCATCCGAAGCATGGTGGAAAACCAGCTGGCGACGGCCAGGATCGCTGACGGCATCGCGGAGGGCGACTTGAGCGTCGCTCCGACTGTGCGCTCGGCCAAAGACACGCTGAACGTCTCGCTTTCCGCGATGGTAACGACGTTGCGCGAAACTGCAGAAGTGGCAGATCGTCTTGGCAAGGGTGACCTGGCCGTCACGCCGAGGGCCCGATCAGACAAGGATACCCTCAATCATGCGCTACTCCGCATGGTAGAGACGCTCCGGGATACGGCCGCTGCCGCAGATCGGCTCGCAGATGGCGACCTGACGGTCGACCATGTGCCGCGGTCTGACGCGGACGTCATGGGTAATTCGCTGAAGCGTATGATCGAGCGGCTGCGCAACGTGATCGCAGATGCGCTCTCGTCGGCAGAAAATGTCTCGTCGGGCAGCCAGGAGCTTTCAGCGACCTCCGAGCAGTTGAGTCAGGGCTCTACCGAACAGGCGAGCTCGACCGAGGAGGCGTCGGCCTCCATGGAAGAAATGGCCTCGACCATCAAGCAGTCGGCAGACAATGCCGCTCAGACAGAAAAGATCGCCCGGCAATCGGCTGCGGATGCCGAAGCTTCGGGCGAGGCGGTGGCCAAGGCGGTCGCCGCGATGCAAACCATTGCCGAAAAGATCATGGTCGTGCAGGAGATCGCCCGCCAGACTGACCTTCTTGCCCTCAATGCCGCCGTGGAGGCGGCGCGGGCCGGCGAGCACGGCCGCGGCTTCGCGGTGGTGGCGTCGGAAGTGCGCAAGCTGGCCGAGCGCAGCCAGGCGGCGGCCGCCGAAATCTCGACGCTTTCGGGCGAGACGGTGAAATCGGCACAGGCTGCGGGCAGCATGCTCGACAAGCTCGTCCCGGATATCCGGCGTACGGCGGAACTGGTGGAAGAGATTTCGGCCGCGACTCGCGAGCAGAATGCCGGTGCAGCACAGATCAACACGGCGATCCAGCAGCTCGACAAGGTGACGCAGCAGAACACGTCCGCTGCCGAGGAGCTCTCCTCCACATCGGAAGAGCTTGCGAGCCAGGCCGAGCAGCTCAAGAGCGTTATTGGCTACTTCCGCATTAAGGCCGGCAAGGTGGATGCCACGAACACGGTCGCCAACCGGGTGCGCAAGGAACTTGCGGCCAAGGCGCCGCACATGAGGCGCGCCGAAGCGGCGAAGTCCAGCTCGCGGAGCAAAACCACCGGGGGCGGTTTCGAGCTCGACCTTGATGAGGGCGATGACGACCTCGACAAGGAATTCACGAAACGCAACTTGGCGTGAGGGTGGGCGATGGCCGAGAAAGCGCAATATGTGACACTGGGGGTGAATGGCGAACTGTTCGCCGCCCCCGTGGAGCAGGTCCAGGAAATTCTCGACATGCGGCCTATTGCCCGCTTGCCGCAGGCGCCGAGCAATCTGCTCGGCATGACCGATGTCCGGGGCGATGGAATTCCGGTTCTCGACCTCCGGCTCACGCTCGGCATGATGCCGGCTGAGGATACCGAGAATACCCGCATCGTGGTGTTGAAGCTCGAGACTCCTGACCGGCTGCTGACCATCGGGCTCAGGTGCGACCGGGTCTACGAGGTGACATCGCTGGATGAGGAAACGCTCGAGCCGGCACCGGTGGTGAGCGGCGAATGGCGCGGCCATTCTGTTGCCGGTATCGGGCGGCGGCGCGGCGCCTTTGTCACCGTGCTGGACCTGGTGCGCCTGATCGTACTCGGAGCGCCAGCGCTCGCGGCCTAAGGAGATTGTGTGGTGAAGGGCTCGGCACTGGCTATCCTCAACATCGAGGATGATGGCGAAGACCACCTGTCCGCCATCGAGTTCAGCCGGATCGCGCGGCTGGTTGAAGGCGAGGCGGGCATCAAGCTACCGCCCAACAAGCGGCTCATGCTCGAGGGACGGTTGCGCAAGCGTCTGAGGGCGCATGGCTTCGATACGTTCAAGGCCTATTGCGACTTCCTGTTCAAGGGAGACGGGACGGCGGAGGAGATGGGGTTTCTCATCAATGTCGTCACGACGAACAAGACCGATTTCTTCCGCGAGCCGGACCATTTCGACTTCCTGATGAAGAAGGCCGTGCCGGAGCTGATCCGTCGGAGATCAGGCGCCGAGACGCAGCCGCTGCTCAAGGTGTGGAGTGCGGCCAGCTCGACCGGAGCGGAGGCATATACGCTTGCCATGGTTCTCAACGAGCGCATGGTGGAGCGCCGCGACTTCCGGTGCGCGATCCTTGGAACGGATATTTCGACCACAGTGCTCGAGCAGGGCGAGCGCGCGATCTATCCCGCTGAGATGATGGCCCCGGTGCCGGAACCCTATCTGAAGCGATTTGTCATGTGGCCGCGCGAGCCCGGCGCCCGCAGCGATGTGCGCATCGTGCCTGAACTGCGCCGGATGGTGCGGTTTGCCCGACTTAACCTCATGGATGCGACCTATCCGTTCGACCGCGATGTCGACGTGATCTTTCTGAGAAACGTACTGATCTACTTTGAGAAAGAAGATCAGGAAGCCGTGGTCCGCCGTCTCGTTGGGCACCTGCGGCCCGGCGGCTATCTGTTTCTCGGGCATTCGGAATCCATGATCGGCAATGCCGCGCAGGTACGCCAGGTCGCCCCGGCTGTCTTCCAGAAACCTTGAGGTCATAGAAATGGCGCGCGAACCCCAGAGCCGCATCAAGGTGCTGATCGTCGACGATTCCGCGTCGGTGCGCACGACGCTGAGCGATATCATTTCTGCCGACCCTGAGCTCGAGGTCATCGGCACGGCGTCCGACCCCTATGTCGCGGTCGAGCGTATCCGGCAGCAGGTGCCGGACGTCATGGTGCTGGATATCGAATTGCCGCGCATGGACGGCATTACCTTCCTCAGGAAGATCATGTCGCAGCGCCCGATCCCCGTGGTGATCTGCTCTTCGCTGACCGAGGAAGGCTCGCGCACCCTGATGGAGGCGCTCGAAGCCGGGGCTGTCGACGTGGTGACCAAACCACGTGTCGATACGGCGCAGTTCCTGCAGGAGAGCGCCATGCGGATCTGCGACGCGGTGAAGGCAGCCGCCCAGGCCCGCCTGAAGGGGCTGGCACGACCTGCGCCAAGGATGAATGTCGAGGCAAAGCTGACGGCCGATGTGGTCATCCCGCCGGTTTCGGCCGCACGCGCCGCGGCAATCGCCAGCAACATGCCGGATACGGAGCCGATCATCTGCATCGGCGCGTCGACCGGTGGCACCGAGGCGCTGCGTGAGGTGCTCGAGGCTCTGCCGGCAGACTGTCCCGGCATCGTCATCGTGCAGCACATGCCGGAAAAGTTCACCCATGCGTTTGCCCGGCGGCTCGACAGCCTCTGCGCGGTCAACGTGAAGGAAGCCGAGGATGGTGACGTGGTGCAGCAGGGACGCGTGCTGATCGCGCCGGGCAACCACCACATGGCGCTGTCCCGTTCGGGCACGCGATATACCGTGAGGATCATCGACGGGCCGCATGTGTCGCGGCACCGCCCTTCTGTTGACGTCCTGTTCAGGTCGGCGGCGCAATATGCAGGGCGAAACGCCCTCGGCATCCTGCTGACGGGCATGGGCGACGACGGGGCGAAAGGCTTGCTGGAGATGCGGAACGCGGGCAGCCAGACAGTGGCACAGGACGAGGAGAGTTCGGTGGTGTTCGGGATGCCGAAGGAAGCCATCGAACTGGGTGCGGCGCAGCGTATCCTCTCCCTGCGCAAGGTGCCGCAGGAGATCGTCGCCTTTGGTCGGAAGGCCCAGGCGAGTTGATGACCCACGCCCTCGCCACTGCGTCGCATTCAACGCAGAGGATCGCGGATCTCGGGCTGGCGCTGACGGCACCGCGCAGCGCGATCGATGGCGCGTTTGTTGCGGCGGGCGACGAGCTCAGCGCGTGCGCGCAACTGATTACCCACGTGAGCGGGCTGATCGAAGCGCTGCCATCGGATCTGGATAGTCCCGACCTTGCGGAAGGTTCGGCCCGGCTTGCGGTCGTCGGGCAGCGGGCGGAAGCGATTGCCGTGGAACTGGGAAGCCCGGAGGGCGACCTCGGACGGCTGGTGACTGCGCTGGGCGGCGCTGCCACGCCGATCGACCAGCTGCGGCGCACGGTGAAAATGATGGGCATCGTCGCGGTCAACGCGCGCGTGGTGGCGGCAAGCGTCGTCAGCGAGCGGGATGACTTCGGGGTTTTCACCACCGATATCTCGGAATTGTCGAACTCGGCCGCCAGCACGGTGGCGGACTTCTTCCAGCAGTACCAGAAGCTGAACGCAGTGGTGGCGGAAGCCGCGGCGGCCCGCACGAGGTTTGCCCAGACCCAGCGTGAACCCCTGGCGCGGGTAGCGCGCACACTGCACACGCTGCTGGACGACATGAACGCGCATCGGCGCGAGGCGGTGA
>CAYPYV010000102.1:0-11816 GCA_964414845.1 uncultured Devosia sp. | reverse complement strand
GATCATCTCGTCGCGATAGGGGCGGAAGTCGCGCGCCATCACGTCGCCGAACAGTTCCTCCGCCGAACCTGGCGGTGGGCCGTAATTGTTCGCGAGGTCGAAATGCGTCACGCCCTTGTCGAAGGCATAGGAAAGGATTTCAAAGGCGCTCGGATAGTCGCGCGTGCCGCCGAAATTCTGCCAGAGTCCGAGGCTGATGGCCGGCAGCTTCAGGCCCCATTTGCCGCTCTTGCGGTATTGCATATGCCCATAGCGCGAATCGCTGGCCCGATAGGTCATCGTCATCCTCCCTCGACTGTCCGATTTGCCCGCATCGCGCGTCGGGTGTAAGCCCTCTGCCGCCCGTTCCGGATTGCTGGATATGCCCGCCACACTGCCGCAAACACCCGAGCCCTACAAGGTTCTCGCCTATTACGCCTTCGCGTCGCTGCCCGACTGCGCCGAGTTGAAGCCACTGCTGGCGCAGTTCTGCTGCGCGCGGCGCATCAAGGGCACCTTCATCCTCGCCCCCGAGGGCATCAATGGCACGGTCGCGGGGACTGGGGCAGCCATCGGTCAGCTGCTGGATTGGCTGGCAAATGGCGACATCTGGTCGGGGCGTCTCGCGGGCGCAGAGGCCAAGTTCTCCGAAGCCACCGAAATGCCGTTCTACCGCATGAAGGTCCGGCTCAAGCCGGAGATCGTCACGTTGCGCGCGCCGGAGGCCGATCCGAGCCGCCGCGTCGGCACCTATGTCGCCCCGCGCGACTGGAACGCGC
The DNA here is from genome assembly GCA_964414845.1 of uncultured Devosia sp. GTDB lineage: Bacteria > Pseudomonadota > Alphaproteobacteria > Rhizobiales > Devosiaceae > Devosia_A. The sequence goes on along the minus strand of CAYPYV010000102.1, from coordinate 11,058 downwards.
TCATCACCCGCAATGACGTGACCGTCATCGACACCCGCAACGACTACGAAGTGGCGCTCGGCACCTTCGAGAAGGCGCGCGACCCGCAGACGAAGAGCTTCACCGAATTCAAGGATTACGTGGCGACCCTCGACCCGGCGCAGCACCCCAAGGTCGCGATGTTCTGTACCGGTGGCATCCGGTGCGAGAAGGCGTCGGCCTATATGCTCGAAAAGGGCTTCAAGGAGGTCTTCCACCTGAAGGGCGGGATTCTTCGCTATCTCGAGGAAGTGCCGGCGACCGAGAGCCGCTTTGCTGGCGAGTGCTTCGTCTTCGATGAGCGCGTGTCGCTGAAACACGGGCTCGAGCAGGGTTCGGCCCGGCTCTGCAGGTCCTGCCGCCAGCCGTTCCCGGCGGACGTGCTCCACGACGAGCTCTGCGACGCCTGCGCGGCGGCGCCCAAGCCCGGCCATTTCGAGCGCGAGAAGCAGCTGGCCATCGCCGAGGCGCGCGGGGAGGCGCATCTCGGCGATGACGCGGCCGAAATCGCCCGCCGCAACAAGGCTTTGAAACTGGCGCGCCGCGAGGCCTCCCGCCAAAGGGCGGACGCCAAGCCTCTCGCCACGCCCGATACTGGCGGTTAACGTCCCTCCCAACAGGAGGACTAGAAGATGGACTATCGGATTCTCGGCCGTTCCGGCCTCAAGGTCTCGTCGCTGTCGGTCGGTACCGCCACTTTCGGCGGCGACGGTCTATGGGGCGATGCCGACCTGAAGGAGGCCCAGCGCCAGATCGACCTCTGCCTCGACCACGGCGTCAACCTCATCGACACGGCCAATGTCTACTCGAAGACCGTATCCGAAACCATCATCGGCGAGGCCCTGGCCGATGGTCGCCGCGACCGCGTGCTGCTCGCCACCAAGGTGCGGTTTCCGGTGGGCACGGGTCCGAATGATCGCGGCCTCAGCCGCTACCACATCATCCGCGCCTGCGAGGACTCGCTGAAGCGGCTGAAGACCGATGTCATCGACCTCTACCAGGTGCATGAATGGGACGGCGAAACCCCGCTCGAGGAAACGCTCGAAGCGCTCGATACGCTCGTTCGGCAGGGCAAGGTCCGCTATATCGGCTGCTCCAACTATTCCGCCTGGCACATGATGAAGGCGCTGGGGATCTCCGAGCAGCGCCATTACCAGCGCTTCGTCTCCCAGCAGATCCACTACACGCTCCAGGCACGCGAGGCCGAGTACGAGTTGATCCCGTTGGGGCTCGACCAGGGTGTCTCGGTGCTGGTCTGGTCGCCGCTCGGGGGCGGCTGGCTTTCGGGCAAGTACACGCGCAACTCGAAGCCCGATGACGGCCGTCAGGTGCGCGGCTTCCGCGAGCCGCCCATCGAGGATTGGGAGACGCTGTGGAACATCGTCGATGTCATCAACGATGTGGCCAGTGCCCATGGTGTCTCGGGCGCGCAGGTGTCGCTGGCCTGGCTGCTGTCGAGGCCCATCGTCGCCTCGGTGATTATCGGCGGGCGCACCACGGCGCAATTCGAGGACAATCTCAAAGCCGCGAGCCTCAAGCTCACCACCGACGATCTGGCACGGCTCGATGCGGTGAGCCAGCCGCCGCTGATCTATCCCTATTGGTACCAGAGCTTCACCGCGTCCGACCGCCTGGGTCCGGCGGACCTGTCGCTGCACGCGCCTTACCTCAAGCGGTGACAGCGGCGATGGGACGGAGGGCTGCGACGTTAATTCCTGAACCAATTGCTCAGGTTATCTTGCAAAACTCTGGAACCATTATAAACTGCGTGCATCGGCTGATGGCCGATCGCGTCGGTGCGGCCGCCGGTGCGAACCGGAGAATTCCATGCGCCTGACGCGGCAATCCAACTACGCCATCCGTACCCTGATCTATTGTGCGGTCAACGATCCCGGCCTGAGCCGGGTCGCCGATATCGCCAAGGCGCACGGCATATCCGAGCTGTTCCTGTTCAAGCTGATCAAGCCGCTGGTCGAAGCGGGTCTCATCGAGACGGTGCGTGGCCGCAAGGGCGGCATCAAGCTCGGCCGGCCGGCCGAGGACATCACCCTGCTCGACACCATCAAGCTCACCGAAGAGAACTTCGCCATGGCGGAGTGTTTCGAGGATGGCGATATCAGCTGTCCGCTGGTCGATATGTGCGACGTTAACGCCGCGCTGCGCGAGGCGCTGGGGGCGTTTTTCGAGGTGCTCGACAGCCATACCATCGCCGATCTTGCGGCCCGCAAGCGCTCCATTCGCCAGCGGCTGGGCCTCTCCTATACCGAGATCGAGGATGTGCTTCTCGCCGAGGTAGCCAACTGATCCGGTGGGGCAGGGCGGGTCTGGCCGCTTCTGTCCCGCCCGTCACATGCCTCCCATGATCGCGAGCGGGCTTGCCGTCGTATCCCAAAGGCACCACGCTGCAGGACGCCTCTCATCCGGACGACACCATGCCGAAGACGCCCTCCGCTGCTGTACTGAACCTGTGGTACCCCATTTCGGCGGGCGAGGATGCCAGACCCGGTGAGCGCCGCTCGACCACGCTGCTCGATCTGGGCGTGCACTACGAGCGCGGCGCCAATGGTGCCGTCACGGCGTGGAGAAGCGTCGATGGCGCCAACGCGCTGCCGGTCATCGAACGCTACGGCTTCATCTGGACCAGCCTCGGCAGCCCCCCGGCAGAACTGTTTCCCATTCCCGAATATGCCGAGCCTGACCGCTTCAACATCTGCGCGGGCTCCATCGGCGTGAATGTCTCGGCGCCCCGCGCCGTCGAGAACTTCCTCGATATGGGACACTTCCCCTATGTCCATACCGGCATCCTGGGCGAAGAGCCGCATACCGAGGTGAAGGAATATGATGTGGAGATCTCCGGGGAGCGCGACGAGGTGCTCGCCACCCGCTGCCGCTTCTTCCAGCCGCAGGCGGCGCTGAGCGCCTCGGAGGGGCTCGAGGTCGAGTATGTCTATCGCGTGCCCCATCCCTATGCGGCGGTGCTCTACAAGTCCTGCCCGGCCCAGCCGAGCCGCATGGATGTCATCGCCATCTTCTGCCAGCCCATGGGCGAGGAGATGATCCGCGCCCATCTCATGCTGTGCATGCTCGACGAGGTGAACAGCCTCACCTCCATGCGCCGCTTCCAGCAGACCATTTTCGGGCAGGACCGGCCCATTCTCGAAAACCAGTATCCCAAGAAGCTGCCGCTCGATCCGCGCGCTGAAACGCCCATCCGCGCCGACAAGTCCGCTATCGCCTATCGCCGCTGGCTGAGCCACAAGGGTATCAATTACGGCGTGATCCCGGAGGCGGCGTGATGTCCATCGCGGTAGCCGCCGGCATCGGGCGCGCCGATGCCTGGTACCCCATCGCCTCGTCCGACGATCTGCCGTACCGCCACGTCTATCACGGGCAGTTGCTTGGACAGGAGCTTGCCGTCTGGCGCGCAGATGACGGCCATGTGAATGCGTGGGAGAACCGCTGCCTGCATCGCGGCGTGCGGCTCTCCATCGGCATAAATGAAGGCGCCGAACTCAAGTGCCAGTACCACGGCTGGCGTTATGCCAACCGCACCGCTGGCTGCACCTATATCCCCGCCCATCCCGCAGATGCGCCGGCGCGCCGCATCACCAACCGAACCTATCGCGTCGTCGAGTCGGGCGGCCTCGTCTGGAGCACGCTGTCGGCCGATATTCCTGTCGTGCTGCCCATTGTCGATGGTGAAAAGCTGGCGCTCAGGCCCATCCCGGTCAATGCCACGCCCGAAATGGTGCTGGCCGCCTTGGCGAATGCCCGAGCCCCGCACAGCGCCGTCGAGGCGCTGCCGCCCCTGGGCGCAGCGCTCGAACTCGCTGCCGTCCCCGGCCATCGCGCGCATCTGTTCATCCAACCAGTGGATGCCGCGCGCGCCGTCATCCGTGGGGTGATCCCCGCGCCAAAGGGTGATCCGCTGCCGCTCCTTCGCCAGTTCGACGACGCCCTCGAGGGCCTGCGTGAGGCGATCGAAGCCGAGGCCGCAAAGAGCGAACTCCCCGAGCCCATCGTACCGGTCTACCAGCCGGTCTCGGTCGAACTCGCCACCATGCCACCCATCACGCTTGGCGCGCAGAACACCCTGCGCGTGGTCCTGAAGCGCAAGTTTCTCGCCGGTGCCGATATCGTCGCGCTCGAGCTTGCGGCGCTCGAGGGTCATCTGCCCACCTTCCAGCCCGGCGCCCATATCGACCTGCACCTGCCCAACGGCCTCGTACGGCAATATTCGCTGACCAACGGGCCCGGCGAACAGCTGAGCTACATCATCGGGGTAAAGCGCGAGCCCACTCCCGGCTCCGCCTCGCAGGCGGTGCACGAATTGCTCCGCGTCGGCGACATCCTCGCCATTTCCGAGCCGCGCAACAATTTCCCGCTCCGGCGCGATGCGAAAAAGACCTGGTTTATCGCCGGCGGCATTGGCATCACGCCGCTGCTCGCCATGGCCAAGGCCCTAAAGGCGCAGGGCCTCGACTTCAGCTTCGAGCTCTTTGCCCGCTCCGAGGAGCATGTGCCCTTTCCTGACGATGTGACACGCCTCGGCCCGTCGGTGGCGAAGCATCTCGGTTTCGATCCAGAGGCGACCGCCGCCGCTGTGAGCCGCATTGTCGCGAACCCGGGCTTTGCCGAGCAGATCTATGTCTGCGGTCCCGGACCCTTCCTCGAACTCGTGCGCGAAAGGGCTGCCGCCGCCGGCTGGCCCGAAGGCGCCGTGCATTTCGAATACTTCAAGAATACCAAGCCCCGCGATACCTCGTCGAGCTTCACCGTCGAGCTGGCGCGCTCAGCGCTCACCCTCGAAATTCCCGCGGGCAAGTCGATCCTCTCCGTCATGCGCGAGAACGGCGTTTCCGGCCCCGCCTCCTGCGAGCAGGGCGCTTGCGGCACCTGCCTCACGCGCGTTCTCGAAGGCGAAATCGACCATCAGGACGTCTATCTCAACGAATCCGAAAAGCGCGATGGCAAGGTGATGCTCACCTGCGTCTCCCGCGCCCGCTCGACCCGCCTGGTGCTCGATATCTGATGGTCACGCTCTACGATTTCGAACTCAGCGCCGAGTGCTACGCCGTGCGCCTGATGCTCGCCTTCACCGGGCTCGCCCACGACATCCGGCCCATCGACATGTTTCCCGGCCGCGAGCAGGACGAGGCCTGGTTTCGCGCCCTCTCGCCAGCGGGCACCCTGCCGGTGCTCGTTGACGACGGGCTGGTGCTGACCGCGCTTCCTGCCATTCTCGCCCATGTCGCCGCTCGGGCGGGCCAGCTCGATCGCTGGTGGCCGCCCGCCGCCCGCGACCAGATCAACCGCTGGTTCTCCCATGCCGATGACCTCGGCGCCTCGGCGCTGCGCGCGCGCTGGATCGTGACGACCGGCGAGGGCGATGACCTGCCGGTGCTCAGGGCCCGTGCCCACGCCCTGCTGCGTACGCTCGACCGGCACTTGTGGTTCGGCGAAAAATCCGGGGCGGATTGGCTCGTCGCGGGCGCGCATCCGAGCCTCGCCGATATTGCGGTCTTTCCAGCAATCGCCTTGTCCGAGGAGGGCGGTATCTCCCGGCAGGATTACCCCGCCATCCGGCGCTGGCTCGATCGGGTGCGTCGCGTTCCGGGCTTCGTCGTCATGTCCGGCGTGTTTCCCGCCGGCCCGGCGCGCCATGCTGCGCCTCACACGATGGCGTGAGCGCTCGAAACCCCTTCGCGCGCCGACCCATTGCAATGCCCGTAACCGCCTGATCTCGCCTGGCGAGGGAACCGTCCGACCGCGCGCACATTCTATCCAGTCGTGCCGGGAGCCCGTCTTCGTGCTGGAAAGATCAAAGGAAACCTCGATCAGCGAGGCCGATCGCTACCGCGTGCTGCTTGGCGCCATCACCGACTACGCCATCTACATGCTCGATGCCGGCGGCTTCGTGACCAGCTGGAACCCCGGCGCACAACGCTTCAAGGGCTATGCCGAGGCCGAGATCCTCGGCCATCACGTCTCGCATTTCTACACCGAAGCAGATCGCGCTGCCGGCATACCGGAAAAGGCACTGACTACCGCCGCCGCCGAGGGCCGCTACGAGCACGAAGGCTGGCGCGTCCGCAAGGATGGCACCCGGTTCTGGGCGCATGTCGTGATCGACGCCATCCGCGACGAGCGCGGCCGCCCCGTGGGCTTCGCCAAGGTCACCCGCGACCTGACCGAGCGCCGCGCGGCCGAAGAGGCCCTCAACCAGAGCCGCGAGCAGTTCCGCCGCCTGGTCATGGGCGTGACCGACTATGCCATCTACATGCTCGACCCCGATGGGCTCGTGACTAGCTGGAACGCCGGCGCCGAGCGGATCAAGGGTTACACCGAGCCGGAGATTGTCGGCCAGCACTTCAGCCTGTTCTATACGCCCGAGGACCGGGCGCAGGGGGGGCCGTCACGTACCCTCGACATTGCTCGCCGTGATGGCCGCTACGAGAAGGAAGGCTGGCGCGTCCGCAAGAATGGCACGCGCTTCTTCGCCCATGTGGTCGTCGACGCCATTCACGATCCGGACGGCACGCCCTTGGGCTTCGCCAAGATCACCCGCGATATCACCAATCAGGTTAGGCAGCGTCAGGAGCTGGAGCGCGCCCGCGAGCAACTGTTCCAGGCGCAGAAGCTCGAGGCCATCGGCCAGCTGACCGGCGGCGTGGCGCATGACTTCAACAACCTGCTGATGGCGGTGATGGGCAGCCTCGAATTGCTGGAACGCCGCCTGCCCGACGATCTGCAGGTCCGCCGCCTCCTCAACAACGCCATGGAGGGCGCGCGCCGTGGCGCAACCCTCACCAAGCGCATGTTGGCCTATGCCCGCCGGCAGAATCTGCAGGAGCAGGCGATCGATGTCGCGGCCCTCGTCGCCGGCGTACAGGACCTGCTGGTTCGCGCGGCGGGCCCCGAGGTACTCATCGAGCGCGACACGCCGCCCGGCCTGCCGAAAATCCGCTCCGACGCGGTCCAGCTCGAAACCGCGCTGGTCAACCTCATTGCCAATGCGCGCGACGCCATGCCAGCGGGTGGCCGCGTGCGCATTTCCGCCGATGTCCGCACCCGCGGGATCGTCTCCGACGGCTTGATGCCCGGCGACTATGTCTGCCTTGCGGTGACCGACACCGGCGAGGGCATGGACCCGGCAACCCTGGCGCGAGCCGCCGAACCGTTCTTCACCACCAAGGGCATCGGCAAGGGCACCGGGCTCGGCCTGTCCATGGTGCAGGGGCTCGCCCAGCAGTCGGGCGGCCAGTTGCTGCTCTCGAGCCGGAGGGGTGAAGGCACGCGCGTCGAACTCTGGCTGCCGCTTGCCCGCCACTTGGCCCCGCCTGATGTCCGTGCCAGAGAGGTTCCATCTGCACCCGTGGAGTCCGCCGTGCCCAAAGCGTTGACCATCCTCGCCGTCGACGACGATCCGCTGGTGCTGATGAACACCGTCGCCATGCTCGAGGATATGGGGCATGTCGTCATCGACGCCATGAGCGGCGCGGAGGCGCTGACGAAGCTGCACGGCGCCGCCATCGACCTGATGATCACCGACCAGGCCATGCCGGGCATGAGCGGCTCCGAGCTCGCCCGTCAGGTGCACGAATTGCGACCGGGGCTGCCCGTCATTCTCGCTACGGGTTATGCCGAACTCCCGCCAAGCGGCAACGCGGCGCTGCCGCGGCTTCCCAAGCCCTTTTCTCAGGCCGAACTCGAGCGTGCCGTCTCCCATTTTGGTCTCTCTGGCGCACAGAGCTTGGGATAAGGCGCAATCTGGATGCAACTTTGGTTGCGTCCACCACGGTTCTGCATTAGGTCAGTTAATGTATACAGCGATGTGTACCTGAGTTGCAGCACGTGCTCGCCCCTTCGCAGCGAGGCGGGGCAGAATGTGCTGTTCACCAAGGCCCAGCGGCGCAATCCACGTGGCCACCTATGCGTGGATGCCCCGTCAACGGAGCGGACCGTTGTCATGACTGAATCTCAAACTCCCGAACTGATCCCCATCGCGGTCGTCGGTGCCCATCTCACCGGCCTGCCGCTGAATCACGAGCTGTGCAGCGCCGGCGGGCGCCTCGTGCGCACGGCGCGCACCTCGGGCGAATACCGCCTCTTCGCGCTGCCCGGCACCGTGCCGCCCAAGCCGGGCATGGTGCGCTTTCCTTCCGCCGAAGGTCCCGGCATCGAAGTCGAAGTGTGGGAATTGCCCGCCGAGGCCTTCGGGCGCTTCGTCGCGAAGATTCCCGCGCCGCTCGGCATCGGCAAGGTCACGCTGTCCGATGCAACGCAGGTCTCTTGCTTCCTCTGCGAGGCCTATGCGGTCGCCGGCGCCGAGGACATCACCGACTATGGTGGCTGGCGCAAATATCTCGCGCGGGCGGCCGCCTGAGGCTGGTTCTGGCGGTCGCGAGGCTCCGAACTTTCATAGGCAAATGCCCGGTTTCACGGCGGTTTCGGGATAAGACCAAAGCGCGAGCGGAAGGGGCTTGCCTTCGCCGCGCGCTTTGATCACGGTCGCGCCCGACAAACCGGCGGGCGCCCAAAGCATTGATCGACGCGCCCCTCGCAGCAGAGGAGAATGCACATGGCCGATATCTCGGGTAAGGTCGCCCTCATCACCGCGGCGGCCCAGGGCATCGGGCGCGCCTCGGCCCTCGCCTTCGCCAAGGCCGGCGCAAAGGTGATCGCCACCGACATCAATGCCGAAAAGCTCAGGGAACTCGACGGACAGCCCGGCATCACCACCCGCGTGCTCAACGTTCTGAAGTCGGAGGATGTGGAGAAGGCCGTGGCCGAGATCGGCCGCATCGACATCCTGTTCAACTGCGCCGGCGTGGTGCATTCGGGCACCGTGCTCGAAATGCCCGACAAGGATCTCGAATTCGCCTTCGATCTCAATGTCTGGGCGCAGGTGCGCACCATCAAGGCCATCCTGCCGCAGATGCTCGAGCGCGGCGATGGCGCCATCGTCAACATGGCGACGGTCGCCTCCTCGGTGAAGGGCGTGCCCAACCGTGCCGCCTATTCCATCTCCAAGGCCGCCGTCATCGGGCTCACCAAGTCGATCGCCGCCGACTACACCCCCAGGGGCATCCGGGTGAATGCCATCTGCCCGGGCACTGTCGAGAGCCCGTCTCTGCACGAGCGCTGGCACGCCACCGGCGATTTCGAGGCGGCAAAGAAGGCCTTCATCGCCCGCCAGCCCATCGGCCGCATCGCCCAGCCGGAGGAAATCGCCGACCTCGCCGTCTATCTGGCGGGCGCGACCTACACGACCGGCCAGATCCACGTCATCGATGGCGGCTGGACGGCCTGAGGCTTCGGCCAGACGCAACCTCGTCCTGCGACCAGCTCAGGATGAGGTCCGGCGCCAGGTGTCGGCCCGAGGCGCGATCCATCATCTTCCCCGAGTGAGGACCGAGAAAGTCCTCGCTCGGAGCATTTCAAGGTGTGCGTCCCGCACCACGCCGGGGCGCGGAGGAGATCGCCGCGCCGGGTGTCAGTTCAGCCGCTTGCGCAGTTCAACGAGGTCCAGCGGCCGGATCAGCCGCTGGTGAGCCACCGTCACCGAATGGATCGGCCCCTCGATCTTTTCTTCCCAGAAGGCGAGGAATGCGCCCAGCACGGGAAAGCGTGGGAAGGTGTCATATTGCTGCCAGATGAACTCCTGCAGGAAGTGCAGGTGGTCGGGCATGCGATAGGTGATCTGGGCGGTGGTGAGGCCATATCCCTCCACCGAAAGAACGGGTCTGTCAGCCATTCTGGCGCTCCGTTTTCATACGAAACGCCCCCTACGATGATCCGGTTTGCTTGCCATTTCAACTACGTCGAAGGGCGGTCGCTGCCGCGCGCAAAAAATGTGATCGGCGCCTCTTGAAGCCGGTTTTTGCCGCGCCTAGCTCAACGGTCGCCGAGTGGCATCGAGGGGCAGGGCCCATCGGTCCGGCACTCGACCCCGGCTCATGACATCGTCGCCATCCAACGGAGGAAGCTTCATGAAGTTCCGTCCCTTGCATGACCGCGTTGTGGTCAAGCGCATCACCGCCGAGGAAAAGACCTCGGGCGGCATCATCATCCCCGACACCGCCAAGGAAAAGCCGCAGGAAGGCGAGGTCGTCGCCGTGGGGCCCGGCGCCCGCAACGAGAAAGGCGAACTCGTCGCCCTCTCGCTCAAGGCCGGCGACCGCGTGCTCTTCGGCAAGTGGAGCGGCACCGAGGTCAAGATCGACGGGGAAGACCTGTTGATCATGAAGGAAAGCGACATACTGGGCGTGCTTGAGCCCGTCGCAGTCCGGGCCAAGGCCGCCTGATCCCGGCCTGTCCCCCACCCAGAGTCAAACTTCGTTACGTCTCAAGTCTTCAGGAGTAGCGACACATGGCTGCCAAGGAAGTCAAATTCTCCCTCGACGCGCGCGACCGCATGCTGCGCGGCGTCGATATCCTCGCCGATGCGGTGAAGGTTACCCTCGGGCCCAAGGGCCGCAATGTGGTGATCGAAAAGAGCTTCGGCGCCCCTCGCATCACCAAGGACGGCGTCACCGTCGCCAAGGAGATCGAGCTCTCCGACAAGTTCGAGAACATGGGCGCACAGATGGTGCGCGAAGTGGCTTCGAAGCAGAACGACAAGGCCGGCGACGGTACCACCACCGCCACAGTGCTGGCCCAGGCCATCGTCAAGGAGGGTGCCAAGGCGGTTGCCGCCGGCATGAACCCGATGGATCTGAAGCGCGGTATCGACCTCGCCGTCGACGCCGTGGTGGGCGAATTGAAGAAGAACGCCCGCAAGGTCACGTCCAATGACGAGATCGCCCAGGTCGGTACCATCTCGGCCAATGGCGAGAGCGCCATCGGCAAGATGATCGCCGAGGCCATGCAGAAAGTGGGCAACGAAGGCGTCATCACCGTCGAGGAAGCCAAGACCACCGAGACCGAGCTCGATGTGGTCGAAGGCATGCAGTTCGACCGGGGCTATCTCAGCTCCTATTTCGTCACCAACCCCGACAAGATGCGCGTCGAGCTCGAAGATCCCTACATCCTCCTGCA
>CAYPYV010000101.1:0-11904 GCA_964414845.1 uncultured Devosia sp. | reverse complement strand
TCTGCAGGCCCGCCATCAGCATGATCATGGCGAAGGAGAATTCCTTCCAGATGTTCACGACGATGAGGGCGTAGAGCGAAGTCTGGGTATTGTCGACAAAGTTGATCGGCTTGTCGATCAACCCGACTGCGGTCAGCATGGCGCTGATCGCGCCGAAATCCGAGTGATAAAGCCACTTCCACACATACGAGGCCGCAACCGCACTCACAACCCATGGCACGAGCAGCAAGCCGCGAAGGAAGGCCCGGCCGACAAACTCGCGATGCAGCGCGAGCGCGGCGCCCAGTCCGAGGATGAAGGCAAAGAAGGTTGAAAGCACCGTCCAGACCAAAGTCTGCCAGGTGACCTTCCAGAATACCGGGCTGGTCAGGATGGCGGCATAGTTGGAAAGGCCGGTCCACTGCTTCTGGTTGAGTTGCAGGCTGGCCGGGGTGTTAAAGAAGCTCAGCTCGATCGTGTAGTAGATCGGGTAGGCGATGACGATGAGCATCACGAGGATAGCCGGCGCGACATAGAGATAGTCGAAGCGGGCCTGCCAGACACGCTGCCCGATATGGGGCTTTCTGGGCGGAGGCTCCGGCACGTCGCGGAAGATGGCTTGTCCCTGGGCAGTGCTCATGGGTGGCAAGTCCTTAAGGTATCACTTGAAACAAGGCCGGCAGCCCGGAAGCCGCCGGCCTGGGGTACCAAACGGCCGACGGTAACAAGTTACCGTCGGCCGGGGCGTTGGGAACGCCCGGGAGGAACCTAGAGGCCGCCGCCAGCGACGATGTTCTGGACCTTCAGTGCGGCGTCTTCAACCGCCTGGTCCACCGTCATTGTCCCGGTGAGCGCGTTCTGCAGCATGTCGGGCACGATGATGTTCATGATCTCAGGCGCCTGCGGGATGACCGGGAACGGGATGCCGTTGGGCAGCATCGAGGTCGTGACATCGAGGAACTTGATCGTCTCGAGGCGCTGCTTCATGGCCGATGTCAGGAAGCCGTTGACATTGCCCGGGTTTGACCCCACCCACGCGAGCTTGGTCGACCATTCCGGGCTGTTCCAGAAGCAGATCAGCGCCTTGACCGCCTGCTCGTCGGACTTGCCGCCTTCGACATATTCGGGCTTGACCACATGGATGTTGGAACCGCCGAACACCACGGCGCGCTTGCCGTCGGGGCCCGTGGGCAACAGGCCGTAGCGCATGTTCGCCACCACTTCGTCGGCCACGGCCTTGTCAGAGCCGGTCGCCTTGGAAGCAAGGTCGTTCATCTTCGCATATTCAGCCGGATGCGCGATCATCATGCCCAGCTTGCCTGCAATGAACGGCGCCTGGTTCTCGCCCTGTGTATTGGTAAGCGCGGATGTCGGCGCGGACTTGTCGACCGCATACATCTGGTACGCGGCCTGCAGGGCCTTCTTCGAGCCTTCCTTGTTGATCCAGACTTCCTTGTAGGTGGGCGACGCCGACGCTTCGTCGAGCGCACCGCCACCATAGGCCCACATCACCGGCATGAAGCGGAACGGTGTATTGCCCGCATTCTGCTTTGCGACAAGGCCGTAGCCCGGAATGCCGAGCTTGTCGGTAATCTGCTTCGAGTACGCGACCAGATCATCCCAGGTCTTCGGCGGCGATTCCGGGTCGAGCCCGGCATCCTTGAACACCTTGGCATTCCAGATGAGCGCCATCGTCTCATTATTGGTCGGCAGGCCGTAGGTCGTGCCTTCGTAAGTGACTGACTTGAGGGCGCCGGGCCAGAAGTCCGCTGCCGTGTAGCCGACATCTTCGGGCTTCAGCGGCTGCAGATAGCCCTTGGCCGCGAATTCGACGCCGCCGAGAATCTGCAGGCGAATGACCATCGGCGCAGCATTGCCGAGCAGCGCCGTGCGGAACTTGTCGAGCAGTTCGTTGTAGGTGATCGACTGCACGTCCGTCTGGATATTCGGATAGGCGGCGCGGAACGCGTCCCAGAACGCCTTGTCCATCTCATGGGCGATCTGCGGATCGGCCTCGAACGGGCCAGTGTACCAATAGCTGACGCGCCCGCTATAGTCGTTCGGCACCACGGCGCCGCAATCCTTGGCGGCATCGAAATCCTTCGTGCCGGCAATCGACTTCACATAGTCGGGCGACCACTTGCTGAGGTCGACCGCCTGCGCATAGGCGGCGGTGGTGGATGCCACGAGGCTCAGCGCCGTGGCCGCAGCCACCGCTCCGCTGATCACACGGGCATGCAGAGGACGTGTTGTCTCGCGCTCGAAACCTGGCGTGTTCGTCATGGATTCCCTCCCATTGACGGCGCGGAATACGGGGCCTTTGGTCTCTCCGCAGGGGCGCGCCGATAGTTTGACGCTAATGCCGGAAGCCGAAACCTGTCAAGCAAGCACCGCAACCAATTGCGGTAGACGTTAGTTTGTTAGGTTCACTCCGCGAATGTATGTGTTAACGCGGATTTATCCCTCTGCGGTGGGCTTCAGACTCAGGTGCGGGGAATGCGCGCTGAGATCTGCTGGGCTGCCTCGACCAGCCGCATCCGCAACCGCTCACGCGACTGGGCGTCCTTCTCGGCCAGAAACGGGATGCTCAGCGCAGCAAGGAACCGTCCGCCATGGTCGAAGACCGGCGCAGCCATGGCGTGAACCGAAAGGTTGTGTTCCCCAAGATCCTGCGCGAAGCGCTCCTTGCGGATGCGCATCAGCTGGGTGCGCAGCTTCTTGGGGTCGGTGATGCTGCGCGGTGTGTAGCGGGTGAGCGGCGCACTGAGGTGCCGGTCAAGATCGGCATCGGACAGAAAGGCGAGGATGAGCTTCGAGGCAGCGCCAGCGTGGAGCGGATAGCTCGTGCCGGTGGACGGCGCAGGTGCGTACTCGTGATGACCAAGCAGTGCCACGATCACCTTTGCCCGATCGCCATCGCGCACCGAGAGCTTTACCGGTTCGCCCAGGTCATCGCGCAATTGCTGCATCGGGCCCTTGGCGATATCGGCAAGGTCATGTGCGCCGCCGTCGGGTCGCACTCGCGCAGCCAGTGCCACGAGCGCCGGGCCGAGTGCAAACACACCATCGGCGCTGCGACGCACGAACTGCCGGGCGAGCAGGCTGTTGAGTACACGATAGACAGTGGACCGCGGCAGGCTGAGCCGGGTGCACAGCTCGCGAATGGTGGCGCCATTCTCCTCCTGCTCGAGCACGCTCAGCAGGTCCAGCGTTCGTTCGAGCACCGGCACTCCATTGCGTTGTGCGGTGGCGACGCTGCTCGGCATGACGGCTCCCTCTTGCCTGTTCACTTGGGAACAAGCCTAGCACCCCAATTGGCGAGCGGCCACGCAACGAAGGTGGGGTGGGTCTCCCGTCAGGCGGGCTCGACCAATCCCGCGAAACGGTCGGCCCAGCGGGGTGGCCGTGCCGTTCCCGTTGACTCGCGACGCACGATTTCGGCAGTCAGGCCAACACGGATGGGCGGTCGGGCGCCGCCCTCCGTGCTTGCAAGGCGATCTGCAATCAGGCGCACCATGCTCGCGCCGATCTCGACATGCGGCACGCGCACGCTGGTAAGGCGCGGTGAAATCTGCGTAGCCACGGCGAAATCCGAGAAGCCCACAACCGAGATATCGTCCGGCACCGAGAGCCCCAGTCGGATCAGCTCGGACATGGCGTTCACGGCAATGCCGTCATGGGCGCAGAACAAAGCCGTGGGCGCGGCGCCCTGCCGCAAATGATTGCGGAAGGCGTGTCCGAAACCAAGCGCCTCGTCAAAGACGATATCGTCGACGCGCGCGCCCGGAGCCTCGAGCATGCCGTCCCGAAAGCCGCGCAGCCGCTCGGTGCGGCCGGTGGGTAGCGTGCTGCCATGCACGAAGGCCACCTGACGGTGCCCGAGCCCGGCAAGCATGCGGCCCACGGCGACGCCAGCTTCCCAATCGGCGCAGACGACGTGATCGAACCGGCTGCCGGGCTCGGCATAGGTGGCAAGCACGGTGGGCAGCCCGACCCGGGCCGCCAGCTCCGACACTTCGTTGGCGCGCGGTACCGCGAGGATCAGCCCGACCACTGCGGGCTCAAGATCGGCATCGCGCAGGTAGCGCGCCTGGCGCGGCACGATGCGGTAACCGAGCCGCTCCGCCTCGGTTTCGGCGCCGTGCTGCACGTTGAGCCACATCTCGGAAGACACGAGATCGATCTCCTGGCGGACGAACAGAATCTGCCCTGCGGGGTGGCTGAGTTCGGGATTGAGTCGGTATCCAAGGGCATGTGCCGCGCGCAGGACGCGGCTGCGGGTTGCCTCACCGACGCCTGGCTTGCCGGACAAGGCGCGCGAGACCGAAAATTTCGACAGGCCCAATTGGTCCGCCAGGTCCTGGATCGTCACCCGCTGCGCCATGCGGCCCCCTGTTCCCATTTGAGACAGACCTGATGCGCCGCACGCTTCGACCTGTCAAGAAATGCGCGAAAACGCAAAAATCGTTGCGGCAATTGTTTGGCGAATTTAGCACATGAGCTAACAAACACCAAACTCTGCCGTATCCACTTCAAACGGATGAACGACGTCTGAAGCCCCGCTGCAGGGCGGCTCCGACCTTCGGCGCGTTGACCGCCGCCAAGGCCGGTGCCTAGAGTTCGGGAATAGGGAGAGACCTGTTCAAATCAGAACAGGTCGAGAGGAAGACCACAATGAAGATCACCGACCTGCGCTGCGCCGTCATCGGCAAGCATCCGATTGTCCGCATCGTGACGGACGAGGGGCTCTATGGCCTCGGCGAAGTCGAGTTCACCAAGACCTATCTGAAGCCCTGGGTCCTGCATTTTCGCGAGGCACTGATCGGCGAGGACCCGACCGATGTCGAGCGCTGCATGCTGAAGATCCGCCAGCGCGGCTCCTTCAAGCCCTATGGCGCTGCCGTCAGCGCGATCGAGCATGCCTTGTGGGATATTGCGGGAAAGGCGGCCAACGTACCTGCCTACAAGCTTCTGGGCGGCAAGGTTCGCGACAAGGTGCGGGTCTACAATGGTTCCGTGCGCCGCAAGCGCGCGGGCGACCGGCCCGAGGATTTCGCCGCCGACGTGAAGTGGATGGCCGAGCAGCCGCACGGCTTCTTCATGGTGAAGCAGGGCATCAGCTTCCACTCCTCGATGAAATCGAGCTACCCCGATTTCCACTATGGGGTAACCCAGCCGCCGACCTACCACGGCGCCATGGACCAGGGGCAGATCTCCGAGCATGCCTTCAACTACATGCTCGATTGCGTCATCGCCATGAAGGAAGCGCTTGGCGACAAGGTATCCCTCGCGCTCGATTGCGGGCCGGGCTGGTTCCTGAATGATGCCATCCGCTTCGCGCAGGCTGTAGAAAAGTACAACCTCATGTGGCTCGAGGATATGCTGACCGGCGACTATGTGCCGTGGGTCAATCCTCAGGCCTATCGCGAGCTGACGCAGTCGACCTCGACGCCGATCCATACCGGCGAACAGATCTACCTCAGGCACAACTTCAAGGAGTTGATCGAAACACAGGCCGTGCGCGTCGTGGGACCGGACCCGGCCGATATCGGCGGCATCGCCGAGCTCAAGTGGGTTGCCGAGCACGCCTATATGCATTCCATCATGATGGCGCCGCACGGTACGGCGAACGGCCTCCTCGGGCTGGGCGCGCTGATCAATGTCTGCGCGACGCTGCCGGCCAACTACATCGCCTTCGAGTATCCGAGCGCATCCGACCCGTGGTGGGAAGACATCATCACCGGGTTGCCGGAGGGCCAGATCGTGAAGAACTCCATGGTCGACCTGCTGCCGGGCCCGGGTCTCGGGCTCGATATCGATGCCAAGGCGGCCAAGCCCTATCTCAAGGAAGAAGATGCCGGCTTCTTCGACCCCTGAGGCGAGAGAGCCAGCGGTTAAGCGCCCTTAATCTTCGTTAACGAATGGTTGTTAGGATGGCGGTCATGTCGCTCGCCGTCTCGCCTTCACTGACGCAGCTGGTCCGCTCCGACACCGGAACGGACCCTGCAGCGCGCGCCCTGCAGGCGCTCGTGCAGATGGCCGGCAACGCCGACGCTCCGCTCGAGGCACTGGTGAAGGCGGTAGCCGCCAATAATCTCACGACGCTCGTGGTGAACGGCGAGACGCTGCAGGTGCGGCTTTCTCTGGCGCTGCCGGTCGGGACGGCACTGACGATCACGCCGGCGCCCAATGGCTCCGCCGCTGTGAGCGTGCAGGTGAAGCCGCAAGCGGCAGTCGCGCAGATGGCGCCGGAATCTGGAGCGCAGGCCGCGTCCGCCGCCGTGGTGTCTGCGATGGCGGCGACATCCGCGGCTTCAGCGCCCTCGCGGCAGACTGAAACGCGCCCGATTGCCGGAACTGTGCCTGTAGCGACCACCACGCTGGCCGAATCCGATGCGCCCGGTCCGACTGTGGTTCCGGCTGTGCCGACCCCGCGCCGCGATGCCGCCAATGGAGCAGGAGCCCCTGTCCCCGTCGCGGCCCCTCCGTCGCCGCCAAAGGGGCCCGAACGGCAGATGGCAGAGGTGCCCCGTGCTGTCGCGACGGGGCCGGAACCAGCACCGGCTCCGGCATCGGGCCTCCCGCGCCCGCCCGCTGCCGCTTCTCCGACGCCTGTACCAACGCCGTCGGCGAGGGCCCAGAGATCTGAAGGCGGCACGCCGCAGCCTCTGCAACCGATGGTCGCGACAGCGCCCCAGCAGGCCGTGCCACCTGCGCCTTCGGCGAGACCTCCACCCGGCGTGCCGTCGCCCGCGGGCATGCCGGGCACGCCGAGCGCACCGGTCCTCGTCGCCTCACCGGCCGCCCCGCTGGTCTCGGCATCCGCTACTCTGGCGCCGAGACTGCAGCCAATGCCGCAACCGCCAACGCCTGCCGCTCCGCCCGTGGTCTCGCCGGCGGGCGCAGCCAGACCGACCGCGGGCTCCCCGGCGTCTGTGTCGATGTCCTCGGCGCCTCCTACGCAGGTTGCCGTGCCCGACGGGCCCGAGGTTCCCCCGATGGCGGAACCGGCCCGACCTTCGTCCATCCCGTACCCAATTGCGCCGAGGCCGAGCTCCGCCGCGCCCTCGCAAGCCGCGCCAGATCTTGCTCGCGCCATGGCGACCCA
The DNA here is from genome assembly GCA_964414845.1 of uncultured Devosia sp. Classification (GTDB taxonomy): domain Bacteria; phylum Pseudomonadota; class Alphaproteobacteria; order Rhizobiales; family Devosiaceae; genus Devosia_A. Next base: position 4,817 of record CAYPYV010000101.1, on the reverse strand, counting down.
GCAGCCACTGGCGCCGATGCTTGCCGACGCCGTGAAGCTTGCGGCCGACCCGGCGATGCCGCAGCCGCTGCGGGCCGCCGCGCAGCAAGTGGTGGCGCAGGCGCTCGATCCCGCGCGTGCGCCGCTCGATGCGACAACCCTGCGCCAGGCAGTCGAGGGTGCGGGTGTGCTCCGTCCGCTCCTGCCCCTCGCCACTCCCGACCTCGGCACGAGGCTGACAGCGCTGAGAGACGTCCTCACCCGGCTATTGGGGAACGATGCACCCGTCCTTTCGGCCGATCGCCGGCGACCCGCGCCCTTGCCCCTGCGGGGAGACGCTCCACATGCCGAACGCAGCGAACTGGTTTCGGTCGCCGACGAACCCGCGAACGGCCTCGCACGCCGGCTACTGGGCGAAACCGAAGGCGCGCTGTCGCGGCTGAAACTGCTGCAGGCTGCATCGCAGCCGGCCGATGGCAGGGTTCCCGATGCCGCACGTGCAGCCGAGTATCGCGTCGAGGTACCAATGTTGCTGGGGCGCGAGGCAACCACGGTTCAGTTCGTCTTCGACCGCGAGGCGCAACCCCACGAGCAGAAGAAGCCGCGCGGCTGGCGCATGCGCTTTGCGCTCAATGTCGCGGCGCTCGGCGAAGTCGGTGCGGACATCAGCATCATGGGCGCCGCGACGCAGGTGACGGTGTGGGCCAGCGAAACCGAGACAGCATCGCTCATCGAGTCGATGCTGCCTGATCTCGGGCCGGCGCTCGCCGCCCGCGGGCTCGAGCCCGGCACCATCCGACTGCGTCACGGCCGGCCGGGTAATCCGGCGCCTGGACGAATGTTGGATAGCGCCACATGAGTGACAGTCCGAACAACCCAAAGATCGATCTCGCAGTCGCCCTGCAATACGAAACGGGCACGCGCAAAGCGCCGAAAGTCACGGCAAAGGGGCGCGGCGAGGTGGCGCGCCGCATCGTCGCGACGGCCGAGGAGCACGGCGTGACGGTGGAGGCAAACCGGCAGCTGGCCGAGGCCTTGGCAGGGGTCGATCTGGACCAGACCATTCCGGTCGAGCTCTACGAGGCTGCCGCCGAGGTGATCGGCATGGTGCTGCGCGCCGCCGAGAAGCGTCGCTCGAGCCCCCTGCGCTGAATGTCATGCGAAGCTGCGGGGCCTGCGCGCCCAAAAGGTGAAATTTGCCCCTGTTGCCACTGCCCCCGAACGCGTATTGCTTCGGGAAGGCAGCGGACCGTCCGGTTCGTGCTCGCTCCGCCACATGCCAGTCGGAATCAGTAGATGACTGAACTCTTTGCTTCGCTCGATACGCCCTGCGTGCTGGTCGACATCGACCGAGTGGAGGCCAACCTCAGGCGCGCGCAGGCGCATGCCGACAAGGAAGGCTATGCGCTGAGGCCGCACACCAAGACGCACAAGCTGCCGCGTTTTGCCAGGCGCGCCGAGGAATTGGGCGCAAGGGGCATCACCGTGCAGAAGCTCGGCGAGGCCGAGGTCATGGCCGACGCCGGGCTCAAGGATATCTTCCTGCCGTACAATATTGTCGGGCCGCTGAAGCTTCAGCGCCTCAAGGCGTTGAATGGACGGGTTGCCCTGTCCGTGACCGCCGACAGCCCCGATACGGTGGCGGGTTACGCCGGAACCTTCACCGCCGACGAGCCGCTGACGGTATTGATTGAATGCGATACGGGAGGCAACCGATGCGGCGTGCAAAGCCCGGCGCAGGTCTTGGCGCTCGCCCGTCAGATTGTCGGGTCACCCGGCCTGCGCTTCGGCGGATTGATGACCTACCCGCCGCTGCACAAATTCTCGCAATCCTGTGCATGGCTGCGCGAAGCGGTGGACCTGCTGGGCGAAGCGGGGATTGCAGTGCAGCGGGTCTCCTCCGGCAACAGCCCAGATATGTGGGACGCCAATGAAGCACCGGTGACGGAGCGCCGGCCGGGGACCTATATCTATTTTGACCGCTTCCAGGTGCAGGAGAAGGTCGCGAGCTTCGAAGACTGTGCACTGACCGTGCTGGCAACGGTTGTCAGCCGACCGACCGCGACACGCGTGGTGATCGACGCGGGTTCCAAGACCCTGTCATCCGACCTGATGGGCATGGTGGGGCACGGGCTCGTCGTGGGCACCGACCACGTGGTGAAGGCATTGTCCGAGGAGCATGGCGTCATCGAGATGCAAGAGGCCTCCGACTGGCCCCGTGTCGGCGACCGTATCCGTATTCTTCCCAATCATGCCTGCGTCGTCTCGAACCTGTTTGACGAGATCGTCCTGATCTCCGGGGACAAGGTCGTCGAGCGCGTTGCCGTTGCCTCGCGCGGCCGGGTCGACTGAGCGAAAAAGGAACCACCATGGCCTCCGAAGGCGATCTTCTTGTCCGTCTCTACGATCTGCCACCGGCACCCCTGCCGCCGGCGGGCGTTACCATTCGCCGCTCCATGCCGCCCGAGCACCGCATCGTGCTCGATTGGATCGAGGCGAATTTCTCGAAGGGATGGGCGGCGGAAGCTCAGGTGGCAATGAGTGCCCTCCCCGTAACCTGTTGGATCGCCACGGAGAACGACACCATCATCGGATTTGCCTGCGCGGACGCCACAGCAAAGGGGTTCTTTGGGCCCACTGGCGTCGGCGAAACGGCACGGGGCCGCGGCATCGGTGAGGCGCTGCTGTTCGCGACTCTCTACGGCATGCGTGAACTGGGCTACGGTTATGCAATCATCGGATCGCCCGGGCCCATCGGCTTCTACAAAAGGCGGCTCGACGCCTGGCTGATTCCCAATTCCGACCCGGGAATCTACCGCGGTTTGTTGCGTGACCCCACCGATAAGCGGAAGGACGAGGAATAAGATAGTGTTTACCCCGTTCCCATAATCTGCAGCAGATTTGTAGAGCGTGCAGGACGACTTGCCCGACGGCGCCGCAGCGGCCGGCACCCCGGGCCAAGGGCCGCACACAGAGCGGTTGGGAACAGGTGAACGCGGGGCCAATACTGCCGGACGACGACGGTATGGCCATGTCGCCCGCTGCCGAAGTCGACAAGCTCAAGAAGCGATTGGCCCGCAAGGAAGCCGAGCTTGAAGCGCTTGAGCTGCGTAGCCGTGCGCTTGTCGATAACCTGGCCATCGGCGTTTCGGTTTACGACAAGAAGGCGCGGCTGGTCGTCTGGAACCAGCAGTTTCTCGACATTTACCGCCTGCGCAGCGAGGACGTGCGCCGCGGGACCACCTTCCGACGAATTCTGGAGCTGCGGGTAACGGCCAATACCCATGTGGGCGACGATGCCGGTGGCTATGTCGCCGACCGCATGTCTGCCGTCCGCGAGGGGCGGCGGCTCGGGGGCACGCACCGGCTGAACACCGGCGAAGTCATCCAGATGACCCACCAGCCCCTCGACGATGGCGGCTGGGTGTCAACCCATCGCGACATCACCGAGGTCTACAACCTTCAGGCGGAGCTGACGCATCTCGCCTATCACGATCCGCTGACGGCGCTGCCCAACCGCACGCAGTTCTACCAGCGGTTGGGCCAGGCCTTCGCGCGGCTTGCCGCCAATGGCGGCGGGTTTGCCGTGCTGTGCCTCGATCTCGACGGCTTCAAGCCGATCAACGATACGCTCGGCCATGCGGTTGGCGACGATCTGCTGCGCCAGTTCGGCAGGCGAATTACCGCGCAGCTCGGCCATGACGATATTGCAGCCCGAATGGGCGGCGACGAGTTCGCCATTCTGCTGGGGAGCGGCACCGAGGCTTCAGCACTGGAACTCGCGGAGCGCATCCGACACAGCCTGGAGCGACCGTTCGAGTGTCTCGGCGAAGTAGCGAGTGTCGGCGCCGGCATCGGCATTGCCGTGGCGCCAGACCACGGCATGGACCTCGACCAGCTCCTGCATAGTGCGGACCTGGCGCTCTACGCGGCCAAGCGCGAACGGAAGGGCGCCATCCGGCTCTTTGAGCCCGCCCTCGATGTCGCCGCGAGCGGGCGCCGCAATATCGAGGCAGCTCTGCGCAAGGCACTCGAGAACGGCGAGCTGCGGCTGTATTTCCAGCCCATCGTCAACCTCGAGGCGCGGCGTTTTGCCGGCTTCGAGGCGTTGCTGAGATGGGAGCATCCGGAACTCGGCAATATCCCGCCCTCGACCTTCATCCCGGTGGCCGAGGAGAGCGGTCTCATCGTGCCGATCGGCGAGTGGGTGTTGCGCGAGGCGCTCGGCGAAGCGGCGAGCTGGCCGGAGTACATCAAGGTCGCGGTGAACGTTTCGGCGCTGCAACTGCGCCGGGGCAACCTCGTGGCGACGGTCTGCAACGCACTTGCCGCATCCGGGGTGGCGAGCAACCGGCTGGAGCTCGAACTCACCGAATCCCTGTTCATGGAGCAGAGCGCGCAGAACCTCGAGACCATGCGGCAACTGCGCGAGCTGGGCGTGCGCTTCGCTCTCGACGATTTCGGCACCGGCTACTCGGCGCTGGGCTATCTGCTTGCCTTCCCCTTCGACAAGATCAAGATCGACGGCAGCTTCGTGCGCGCCCTGGATGACTCGCCCGAGGCCCGCACCATCGTCTCCGCGGTTGCCGATATCGGCCACCGGCTTGGCATGGAAACGACCGCCGAGGGTATCGAGAGCGCCGAACAGCTGCGCAACGTCCATGCCGTCGGCTATGCGGAGGCACAGGGCTACCTGATCTCCCGGCCGATGAGCCGCGAAGCCGTGCGACGGATGCTCGATGGTGCGTTCGACCGCATGGTCGATGAACCCATGGCCGACGCCCTGCTCGGCGACGAAGACGCCTCGCTGCAGCAGGCGAGCTGAAGCACATCAGAGC
>CAYPYV010000100.1:0-11927 GCA_964414845.1 uncultured Devosia sp. | reverse complement strand
AGGTGCGAACCTTCCTCGACCATATCGCAAAAGGCGGACTGACCTGAAACCCGCCCAAGACAAATAGGCGCTGGCCTCTAGGCTCGCCCCTTGGCGGCAAGGCGTGCCGTCAGGGCGGCGGGCGTCTCACCGAAGGTCTTCCGGAACTGATGAGTCACCCGGGAGAGGTTAGTGTATCCCCAAGCCGCGACAGTGATCCTCCAGTCCTCGCCGGGCCTGTTGACGAGCGCGGCCCGCAGACCCTCCAGCCGTATCGCCTGAAGCCGTGTAATCGGAGTTTGTGCCAAATGTGATCGGAAGGCAGCCTGCAGCGCGCGGACCGAGATTCCGAGATGCCGCGCGACATCGGCTATCTCCATTGGCAGGTTGCAGTTCTGCCGCATGAATGCTTCGGCCGCCAGCACATGCTCCTCGCCTCGGGACAAGGTGGCCGCGCCAGGCAACCGCAGCCTATCGTCGATCAGACCAATCGCAATTACATGCAGCAGGGCATCGACAAATGCCTCCTGCTGTCGGCTTCGTATGGGCGCGAGCGCCTGCTCGCGCATCACCTGCGTCAGCAAGTGCGCGACCATTGCGATTGCCGATACCCATATGTTGGTATTGGGAACAGTGACGGTTTCGATTGCAGAGCCGTGATGTGGGAAGGCGACTTTGCTGTAATTGCGAATCTTGCTCCTCGAGCTAGCGATTACGGTGGCCCTGGAGTGCGAGAACATCGACACACGAACGTTGCCTGAAAAGGAAAGCAACAGCATATCGCCGGGCCATGTCGAGATCTTTGTGCCGCAAATATCGGATGAAATGCACCCTGACTCGCAGATCAGGAAGAGCGCTGTGTCATTCTGGGCCCCGGACAGCAGAGAGAAGCCGGATTTTGAGCCTATCTCGCCAACAATGATGTCGGGCCAGCCATGGAGGTCGAGATGGCAGTCGGTTGTTTCCGACTTCTCCAAGGGCATTACCGTGCAGCCTGGGATAAAGCGATGGTAGGTACTTTCGACCACGCTGCGCTCGTTGGAGCGGAGATGCAGATGGCCTAGCATGGGCATTGCATGCCCCCTGTCCGAAGGCAGCGTGGCGATTCCTGGCATGTGGCAAGAACGAGCAGCGACGGTCCGGAAGTGACGGACGCGTCGACGGATGCCCGTCCGCCTCCCGACCCGTTTGGGCTTAGGGAGGCGGGGGGCTTGCTCAGGCGGTGGGCTTGCATTCCACAAAGATCCGTTCCGCCTGTCGCTGAAAGCGATCAGCCAATTCGTCGAACGTGACGAATGGCGGCAGGTCGCGCAGGTAGGCCTGCATCCGGTTCTGGAATGGATCCGTCCAATGGGAAGGAATGCCCTCCTGGCCGATTATCGCGCCAACGAGACTGCCTGCTGTCGCGCCGGTACAGTCATTGTCGAAGCCCATGGCAACCGTTTCACCGATCAGACGCGTGAAGTCACGGCCGGCGATCAGGATGCCGAAGACGACAAACAGCGCGTTGTTCACGGCATGGCCCTCGAACATGTTTGCGTAGCGGGCGCGCACGGCATTTCCGGCATCGCGGTAGTTCTTGATGGTCGGCGCCACATCAAGAGCCCAGCGGACCCCCTCGGCCAGCAGACAATTTCTGGGGATCTCCTGCAGACCTATGCGAAGGGCGTCGACAGGGTCTTCGACGACAAAGGCTGCGGAGATTGCCGCAGCAAAGAACATGGAGCCATAGACGCCGTTCCGACGATGGTTTGCCGAGGCATCCTTGAAGGCGAGTTCGGCAGCCTTCTCGGGCCAGCCGGGCGCCGCATAGGCCCAGGCATCGGCCCGGGTCCAAGCCGCGATGGATTGCACGTTTGGGTTGAGGCGCCGCCCGGCCCGCTCGGGCGGCAATCCGGCCGAGAGGTTCTGAACAAACTTCCGCTCGCCCCAGTAGATGCCGAAACTATCGTTCTCCGGCGTCGTGACAGGGAAGTTTCGCAGCCATAGATCCGCCTGCTGCCGCAACGTGAAGCCCTGGCCGAAATTTTCAAGGGTCAGCAGGCCGATAAACGTATAGGCCGTGTCGTCATCGGCCGGCACAAATGCGATCTTGTCGCGGGTGACATCATCGATCTTGCCGACAATGTAGCGCGCCCGACCTGGTTCTCGCGTGTAGCGCCAATAGTCCACCGCCGGCCAGGTATCCCCGAAATACTCCGCCCAGGCCTTCATCTGATCCATCGAGTGAAACTCGAGGCCCGCCCCAAGCGTACAGCCGGCGCTTCTTCCAAGGATCGAGCCCATGAAGCGGCGGCGGTAATCCCCGGGCACCCTGTCGGTAATCATGCGCACGCCCTCCGGTCGTAACGCGCGAATCTCCTCCAGGGTTTCGGGTTCGTCCGGGTCCGCTACCGGCGCCTCCACCAAGCCGGCCAGTCGTTCGGTGGCTGCCTGTATGGACTGGTTCAACTGGTCCAACACCGAGCGGGCCGCATCAGCGTGGCCGAACTCGGCCGCCAGGCGCGTGAAGCGCATGACGTCATCAGCCGCTTCCTTGATCTGGTTGATCGGGTTTGGGGTGTAGCTGATATCCGCGACCTTCATCGGTGTCTTTCCTGATCGAGAATGCGCCTTGCATCTGTGCCGTGCTGCCCGGCCCGCAATGCTCTCAAATTTCTCTCATGCCAGTGGAGACGAGGGCGTCGCCGCCGGCTTGACGGCGCAACACCCGCGCCGAAGCATCTCGGCAATCGAATATGTCATCGTCAACATGTTGACGATGACATATTGCGCTCGGCACTGTCAACCGACGCAGGTTGACGCCTCGCGCCGGGGCAGGCCAAATATCGCGAGGAGGTATGGGCATGACCGCTTCAAAGCCGACCATGGCCCAAGTCGCGGCCCTTGCTGGTGTTTCGACGGCCACTGTTCGCCGGGTGTTGTACGAGAGCGGCTATGTGAAGGCCAGCACCAGGGAGGCCGTGCTCGAGGCGGTCCGAAATACCACCTATCGGCCCAATGCAGTGGCGAGAGGGTTGCGGACCCGCACCAGCAGCGCGATCGGGTTCCTGACCGAGAACGAACTCAACCCCTTTTTCACAAAAGTGGCGCGAGCTGTCCAGGCCGAGGCCCTTCGCCGGGGCTATACCGTTCTGATGCTGAACCACAACCGGATCGAAACCGTCGAGCAGCGTGGGATTGACCACATTCTGGATCAGCAGGTGGGCGCCGTCATCTTCTGTCCGTCAAGCAGTCCCGAAGTTGTTCGCAGGGTAATGACGGAGGGCATCAGGGTCGTACAACTGGAGCGAGAGACCGTACCCTTGGGCTGTCGCATTCTCGTCGACGCGGAGCAGGGCATGCGCGAGGCTGTTTCGCATCTTGCCGGGTTGGGTCACCGGAGGATCGCCTATATTGGCGGGGACGTGATCGCGCTTCGGCACGAAATTGCGCTGGACCAAACCAACGAGAGGCTCCGCGTTTCCGCGTTTAGGAACGCGATGGCGAGTGTGGGGCTGGCGCTTCCAGACGGATATATCCAGCTGGGAGAATATCTTGACGCTAGCGGGCGGCCCAGCGATGGGGTGCGGATGATGGAGTTGCTGCTTCGACAGGCGCCGCGACCAAGTGCAGTCGTCGTCGGCTCCGACTTCATAGCGGCTGGCGCGCTGCAGGCGATACATGCGGCGGGCCTCCGTGTGCCAGACGACATCTCCATCATCGGATACGACGACTCCATCGCCGAACTGCTCACTCCGCCGCTGACGACCATAGCGCAGCCGATGGACGAACTTGGCCGACTAGCGGTGGAGATGGCGCTGAAGCCAATTGGTAACCCGAGCGTCGAAGTGCCCACGCAGCTGAAGGCAAGGCTGGTGGTCAGGAACTCGACATCGGCGGCAGGTGCCTTGCCCAACTGAAAGATGCGGGCTCCTCAGACCGGCACGCAAAGGATGGGACTTGCTCCGCAAGGCCTGGCGGTGCCGGGAAGCTGACTGGAATGGGTGAGGGGGACGGTATCGCCCCCCTCACCCGGTTCTCGTGCCGGCTATTGCCTCAAGCGTCCCAGGTCAGAACTGCTTCCAGTCGTCCTTGTCCTCGGCGAGGGCGGTGTTTCCTCGCGTCAGATAGGTCCTGGCGGCTGTCTTGACCTTCTGTTGCAGGGCGCGAATGCCCCCCTTGGCCGGCGGAACGGCGGAGGATTTTACCGTCGCCGGATTGGCCGTGGCCCGGCTCGCAGCAGTGTAGGTGTTGTTGCGGAGCCCTGCGGCATCCACGACGAATTGGTCGACGATCAAGTCGAGTTCGTTCGCCTGTGTTTCGGTCTGCTCAATCGCAGCATTGGTTTCTTCCACCAGCGCAGCATTGTGCTGGGTCATCTCGTCCATCTGGCGAATGGCCGTAGAGACCTGCGCGATGGCAGAGGCCTGCTCCTGGCTCGCAACCGAAATGTCCTGGATCAGCTCCGCGCTCTGCTTGACGCTCGACACCATGGCGATGAGCTTCTGCGTTGCGTCGGCCACAAGCCGACCGCCAGCCATCACTTCGGTAGCAGATTGCTCGATAAGCGCCTTCACTTCGCTGGATGCCTGTGCGGCCGACTGTGCGAGGCGCCTGACCTCTACCGCAACTACGGCAAAGCCCTTGCCGGCATCGCCGGCGCGCGCGGCCTCCACCGACGCGTTGAGGGCCAGGAGGTTGGTCTGGAAGGCGATGTCGTCGATCATGCCGATGATGTTCGAGATCTTCTGGCTAGACGAGCTGATACGCTCCATCGCCTCGTTCGATCTCTGCATGACTTCGCCCGTCAGCTCGGCCGTCTCGGACACGCCGCGGGACATGCTTGACGCTTCCTCGGCGCGCTTGGCATTCTCAGTGACGGTGCTGTTGAGTTGATCAATCGCCGCGGTCGTTTCCTCGATTGCCGCCGCCTGCTTGGTTGTCCGCTCGGCGAGGTCGTTTGCGCCGGACAGGATCTCGCCGGTCGCCGTCTTGAGTGACGTGGAGGTGCCGCGCAACTGGATGACGATGTCCGCGAACTTGGTCATCGCATCATTGTAGGCCAGCCGCACTTTGTCCAACTCCCCGTCGAATGGGCTGTCGATGGTTGCAGTCAGGTCGCCCTCAGCAAGGCGGGCCAGTCCATTTCCAAGGGCGGCGACGGCGAGCGCCTGCTGCTCCGAGATCCTCGAACGCTCGGCTTCGTTGCGGGCGCGTTCGGCTTCCGCAGCAAGCCGATCCTTTTCAGACTGGGAACGACTAGCATCAGCTTCCTGCTCCAGACGAACCTTCTCGATGGCAGCATCCTTGAACACCTGGACAGCCCGAGCCATCTGGCCGACCTCGTCGCCGCGACCGGCGCCGGCTATCTCGACTTGGAGATCACCACTCGCCAAAGCTTTCATAGCATCGTTCAGGCGGCCGAGTGGTCTTGTGATGGTCTGCGACGTGATCACGATGGCAATTACGACCCCGCCGATGGCGCTGGCGGCGCCGAGTGCAATGATAAGCCACGTTGCGGACTCGGCGGACGCCGACAATGCCTGGGACCGACCCGCATTGTCGGCGAGGATCTTGTTGTTCATTCCCACAAAACTCTGGGACAGTTCGGCCATGCTCTTGTCGATCTGAACCTGGGACGCGAGCAGCGCCGCGCCTCGATCGAGTTCCGCAGCATCGGTCTTGCTGCCAGCCATGAAGCCGCTGGTCTTTGCTGCCTCCTCGAACTGGGCAACCAATGCGGCGCGGATGGGGGCATATTGCGCCATGAGGTTTTCTATGTCTGCCGCATAGTGTGACAGCGCCGCCTTCATGGCGGCGAAGTTGGCGTCGATGTCGTCAAGATCCTTCTTGAACTTCTGCTGCAATCCCAGTTCCGCAGTGGTTGCGGTATCTGAACTGGCTGCCTGATATACAGTGTACCCAAGGCTGTAGATCATGCGAACGGTACGGGCTGACTGGGTGACCGCTGGGTCGATCCGGTCAGTCATTTCTGCGTAATCTGATGAAATAGTCTTGAGGTTGCTTATCGCAACCGCCACAATGGCCACCAACAAGAGGCTTGCACATATAATTGGAATGATCGCCTTGGTAGCGATCCTAAGGTTATTAATAAACTTCATTGTGTTCCCCAGTTTCGCCAGGGGCGGGTCTCCGTGTTCTCTAGGGCGGCGACTCGATCCCTGGTCCGTTAACCCTAGTGGGGACTATTTATTACCAAATTGAGCATTTAACTGCCGGGTGTGGCAAATCCTGCGTGTTTTGTCGCGTCCTTCGTTTTCTGGATCGTCTGGCAAAGGGCAGGCGGCGGCCACCGGTCGCCGTCTCCCCTATCCATCTGGTGACCTGTACCGGACCGCGTCGTGGCGCCGGACCTACCCGCGGAACCAACGCTGCCTTTCACCCAGTGCGAGGTGCACGCCCTTGAACTGCGAATACTCGTCAAAGCCGTATCGCCCCAGTTCGCGCCCGAGACCACTCATCTTGTAGCCGCCTATTGGCATCTCTGGGTTTCCTTCAATGGTCGTGTTGATCCAGCAGCGGCCGGCGCGCAACCGGCGAATAGTCTGGACGCCGGTCTCGAGGTCGCGCGACCACACACTGGCGGAAAGGCCGAACGCGGAATCATTGGCGATAGCCACGGCTTCATCCGGCGTGTCGAAGCCGATAGTGGCGAGCACTGGCCCGAATATCTCCTCCTGTGCGATCCGCATTTGAGGTCGGACCCCGTTGAGGATTGTCGGCGCAAAATAGTTGCCAGCATTGGCCCCCACAGCTTCGCCTCCGACCAGCAATTCTGCACCTTCGTCGAGCCCGGTCGCGACGTAGCCTGCAACTTTTTCGGTGTGCACTCGCGAGACCATGGCGCCATATTGGGTGTCGGGTGCGAGTGGGTCGCCAAATCGCAGCCGTCGCGACATGTCCACCAATCTGTCGGTGATCTCGGAGCGAATTGAATTTGCGACGATCAGGCGGCTACCTGCGATACAGCACTGACCCGCATTATGATAAGCGCCGTAGGCTATTGCGTCCGCAGTGGCATCCAGATCAGCATCAGGGAAAACGATCTGAGGGCCTTTGCCTCCAAGTTCGAGACCTACCCGCTTCACGCTTTGCGCGGCAATGGACGCGATGTGGGTGCCGACTCGCACGGAGCCAGTGAAGGACAACACGTCAACCCGGCGATCTTCGGCCAGCACCTGTCCTGCCGCCGGTCCAAACCCGGTAATGACATTGAACACGCCGGGAGGCATGCCGGCCTCCAGTGCAATCTCGGCAAGGCGTATTGTGGTTCCGGACGTCATCTCGCTGGGCTTGACGACGATGCTGCAACCGGCGCCGAGCGCCCATGGTGCGCGCTCGGAGGCGATGACGAGTGGGAAATTCCACGGTGTAATGATGCCGACAACGCCAGCAGGCTCGCGCAAGACCAGCCCCAGCCGATTCTCGCCGATGGCATTGTGGGTATCCCCTTCCAGCCCTCTTGCGCGACCCGCCGCGTAGATCCAGAGATCTGCGCAATAGGCGATCTCGCCGCGAGCCTGCGGCAAGGGCTTGCCAGTCTCGAGGCACTCGATCAGGGCCAGCTCGTCCACCCGAGCGAGCAAGCCGAGACCAACCGAATGCAGGATCGACGCCCGCTCGGCGCCGCTCATTCGCGGCCATGGCCCCACGTCAAAGGCGCGGCGCGCTGCCTCGATCGCCAGCTCCGCATCGGCCGCAGAGCCTGCGGGCCATTCTCCAACAATCTTGCCTCGATGCGCCGGGCTCTCGCGAGTTATCGTTTCTCCCGAGCGGGCCGTAACGGACTTGCCATCGATCACCATGCGGTAGTTTCGTCGGGACTGGAGCCGGGCATCGCCGAGATCCGGTGCGACGAAGCTGTCGAGATTTTCCGGCCTGATAGTCATGTCTCTCCGGCGGGCTGGCGCCCACCCCTCCCTGGAACCTGAGTGGAATCTCGGTTTGTATGGAACTGTATGGTAGAGTATGGTAGTAGGACTCTGGTTTTGGGTCAACGGCACGGTGATGTGTGGCCATGGCGGACAACGGACAGCTAGGCGGCGATGGGGATAGCGCCGCGTCGGCAATCGAAAAGGATCTCCGCCGGGCCATAGTCGAACTCGAATTGCTGCCCGGCACGCGACTGTCGGAACAGGAAATCGCTACCCGTCGGGGTGTTTCACGGCAGCCGGTTCGGGAAGCCCTGATCAGGCTTGCCGAGTCTCGCTTGATTGAAGTTCGGCCGCGCCGCGGGACAGTGGTTGCCCGCATTTCGGCACGGGAGGTTGCAGAGGCGCTGTTCGTGCGTCAGTCCATCGAACTGGCTGTGGTCGCAAGGGCGGCCGTGTCCTTCGATCCGTGGCAACGCAGGCGGATCGATAGCCTTCTTGCCTTGCAGGAAGAGGCTGCCGCCCGTGCCGACCATGCAAGTCTTCGTGCGCAGGACGAGCTTTTCCACCGGGCACTGGCCATCGGCGCCGGCGTTGGCCTCGCCGGACCGATGATTGCGGACCTGAAGAGAATTCTGGATCGGGTCTGTAACCTGACCATGCAAGCAGAAGCAGATACGCAGCGCGTCGTGCGCGATCACCGCGCGATCATGGCAGCTATCGACAGGCAGGACGGGCCGAGTGCCCAGCAGGCGATGAAGACGCATCTGGAGGGCCTGCTGGATGATCTTCCGGAGCTGGAGGCTCGCCATCCGGCGCTGTTCGTCTAGCGGTATCGGTATGGCTCGCCCGCCATGCCGGCCATGTGGGAAATTCGTTCCAAACAGGAAAGCAGCATAATGAGCACCGATCTAACTCGAATCCGGACCCATGCACGCGGCCCCGTTCTGTCTCAGGTAGTATGGGGGTCGATGCGATCGGAGGAGCAGTTCGGCTCTCCCCAGGCATTGGCGGAGCACCTGCGATTTCTCCTTGATCGGGGAATCACTACGCTCGACACAGCCCCGCCCTATGGCCACCCAAATCCCTATACTGTGGAGGACTTTCTTGGTCAGGCGATCGCAGAGGCGGGGCGAGGCAAGTTCGAGATTGTCACCAAGTGTGGTATCCAGCGCATAGCCCCGCTCAGACCGGAGAATCGGATCCGGCACTTCGATTCTTCGGCTGGGGAGATAGTGCGGTCCGTCGACAGGTCGCTTCAGAAGCTCCGGGTTGATGTGATCGATGTGCTACTCGTACACCGCCCCGATTATCTGATGGAGCCGGCCGAGACGGCGGACGCCCTGGACAGGGTCGTCGCCGAAGGCAAGGTGAAGCATATCGGGGTTTCGAACTTTTCGCCCTCCCGGCTGAACCTGCTTGCGGCGCATCTCAAGGCGCCCATCGTCACCAACCAGGTGGAATTCTCGCCGCTGCATGTAAGGCCGGTTTCGGACGGCACGTTCGACCTGGCCCTGCAACTGGGCCATGTCCCCATGATCTGGTCGCCGGTGGCGGGGGGGCGCTTGCTGACCAGCGAAGATGAAGATGCGGCAAGGATGCGGGCACTGCTTGCCGAAATTGCGCAGAAATACGGCCTCGCCGGACCGGCGGAGGCCGCTATCGCCTTTGTCGCCCGGCATCCAGCCGGACGTTTGCCTATCATAGGATCGGCCAGCAGGGATCGGATCGCTGGAGCGATCAAAGCCGTGCAGACCGAGATGGACCGACAGGACTGGTACGCCATCCTGACTTTGGTGAATGAAAAGCTGGAGCTATGAGGCGCCACTGCAATGTGGCGTACGTGGTGGATTCCCCAATGAATTTCCGAGGGCGGATCGGGCTTCTGCCCTTAGACCGTGCGAACGACAGGTTCACCTTCCGCATGCTCAAGCCGAGCAAAAAGCAGCTCAACAAGGGAGCCGGCCACCAGGCCGGGCTCGGCGTTGCCTGGTGCGACTAGGGTGTCGAAATGAACCCGGGTCTTGCGTTCCTGAAGATAAGTTGTCGGTAACCCGGCGTCCCTGAGCAGAAGCGCTGCAGACCCCACTTGGCCAATGACCGGCCTGATCAACAGGCCGGCAACACGCCAATCGATCATCCGTGCAACATTGTCTGCTTCGCGTCGCTCGGAACCATGGCTGGACGCGACGAAAAGAACGTGGCCACGCCGCTCGACCTCGAGCTCGAGGTGCTCGATCACTCGCGCATCGGCCAGATTGCCAAAGCTGGGCAAGATCAGCCCAATGAGATTTCGGCGGCCACGCCGTAGCTCGGCACCAAGCGGATTGATGCGGTAACCCAGGGCCTCGATCGCGTTCTGGACCCGGGTCACATTCTCCGGCAAGACGGTGGTGACCCCCTGCATGACTTTCGACACGGTCGCAATTGAAACTCCGGCGTAAGCCGCGACGTTCTGCATCGATACCCGCGCGCCCGGGCCCTTACTCGCAGCCAATTCAAAAGCTCCCAGAGTGCCGACACCATCGCTATCGTCATTAATCGTTTACAGCTATCGAAAAAACGATTAATCGAGAGTGGAAAGTACATCAAGCCGAAGGGGCAGAGGATGAGGGTGGGGGAGCGCAAGCTAAGGATTGCGTTGGTGGGGGTAGGGTTCGGCGCCGAGTTTGCGCCGATCTACAATGCCCATCCGGATGTCGAGTGGGTTGCCCTGACGGACACCAACGCCGAGAAGCTCGCGGCCGCTAGCGGCCGCTTCGGCATCGACAGGACATATCCGAGCTTCGAAGCGATTCTTGCAGACCCGCAGGTCGATGCCGTCCACCTCGTAACGCCGATCCCGCTTCATGCCGAGCAGGCGATAAAGGTCCTGGAAGCCGGCAAGCACTGTGCCTGCACCGTGCCGATGGCGACCAGCTTCGACGACATCCGTCGAATCGTTGCGGCCCAGAAGAAGTCCGGCAAGAACTACATGATGATGGAGACTGCGGCCTATACCCGCGAGTTCCTCATGGTGGAGGAGCACTACAAGCGCGGCGAGTTCGGCGAGATCTCGTTTGCCCGCGGCAGCCACATGCAGGACATGGAGGGCTGGCCGGACTACTGGATGGGCCTGCCTCCGCACCACTACATGACCCACGCCATTGCGCCCGTGCTGAAGCTGTTGGGCAAGCGTGTGAAGAAAGTCCATTGCTTCGGCTCGGGCGTGCTGCCAGCGGAGCGCCAGAAACGCTACGGCAACCCGTTCCCGGTCGAAACCGCGATTTTCCGGCTGGAGGACAGCCCGGTCGCTGTCGAGGTCACGCGCTCGCTGTTCCAGACCGTTCGTCCCTATAGCGAGGCGTTCTCGATCTACGGCGACAAGCTCGGCTTCGAGTGGCAGCAGATCGAGGAAGAAGATCCGGTGATCTTCTCCATGCCGCAAGCAGCCTTCAGCCGCGGCCGCAAGATCCATCACGAGGTGGTCTCGCCGCCCGACCGGCAGGACCTTTTGCCGCCTGAAATCGCACCCTTCACCAAGCGCTCGGTGTTCTCGGACGGCAAGCACCTTTCCTTTGTCCAGGGCGGCGGCCATTCAGGCTCGCATCCCCACATGGTCCACGAGTTCGTTCGCTCGATCGTCGAGGGTCGCTCGCCTGCTATCGATGCGATCACGGCAGCAAACTGGACCGCGCCTGGCATCGCGGCTCACCTCTCGGCAATGGCCGATGGGGATGCCGTGGAGGTGCCAGACTTCCGCTGAAGACCCGAAGAGGAAGCAATCGCCTATACGGTCGGCAGCGCAAGACAGGTTGGCGATTGGGTCTGCCACAGACTTTCTGGTGCCGCGTGGGAACGGGACTGAACGCCGTCTGCGGTTCAGGTTTCACCTGCCTCCAGTTGGCAGCGAGTGGCCCAAGGCTCATCGAGGCTCGGTCGAACTCACTTCCCCGGTGAGAAACATGTGCTGATGCAGCTTTTGCCGGAATACAGAGCCGGGTTGAAAAAGAGATGCTTCTCAACCGGCAGTATCGGAACTGGTGGAGCTGAGGGGAATCGAACCCCTGACCTCATCATTGCGAACGATGCGCT
>CAYPYV010000099.1:0-11955 GCA_964414845.1 uncultured Devosia sp. | reverse complement strand
AATGATCGTCTCTGCAAGGCTAACATTGTAGTTGGGCAGGAACACAACCTTCAGCAAACCGCGCACCGACGGGTCGTTGTTCACCACCCGCGCCACGTCGTTGATCAGCTTGATGATCAGCTTCGCGTTCCAGTAGCCCGGCGCCGCCTTGCCGGCGAACACCTTCACGCGCGGCACCCAGTCCTTTTCCGGATGCGAGCGGATGGCCGAATACTGCGCGACCGCCTCGATGATGTTCAGCAGCTGCCGCTTGTACTCGTGGATACGCTTGATCTGCACGTCGAACAGCGCGTCCGGCGATACCACGATGTTCAGGCGATCCTTGATCACCTGCGCCAGGCGTTCCTTGTTGGCACGCTTGATGGTCTTGAACTGCTGCTGGAAGGTCGGGTCATCCGCGTGCTTGTCGAGCGCGGTGATCAGGTCCAGATCGTCGAGGAAGCTCGGCCCGATGCGGTCCGTCACCAGCTTGGTGAGGCCGGGATTGCACTGCATCAGCCAGCGCCGCGGCGTGACGCCATTGGTCTTGTTGTTGATCCGTCCCGGATAGAGCCGGTTGAGATCGGCGAACAGCGTCTTCTTGACGAGGTCCGAATGCAGCGCCGACACGCCGTTGATCGAGTGCGAACCGACAAAGGCCAGCTGCCCCATCCGCACGCGGCGGCTGCCATGCTCGTCGATCAGCGAGAGATTGGCGATCTGGCTGTCGGTGAACCCGCCCATCGCCCGTGCCTCGCCCAGCACCTCGGCATTGATGGCGTAGATGATCTGCATCTGGCGCGGCAGCAGCCGCTCGAGCAGTGCCACCGGCCAGGTCTCGAGCGCCTCGGGCAACAGCGTGTGGTTGGTATAGCCGAACGTGCCCTTGGTGAGCTTCCAGGCCTGCGCCCACTTGAGCCCGTGGACGTCGATGAGGATGCGCATCAGTTCGGCGATCGAGATGGCCGGATGCGTATCATTCAGCTGGATCGCCACCTTGTCGGGCAGCGAGCCCAGGTCGCCATATTGCTGCATATGGCGGCGTACAATGTCCTGCAGCGATGCGGACGAGAAGAAGAACTCCTGCCTCAGGCGCAATTCCTGCCCGGCCGGGGTCGAATCCGCAGGGTAGAGCACGCGGGTGATGGTCGCCGCCTTGGCACTTTCCTGCAGCGCGCCGATATGGTCGCCGGAGTTGAACTTGTCGAGCAGGATCGGGTCGATCGGCTGTGCCGACCAGAGCCGCAGCGTGTTCACCCGCTCGCCACGCCAACCGACAATCGGCGTATCGAATGCCACCGCCAGCACATGCTCTGCCGGCCGCCATTCGAGCCGCGTCGAGCCATCGGGCTCGCTCACCGGCGCCACGTGGCCACCGAAGCCGACCTCGTAGCTCGACTCACGCCGCTCGAATTCCCACGGGTTTCCATGCGCCAGCCAGTCTTCCGGCAGTTCCACCTGCCAGCCGTCGCTCATCTCCTGCCGGAACAGCCCGTTCACGTAACGGATGCCGTAGCCATAGGCCGGAATGTTCACCGTCGACATCGATTCGAGGAAGCAGGCGGCGAGACGGCCCAGGCCGCCATTACCGAGCGCCGCATCGGGCTCGAGGTTGATCATGTCGCCGAGGTCGACATTGAAATTCTTCAGCGCGGCGCGGACATGGTCCATGACGCCGATATTGCTCATCGCATCGCGCAGCAGCCGGCCGATCAGGAACTCGAGGCTCAGGTAGTAGACGCGCTTGTTGGACGAGCGCCACGTCTCGCGGCTCGACTCCATCCACTGGTCGATGATGCGGTCGCGGACCGCCAGGATTACGGCATGCAGCCAGTCATATGGCCGCGCCACGATCGGGTCCTTGCCGATCGAATAGGTGAGCTTTTCAAGAATCTCCGACTGCAGCGCCTCTGTGGTCAGAGCGCGCGGCTGGGGCGTAGGGGCGTCCAATACGATTGGTTTTTGCGGCATACTCTCATCCGGCACCGTGACGATTTATTCCCCTCTGCGTAGACTGTGGCACTTAATCGCGGCAGTGGGAAGCCCCGCTGGTTTCAGCGCCCGGCCGCCTGCGCGTCCGGCTCGAGCATGATCGGCTCCGACGGACCTGCCACGGCGCCGCTTTCCTTGGCCTGCTCGACGGCATTGGACAGCAGAAGGTCGCGTCCGGCCGTGATCCCGCCGGAGATCTGTGCGGCGAAGCGCTGACGGTCCCTCTCGCGGACGCCGTCGATGATCTCGGAGACCTCCACATCGTCCACGCCCAGCTCACGCAGGCTCTGGGCACCGAATACCAAGGCCGATTCAAACACTTCGCGGATCTGGTAGTCGACACCCGCCTCGATCAGCTTGATCGAGTGACCGCGATCGAAGGATCGCGCCAGCACCTTGGAGACAGGGAACTCGGCCTTGATCAACTCGACGATCTTCACCGCCGCATCCCGATCGTCGACGCAGACCAGAATCGCCTCCGCTTCTCCGGCGCCCGCCGCGTGCAGGATGTCGAGCCGGGTGCCATCGCCGTAATAGACCTTCATTCCGAACAGCGAGGCGACGCGGATCATTTCGGTATTGTTGTCGATGATCGAGACCTTCAGCCCGCGCGAGATCAGCGGCTGGCTGGCGATCTGCCCGAAGCGACCAAACCCGATCACCAGCACGTTGCCGCTGAGGTGCTCGACCGCCTCCACGCCTTCCATGGACTGCGCCGGCTTGGGCATTAACTTGTGCAGCATGATGCAGAATGGCGTCAGGACCATCGAGATGATCACGGTCGCCGTCAGCATGGCATTCGTCTCTGCCCCGATGAGCCCGCTCGCTGCCGCCGTGGTGAAGAGCACGAAAGCGAACTCGCCGCCCTGCGCCATCAGCAGCGATCGCTCCAGGGCTTCCGCCCGTGACATCTTCAGCACCCGCGCCAGCGCATAGATCGCCACGCCCTTCACTGTCATGTAGCCGATGACAGCCATGGCGATCAGCTGCCAGTTCCGTGCGACCACGGTGATGTCGAGCGACATGCCCACCGCGAGGAAGAACAGCCCCAGCAGCAGCCCACGGAATGGTTCCACATCGGCCTCGAGCTGGTGGCGGAAGCTCGATGTCGAGAGCATCACCCCAGCGATGAACGCCCCCATCGCCATCGACAGCCCAACACTCTGCATGGCAAGCGCCGCCCCGAGCACCACGAGCAGCGCGGCGCCGGTCATCACCTCCCGGGCCCGCGCGCCGGCAAGCAGCTTGAACGCCGGATTCAGCACCCAGCGCCCTGCGAAGACGATGCTCACCACCGCGAGCGCGGCAACGCCGACGCCGATCCAGCGGTCCATGGCATCGATGCTTCCGGTCTGTGGCGAGAGCAGTGCGACGATGGCAAGCAAAGGCACGATCGCAAGGTCCTCGAGCAGCAGGATCGAGACGATCTTCTGCCCGCCCGGCGTCGGCAGCGTGCCACGCTCGGTAAGCAATTGCATGACGATGGCGGTCGAAGTGAGCACGAAGCCCATCCCGCCAACGAAGGCAACCGCCGGCGAAAAGCCCAGGCCGATGCCCACGGCAGTCAGCAGCGCGCCGCAGATCACTACCTGCCCGACGCCAAGCCCGAAGATCTGCTTCCTCAGGGCCCAGAGCTTGCCAGGCTCCATCTCGAGCCCGACGATGAACAGGAACATGACCACGCCGAGCTCTGCCGCATGCAGGACCGCCTGCGGGTCGTCGACGGTCTTGAGACCAAACGGCCCGAGCACCAGTCCTGCCGCAAGGTAGCCCAGCACGGAGCCCAGCCCGAGGCGCTTGAACAGCGGAACCGCGACAACCCCGGCCGCAAGCAGCACCACCACCTGTGCCAGGTCCACGCCAGAATGTGCCGCCGTCGCCAGTGCTTCGCTCGCTGCGTTTGCCATCATCGCCCCTGTGTCGCTCGCCCCCCGCCAGCATCCCGAACATAGGGCTTCCGTCAAGGCTGCCCTTAGGTCGAGATCAGGTGGCGAGGATCGCGGGGGGCTTGGGCGGCGCGGCAAGAGGGGCGGCCTCGAGCGCATCCACCGCCGCTTCCCTTGCCAGCTTGGCCTTGCGCGCCGTGACGGTGCGGGTGGGCAGGATATGGGTCACCATCGAATAGATGACGAGCAGCGAGGGCACTGCGATCAATCCCCCTACCGGCCCCCACGCCCAAAGCCAGAACGTCAGCGACAGAAAGATCAGGAATGGGTTGATGGTCATCGTCCGGCCCAGCAGGTTCGGCGTGATGAAATTGCCCTCGACGAAGTTCACCGCCCAATAGCAGCCGACGGCCAGCAGCGCCCCTTCGAAGCCGCCGGCAGACCCCATGCCGACAAGGAAGAGCAGGATCGCCATGACGCCCTGCCCGACAAAGGGAACATAGTTGAGTATGGCAGCCAGCGCGCCCCAGAGAACCGGCGAGGGCATGCCGATTCCCCACATCACCAGGGTCACCACCACACCTACCCCGACATTCACGAGGCTGATGGTGATGAGATAACGCGAGACCTTGTCCTCGACGTCGCGAAAGACATGCGCCACGCGCCAGCGCATGCGGCGGGTATAGCACAGCGAGAGCGCCGACACCCGGATGTTCTCGCGCGTTGCGAGGAAGAAATAGAGGCTCACGAGGAAGATAAGCACCTGCGCTGCGATGGCGGGGGCCATCAGCGCGATGTCGGTGAACGCACCGCCATCGTCCACCTTCACCTGCATGGCCTCATCCGTGCCGAGCACCGCCTTGAGCTGCTCCTGCATAGCCCCGAGCGATTCCATCGGCTCCTTGAAGTTGGCGATCTCCGACTGCAGCCGCTCCCAGATCACCGGCAGGCGTCGCGACCAGTCGGCCAAAGGTCCGTAGAAGAGGAAACCGCTGACGACGATCAACCCCAGGAACAGCACGATGATCAGGCCCGCCGCGGCCGCACTCGGCAGGCCACGGTGTTCGAGCCAGTCGGCGATCGGACCGAACATCAGCCCGATGGTCATCGCCAGCGCCACCGGCGCAAGGATTACCTGCGCGGCCTGCACGGCGACGAGGACAACGATCAGCCCGACCGCCACCACGGCCAGTTGCGAGGCATTGGCGAGGATGCGCTCGAAATTGCTGCGTTCGAGCTCGCGTTCCAGTCCGCGGGTGCGGCGCGAGCGATACCTGCCTGACCCGATAGCCCCAAGACCCATGCGCATTCGTCTGGCCCTCCTTCGGGACCCGAACGTGCAAAGCGGCCCGCGCGTTCCGAAATCATCGACGCCAGTGCCCCATGCGCATATGATCCGCAGGACTCATCACCTCAACAACCCGAACCAACCCCATGCCGCGCAAGATCATTATCGACACGGACCCCGGCCAGGACGACGCCGTGGCCATCCTCCTCGCACTGGGCTCGCCTGAAGAACTCGAGGTGCTGGGGATCGTCGCGGTCGCCGGCAATGTCCGGGTCGCGCAGAACGCCCATAACGCCCTGCAGATCCTCGAAGTGGCCGGCCGGCCCGATATTCCTGTCTATGTCGGCTCCGAGCGCCCCATGCGGCAGCCGCTGGTCACCGCGGAATATGTCCATGGCAGCACCGGGCTCGATGGCCCCACCCTGCCCTCGCCGGTTACCCCCCTCCAGGCGCAGCATGGCGTCGACTACATCATCGATGCGCTGAATGCCCATGCCCCGGGCGAGATCACCCTCTGCTGCCTCGGGCCGCTCACCAATATCGCCATGGCCATGGTCAAGGCACCGGCCATCGTCCCGCGCATCAAGGAAATCGTGCTGATGGGCGGGGGCTGCTTCGAAGGCGGCAACATCACTCCGGCCGCAGAGTTCAACATCTATGTCGACCCGGAAGCCGCCGACGTGGTTTTTCGCTCAGGCGTTCCGATCACGCAAATCCCGCTCGATGTCTCCCACAGCATGCTCACCACCAAGGCGCGCGTGCAGCTGTTCCGCGATATCGGCAACCGCACCGGCGTCGTCACCGCCGAGATGCTGGATTTCTTCGAGCGCTTCGACGTCAACAAATATGGCTGGGATGGCGGCCCGCTGCACGACCCCTGCGTCATCGCCTACCTGCTGAAACCCGAGCTCTTCCAGGGCCGGCTCTGCAATGTCGCCGTCGAGACGGGCAGCGAGCTGACCCGGGGCATGACGGTGGTCGACTATTGGGGCGTCACCGGCCGCGTCCACAACGTCAACTACCTGCGCTCGGGCGATTCCGACGGCTTCTACCAATTGCTCGTCGAGCGCATCTCGCGGCTGCCCTGATCGAATTCTTGCGGCGTCGCCGGAGTTACCGGTGACGGCGCCTCTCGCCAACTGAGGCACGCCTCGGTACAAGCCCCCGATCCGGGAAGCCTCACATGGAATTAGGTACGCTGTTCGCCTTCACGATCGCCTATGCGATCGCCGTGCTCGTTCCGGGGCCCGGCGTGTCGGCGATCGTGGCGCGGGCACTGGGTGGCGGCTTCTCGGCTGCCGTGCCGATGGTGATCGGCGTGCTTGTCGGCGACCTGATCTATCTCGCGGCGGCGCTGCTCGGCCTCGCGGCGCTCGTGCAGCTCTACGCGCCCATTCTCATCGTCATCCGCTGGGGCGGCGCGCTCTATCTGCTCTACATCGCCTGGCAGTTCTGGAGCGCCAAGCCCGGCAGCGAGCAGATCGGCGCGCAGAAGCGCGAGGGTTGGGGCAAGACCTTCCTCGCCGGCTTCACGCTGACACTCGGCAACCCCAAGACCATCGTCTTCTATGGCTCGCTTCTGCCGACCTTCATCCCCATCGACAAGCCGCTGACCTGGCTTGGCACCTTCCAGCTGTTCGTCATCGTCGTGGTGATCCTGCTGGGCATCGCGCTCGCCTACGCAGCGCTCGCAGCGCAGGCGCGCGACTTCTTCCAGTCGCCCCGCGCCATCCGCTACCTGAACCGAATCGCGGCCATCATCATGGCAGCCGCGGCTGTGTTCATCATTGTCGTCGGCTGAACGGCTGGCCCCGAGCGCTTTCAGGAAAAGTCGCATGACCTTTCCACCTCGAAAGCGAGAAAAAACAAAGACTTAAGTCATCTCACCGTTTCAATTGAAACGTGAAGTGATCTAGCGCACGACGCTTTCTGCCGCCGCCATGCCCCAGATCATCAGCTCACGCGCCCGGCCCGGCGTCGTGCCTTCCACATAGCAGCGCAGCTCGGGCGCATTGCCCGAGGCGCGATAGTGGATCGTGTCGCCGCTATCGAAGGAAAAGCGCAACCCATCGAGCGTCGAGAGCTCGGTGATGGTGCCTACCGGCTGGAAATAGCTCGCCGCGAAGTCGGGATCCTCCTCGAGCCGCGTGAGGAACTGCGCGCTCACCACCGATGGCACATCTGTCAGGCGGTCGCTCAGAGCCGCCCGGACCGGCAGCATGGCGACAAGCCCGCCTATGCTGGTGCCCTCGCCCGCCGCAACCCCCAGGCACGCGAGGATAGGCAGCACGGCATCGCGCGTCGGAAGCGCCTTCAGCAGCCCTCCATTGTGCATCACGTCATTGCCGAGCAGTGTCCCGCCATTCGCTTCGAACCCGACGACGGTAACGCCAACCCCCTGCATGCCCTCTATCACATAGGGCGACCCGACCTTGGTTCGCACCACGTTCGGGAACCAGCCAACTCCCTCGATCGCCGAGTTGGACGTAACCGGCGTCACCACGGCGTCGGCCCCGATGAACCGCGCAGCCAGCATGCCAAGCACATCCCCGCGCACGAATGCGCCGTCGCCATCGATCACCAGCGGCCGGTCGGCATCGCCATCGCTGGAGACGATCGCATCGAGATGGTGCTCGGCGATCCAGCGCTTGCGCGGCTCATAAATCGCGTCGTTGAACGCCTCGGTATCCACGGCCTGGAAGTGCTCGGATCGGCCAATCCGCACCACTTCGGCCCCCGCCCGCGTCAGCAGCGACACGAGAATGTCGCGCAGCGCCGTCGAATGTTCGAAAACCCCCACGCGCCAGCCATTGAGCGTGCCCGGCGGCAGGAGGCCATGGCAGCGGCGGCGATAGCGGTCGCCCGCCGCGGCAAAGCCGTCTTTCACCGCCTTCGGGGGGGCAAAGTCCGCATGGTCGGGCAGCGCCGCGACGATCCCCGCCTCGTCCGCCTTGGTGATCTCGCCCTCGGGCGCGTAGAATTTAAGGCCATTGCGGTCGGGCGGTATATGGCTGCCCGTCACCATGATCGCCGGGCCGCCCAGCGCCATCGCGTGGAGTGCCAGCGCCGGAGTCGGCAGCAGGCCGCAATCGACCGCTTCAAGTCCCGCCGCCTCGATCGCCGCCGCACAATCAAGCGCGATCGCCGGGCTCGACTCGCGCATGTCGCGCGCCAGAAACACCTGCCCGGCCCCGATCCGGCCCGTTGCCGACAGGTGCTGCAGGAATGCCGCGACATAGCGCCGGGTCGCATCGCCCCTGAGCACGCTGGCAAGCCCCCTGAGCCCGCTTGTCCCGAACTTCAGCGAATCCGACATTTCATCACCCCTGCTGCGGCGGGCGCATAGTGCTGCCCCGCCTGCCGAATGCAAGTGGCCCGCCGCCCTTGCATACAAGCACTGTGCCGCCCTGACCCAGCATCGGAGGAACGTTAAGACAAACTTTACCCTTGTTTCTGCATCGTTGCTCCATGCAGATTCAGAAACGCTCGATGAACTGGTTGCCCAAGCCGTCCGCCTGGCAGAGCATGGAGGCGGCCAGGCTCAAGCGGCGCGCCTACAATCAGGCGACGCTCGAGAGTTCAGCGGCGGTGAATGCCACGCTCATCACTGCCAACAACACCTCGTCCAATGCGGTGAACCTCACGATCCAGCAGGCCGCCGCGCGCATTCGTTCGGGAGTGAAGCCGAAAGTGTAAGGCGGGCATCGCGCTTGACGCTTATGCTGTGACGGATGGCCGACGACCTTACCCCCTTCTTCTCCCGCGATGTCGAGACAATCGCCCGCGGCCTCCTCGGCGCCACCCTTGGGCTGGGTGAAACCGCCGGCATCATCGTCGAAACCGAGGCATATCATCCCACCGATCCGGCCTCGCACTCCTTCCGGGGCGAAACCCCCGCCAACCGCGCCATGTTCCTCGGACCGGCCCGCATCTATGTCTACCGGTCCTATGGCATGCACTGGTGCGTGAACTTTACCGCCGCCGGCAATTCCGCTGTGCTGATCCGGGCGCTCGAACCAATCACGGGGCTCGCTCTTATGGTCGAGCGCCGTGGACTCGCCGATCCGCGCCGGCTCTGCTCCGGCCCCGGCAAGCTCACGGCCGCGCTCGGCATCGACAAGTCCCTCGATACCCTGCCGATCTCCGCTTCGCCGCTGTCGCTGAGCTTCCCCGCCGCGCCACCGGATATCGTCACCGGCCCACGTATCGGCATCACCAAGGCGGTGGACATGCCCTGGCGCTTCGGCATCCGCGGCTCGCGCTACCTGAGCCGACCCTTTCCCAAAACCACGTGATCCTCGACGCCGGTGGGTTTCCTATCGCGCAGAGTTTGTTTAGGGTCCGCCGCGACAACAATCCGGGAGACGTGACGGTGCAGCCAGACGAATTGATCCAGCAGATGCTCGCTTCGGGAACGCTGAACGACGACACGGCTGCCGACCTGCAGCGCATGCTGGAAGAATTCAAGGCCGGTACGCTGCATCCTGATGATGCCGAGTACATTGTGGCGCTGCACGCCAAGCTGTCGGGCACGCCGCCAGAGGAAGCCATGGCGGCCTCGGACATGCCTCAGGAAGAGCAGCGCATCGACGGCCTCACCATCGGCGAATGGCGCGAGCGTGCGCTGGCCGCCGAAGCCGAGCGCGACAGCCTGCGCGAGGCCATGCCCAGCGCCGGCTGATACTTGCCACAAGAGGAAAGCAGGCTGAGGGCTCTAGGTCATTTGACGCTTCGGCTGAAACGTCGAAATGACCTAAGTCTTTGTTTTGTGGCGCTTTCGAACCGGAAAAGTCGTGCGACTTTTCCTCAAAGCACCCTAGCCCTCAGCGGAACCGATAGGTGAGACGGCCCTTGGTCAGGTCATAGGGCGTCATCTGGCACAACACCTTGTCGCCCGCGAGCACGCGGATGCGATTCTGCCGGAGCTTGCCGGCAGTGTGCGCGATGATCTCGTGACCGTTGTCGAGCTTGACGCGGAAAGTGGCGTTGGGCAGCAATTCCGTCACCACGCCTTGAAACTCGAGCACGTCTTCCTTGGCCATTGTCTCTCCTGGATGCCCGGGGACATGGCGCCTTGTGTCCGGTCCGCGGGGGTAAAGCCATACCTTCGGTCCAGCTTGGCCACGCGCCTCCCCGGCTCCGAAATGGCGCGGAACCTATAGCGTTTCGCGCCACTTGTGAACGGGGATTCCCCACCCGCCAGCACTTAGCATAAGCGCCCCGTTCCGCGCCGGAATGCAAGCCAGGATATAAGCAGAAACTCATGGCGTGAGCATAAGCTCACTGGCATAGTCGCCTCCAAGATCCGCAGTTTCGTGCGGACAGGAACTTCCGGCTCCGCAACCCGGGCCGGCACGGGAGGCTGTAGTGGCGCGCGAGGAATTCGATCACATCATCATTGGCGGCGGCTCGTCGGGCTGCGCTGCGGCTTCGCGCCTCGTCACCGAGGGCAATCGCCGTGTCCTGCTGCTCGAGGCCGGCTACTCGCACCACAATCCGTTGCTCGACATGCCCCCAGGCATCTTCAAGCTGATCAACGGCTCCAAATACATGACCTATCACCACACCGAGCCGCAGGAGCACCTGAAGGGCCGGGTGCACGATGTCCCGCAGGCCAATGTGCTGGGCGGCGGATCGAGCGTCAACGCGCAGGTTTATATGCGCGGCCGTCCCTCCGACTATGACGAATGGGATCAGCTGCTGCGCGGCAATAATGATGGCGCCGCATGGGATTGGCAGACAGTCCTCAAGCATTTCAAGCGCATCGAGGGCAATGGCCGCATTGCCGACGATTTCCACGGCACCGACGGCCCCCTGCAGGTCTCCGATCCCGGCCATATCGACGATGTGTCGCGCTGGTTCGTGCAGACGGTGCAGCAGAAGGGCGAGCCCTACACCTCCGATTTCAACGGCCCAACCCAGCGCGGCACCGGCTTCTACCAGTTCACCAACCGGCGCGGAAAACGCTCGAGCGCGGCCTATGCCTTCATCGAACCGCTGAAAAACGACAAACGCCTTACCGTTCGCCTCGAAGCGCAGGTGCTGCGCATCGAAATCGAGAATGGCCGCGCCGTCGGCGTCACATGGCGCGAGAAGTCCGGCGACGAGCGCACCGCCTGGTCATCCGCCGATATCTTGGTCGCCTCGGGCGCCCTCGTCACCCCCAAGCTCCTGATGCTCTCGGGCATCGGCCCCGCCGATCACCTGATGGAACACGGTATCCCGGTCGTCATCGATCACCCGGGCGTCGGGCAGAATCTCATCGACCACCCCGAAGTGCCGGTCATCTCGCTCGCCAACGGCCCCTATGGCTATTATCGGCAGGGCGTCGGCTGGCGCATGCTGTGGAACGGCATGAACTTCAAGCTGTTCGGCAATGGCCGGATCCTTTCGGCGGGCTTCGAGGCCGGGGCCTTCATCAACCCCATCGACCGCGACGCGCCGCCCTCGATCCAGGCCTTCTGCGTCCCCATCGTCTATCTCGACCGCGACCTGCTGGAAGTCTTCGACGATGCCTATGGCGTCACCATCACCACCGTGCTCGTGAAGCCCAAGTCGCGCGGCTATGTGAAGCTCCGCTCGGCCAACCCCGCCGACCTGCCGATCATCTCGCCGCATGGCCACCATTCATATTCCACGACAAGCGGTGCAACACTGCATGCTATCGTCATCGGCCGACATATCATCTTCTTCTGCGGATGCTGCCATTGAAAAGGCGCGTTTGCTCTTTGCCGACTATCGAGAGACTCAGTGAGTACACAAGGCGCTATGCAACGAAAAGCTAGATCGGGTCGACACTAGTCTGTCACT
>CAYPYV010000098.1:3987-11970 GCA_964414845.1 uncultured Devosia sp. | reverse complement strand
CAGTCAGCTGCTCTGGTTGCAGTCGCGCTGGTTGCTCGGTGGCGAGGCGCCCTGCCATGACATTGTCGGGTGTCAGCGAGAAATCGCGCGGATCGGACGAGGGGGTGTAGACATAGATAACCGGTACCGGCAGGTCGCGGCCTATGGGCGTACGCGCATCCGTGCGGGAGCCCACCACCATGATGGCATCGACCTTTCGGCCCAATAGCGCCGACACGTAATGGCGCTCGCGAATGGCGTCGCCCCGGGCATCGCACAGAAATACCGAGACCTGACCCGTGCCGAAGCGATCCTCGGCGCCCATCAGGATGGGAAGGCTGAATCGCCCTTCGAGATCGGACGTGACGAGCCCGACGGTACCCGACTTGCCCAGTTGCCTGATGGGCGCGGAAACCGGATAGGCGATGTCTTCGGCGGCGGCGATCACGCGGCGGCGGGTCTGCTCGCTGACGCGATCCTTGCCGTTGAGCGCTTTCGACGCGGTGGCGAGTGATACACCGGCCCGCGCCGCGACGGCAGCGAGGGTGGCGGCGCCCGACGGTGTCGGCCTGGTCCGGTTTCTGTCCAACGCGCCCCTCCCTCACCGCCGGAGCGAGCGGCCGTTGGCCGGATCGAACAGGTGCAGCCGGTCGAGATCGAAGCCGAGGCGCATGCGTGTACCCATGCCTGGCGCGCTGTCGGGATCGAGCCTGGCGCAGAGCACCTTATCGCCGATGGAGAAATAGGCCAGCGTTTCGAGTCCGAGCGGCTCGACGAGTTCGATCATGACGTCCGCATCGGCCACAAGCGGCTTGCCTTCAGGTACGGCGATGGCCTCCGGGCGAAGGCCCGCGACGACACCCCCCGAGGGCGGCAGGCTGAACCGGGCCGCGATTTCGGGCGGCACAGGGAGCGCCAGCCCACCGTGAAGCCTGAGCGCGATGCTACCGCCTTCGCCGCCGATAATTTCGGCGGGGATCAGGTTCATCGCGGGCGAGCCGATGAAGCCGGCGACGAACAGGCTCTGCGGGCGGTGATAGAGCTCCTGCGGCGGGCCGACCTGCTCGATCAGCCCCTTGTTCATCACCACCACGCGGTCGGCCATGGTCATGGCCTCGGTCTGGTCGTGCGTGACATAGATGGTGGTGGTCGGCATCTGCTGGTGCAGGCGCTTGATCTCGGTGCGCATCTGCACGCGCAACTGCGCATCGAGGTTCGAGAGCGGCTCGTCGAACAGGAACACTTTCGGGTTGCGCACGATGGCGCGGCCCATGGCGACGCGTTGCCGCTGCCCGCCCGAGAGCTGCCCGGGCTTGCGGTCGAGCAGCTCGGTGATGTGGAGGATTTCGGCGGCGCGGGCGACGCGGGTCGAAATCTCCGCGCGCTTCATCTTCTGCTGCTCGAGGCAGAAGGCGATGTTCTCGCGCACGCTCATATGCGGGTAGAGCGCATAGTTCTGGAACACCATGGCGATGTCGCGCTGGCCGGGCCCGAGCCGGTTGACGACACGGTCGCCGATGCGGATTTCACCGCCCGAAATGCTTTCGAGCCCCGCCACCATGCGGAGCGTCGTCGACTTGCCGCAGCCCGAGGGCCCGACGAAGACGACGAATTCGCGATCCCTGACTGCGAGGTCGATGCCCCGCACCGCGAGATGCTCGGCATAGACCTTGACCAGCTTGTCGAGGACGAGTTCAGCCATTGGCGCGCGCCTCCCGCACCCAGACCTGCATGGCGCCCGCGTCGCGATTGGCCCAGAGGTGATAGGGAATGGCGGTGAACTTGCGGGGCACCAGGCGCGGCGCCGTCGTGGCATAGAGCATATCGCCCCAGCCTTCGGTATCTGTCGCAAGCGCCATGCCTTCGATCACCATGGCGCCGCCGAGAAGATCGGGCACGAACCGGGAGGTCAGGCTGGCGTCGGCAGGCAGCGACAGCCGCTGCGGCGCGAGGCCGTTATCCACCTCCTCAAGGCAATAGACGACCGGCCCGCGCTTCAGCGCCACCCGGCCCGCGTCCTCCACCACCAGCGGATTGGCATGGAGGCGCTCGATCGGCATGGCGAAATGCAGCCGCACCACATCGCCCGCCTGCCAGAGCCGGTGGATGGCGAGATAGCCGTTCTCGGGCTTTGCGGTCACCGCCTCGCCATTGACCGAAACCTCCGCCGAGCGGCACCAACCGGGTATGCGCAGGTGCAGCTTGAATGACACGGGGGCGGCGGGCGTGACCGCCAGCGCGATATCGCCATCCCAGGGGTAGCGAGTCGCCTGCGCGAGCGTCACCGGCACATCGCCGACAGCGATCTCCGCGCGGTTCTCGCCATAAAGATGCACCGCCAGTTCGCCGGGCTTCACCGTGTAGAAATAGCTGCCGAGCGAGGCGATCAGCCGGGCGATATTGGTGGGGCAGCACGGGCAGTAGTGCCACTTCCAGCGCCGGTGCTCACCATGGCTTTCGAGCACATTGTCGTAGAAATAGTGCTCGCCATCGCGCGCAATGCCCGAAAGCGCGCCATTGAACAGCACCAGTTCCACCGCGTCGGTATAGCGGCCATCGAGGGCGATCTGCGCCATGCGGTGGCCCCAGAATGCAAGGCCCACCGCGGCGCAGGTTTCGGCATAGGCGGTGAGGTTCGGCAGGTCATAGGCGCGGGTAAAGCCCTCGTTCTGGTGTGCCGGCCCGAGCCCGCCGGTGACATAGAGCTGCCGTCCGGTGAGATTGGCGAAAAGCCGCCTCGTCGCCTCGAACAGGCTCAGGTCGCCCGTCTCCACTGCAAGGTCGCTCATGGCCGAGAACAGGTACATGGCGCGCACCGCGTGGCCGACCACCTCCGTCTGCTCGCGGACGGGCATATGCGCCTGCGAATAGGCATAGGTCTTGAAGACGTAGTCGCCCGGGTTCTCGCCGCGCCGGAGCGCTTCCTCGTCGTAATAGGAGGGCTGCTGGCCACGCTCGGTAACGAAGTAGTCCGCGAGCTTCAGGAAGCGCGTCTCGCCAGTGACCCGGTAGAGCTTGACCAGCGCGATCTCGATTTCCTCGTGGGCGTCATAGCCGCGCAGCTTGCCCGGCTCGCGCCCGAAGGTCGCATCGATATGGTCGACGAGGCGGATCATCACGTCGAGGAAGCGACGCTTGCCGGTCGCCTCGAAATAGGCGACGGCCCCTTCGAGCAGGTGCCCCATCGAGTACATTTCGTGCAGGTCGCGCAGGTTCGTCCAGCGCTTGTCGGGCTCGCGGCGGATGAACCAGGAATGGAGATAGCCATCATCCATCTGCCCCTCGGCGAGCTTTTCGACGATCTGGTCGATCTTCTCCTCAAGCTCCGGGTTGGGATGGGCCTTCAGCGTGTAGGACGCGGCCTCGATCCACTTGCCGAAATCGCTGTCGAAGAAATGCTGCATCGAGAGGCCCGACGGCTGGATCGGCCGGACCAGCGGCGCGGGTGGCGCCTTGAAATTCAGCACTTCGAGGAAGCCCTCCTCGTCGAGCCGGCGGTGCTGGCTCGGTACGGTGATGTTGCGCACCGTCTCGGTCCAGCTCTGCCAGAACCCGCCGGGGAAGCTGACTTTCGCATGGTCGACCGGCACGAAGCGATCGAGGCGGGGTGGGTTCGAGAGATCGGTCATTGACGAGTGGCCCATTGGTTCATTTCACCGCGCCGGCGGTGAGCCCGCGCACATAATAGCGCTGCAGGAGGAGGAAGAGGACGAGGCAGGGACTCATGGTGAGGGTGACGCCGGCCTGCAGCGCGCCCCAGTCGATGATGCCGTAAATGCCCGACGACACATTCACCAGCATGATGGGGAGCGTGAATTTCTGCTGGTCGGAGAGGAAGATCAGCGCCGCGAGGAACTCGTTCCACGAGTTGAGGAACGCGAACAGCGCGACTGTCGCCACGCCCGGCAGTGCGATCGGCACCATGATGCGGCGGAGGATGGTCCACTGGCTGGCGCCATCGATGCGGGCGGCCTCGATCAGCGCCTTGGGCACCGCGTCGAAGGCGTTGCGCATCATGAAGATCGAAAAGGGCAGCTGGAACGTCGTGTAGATGAGCACGAGGCCGAGCAGGCTGTTCTGCAGCTTGAGGAATTTGAGAACGAGGAACAGCGGCGTGAGGATCGACTGGAACGGGATCATCAGCGTCGCCATGGTGATGACGAAGAGCAGGCTCTGTCCGGGGAAGCGGAATTTCGAGAAGCCATAGCCGGCGGGCACGGCGACCCCCACGGTCAGCAGTACCGTGCCGAGCGCGATCAGCACCGAATTGCCGGCATAGACATACCAGCCGGCACCGACATTTTCGAGCCGCTGGTAGTTCTCGAGGCTGAAGCGCTGGGAGAACAGGCTCAAGGGGTCGCGCAATGCCTCGGCGGCGGGCTTGAAGCTGTTGGCGATGGACCAGACCATCGGCGCCAGAAAGAAGACCGCGCAGAGGATCCAGGTGATCCACAGCAGTGTGCGGCCGAAACTCGTCGGCTCGCGGTGAAGCGTGGTTGCCTCCATCAGCTTTCCTCCTCGCGCTTGCGGAGGAACATCAGCTGCAGCGAGCTGATCGCGACGAGCACGACGAGCAGGACAAGGGAAAGCGCCGAGCCATAGCCGAGCCGGTAGGAGGTGAAGCTTGCAAGAAAGATGGAGAACACCGCCGAGATGGTGGAGTTCTGCGGCCCGCCCTGCGTGATGATGAAGAACTGGTCGAAGGCCAGCATCGACGACGTGACGTTGAGCACCAGCACCAGCAGGATCGAGTTGCGCATGAGCGGCAGCGTGATCCGCCGGAAGCGGTTGAAGGCCGAAGCGCCATCGATCTTGGCTGCCTCGATCACGTCCTGCGGCACCGCCTGCAGCCCGGTGAGCAGGATGACCATGGAGAACCCGGCGCTCTTCCACACCACCATGAGGATGATCACCCCCATGGCCGGCCAGAACTGCTCGAGCGGGCGCGGCGCCTGGTCCATCAGCCCAAGCCCGGTGATGAGCCGCGCGAAGACGCCGCTATCTGGGTTGAGGAGCCAGATCCAGAGCGTGGACGCAGCGCCGAAGCCGATCACCACGGGGAGGAAATAGATGGTGCGAAACAGACCCGCGGCCCTGAGCGGCTTGTCGACGAGCAGCGCCAGGGGGAAGCTGACGAGGAACAGGGCCGCCGTGACGAGCACGGTATAGAGCAGCGTGAAGCCGATGGATTTCCAGAGCTGCTGGTCGGCGAGGAGTTCGGCGTAATTGTCGAGCCCGATGAAGCTGATCCGGCCGAGCAGCGGCCAGTTGTGGAGGCTCATCCACAAGGTCATGCCCAGCGGGATGAGGAAGAAGATACCGATGAGAATGAAGCTCGGCACGATGAACATGAGCCCCAGCCACTGGCGCGGCGGCGTGTCTTCCTCATAGGCGAGCCCGGCGGCAAGGCCGGGCAGCTGGGAACGGGGCGCTTTGGCGGGCAAGTTCAGCCTCTCTATTGGGCTTGAGAGAGCAGTCGGGGGCGGAACCAAGAGGAAAGTCCCGCCCCTTTTCCTTGGGAGGAAAACGTGGATGAGGTCAGCGGCGAAACTTACTTCGCCGGATTGGTGCGTTCGAGAATCTTGGTGAACTCGGACTGCGCCGTGGTCACCGCGCCTTCGATATCGCCATCGAAGATCGCACGGTTCAGCATGTTGAGCCACGGCCCGGTGCGCGACACGAAGAGTTCGTCGGACGCATAGGTGTAGGGCGTGCGCGCATCCTTCAGCGTGTCATAGGCGATGAGGTTGCGCGGATCGAACTTCGCATAGGCTTCGGCGGCGACATCGGTGCGCGGCGGCATGCCGGCCTCGGCCGTGATGAAGACCTGCTGGGCAGGGTCCATGAAGAACTTGATGAAGTCCTCGGCGACCTTCTTCTTGCTCTCCGAGATGCCCTTGATCAGGGTCAGCTCGTCGCCACCGGCAAAGCTCGACTGACCGCCATCGGGACCCGAGATCGGCACCATGCCGAAATTCACATCCGGATACTGGCTGGTGAGGAGGTTCACGATATAGGAGCCGGTCATCAGGATGCCGACCTTGCCCGAAGCGAAGGCTGCGACGGCATCGCTGCCATTGCCCGAGCGCGAGGTCGGGTGGATGGAGCCGTCCTTCCACATCTGGTTGTAGAGCGACAGCACTTCACGCATCTGCGGGGTGTCGACGGTGGCGGTGCGGCCATCCTCGGAGAGGACATCGGCGCCGGCGGCCCAGACATGCGGGGTAAAGGTATAGACCTGCCAGCTGCCCGAACTCGCAACGAAGAAGAAGCCGTAGATGTCGTCACCGAGCGCACGGATCTTCCTGGCGCTCTCGACGATCTCCTTGAGCGAGGCCGGACCCTTTTCCGGATCGAGCCCGGCCTTGGCGAACAGATCCTTGTTGTACGCGATGGCCGAGGCGTCGGGCAGCATGGGCACGGCGTATTTCTTGCCCTCATAGGTGCCGAGGCGGATATGCGAGGGGCTGAGCGCGGCCGCATAGGGCAGGCTGTCGATGAAGGCCGTCATGTCCTCGAGGCTGTCGGTCGCCGCGAAGGTCGGCACATAGATGAGGTCGAGCACCGCGCCGTCGGGCGGGGCGCCGGCGGCGATAGAGGCGCCAAGCTTGGTCACCATCTGCTCGGCGGTGATCTGCGTGACGATCACCTTGTCCGTGTGGGAGGCATTGAACTGGTCGGCCAGCTTCTGCAGCACCGCGCCCGAGGAGGTGCGGACCCAGAGGTTCAGGTCTTCGGCCTGGGCTTGCGTAAAGCCCAGCACCGCAACAGCAGACGCCAGCAACAGCGCCTTGATGTTCATACGCATCGCGTTCTCTCCATTTCGCTCGGCCGGCCCTCCAGGCGGCGGTCCGTGAGAGGTGACGCTAGCGTCGAAATCGACGTCGTGTCGACACGCTGGATGCAGAAACGCGCCGTTCAACCTGAATAATCTTGCCCGAAATTTCGCACCCTTTCGCAGGCATGTGGGGGCTGCAGCGGTGGGTTGGAAACCCAGTCGAGTCAAGCATTAGCGCTGCAAAACAGCACGATGAGTCAGCATTCCGGGAGCCTCTGGTGGCGCGATCACCCCAATGCCGCACCCTGTCCGAGGAAAAGAATTTCGCTGGGTTTCAGCAGCAGTCTCGACAGATGACACCAGTTGGCAGGTTCGGCGGTTACCCTGCGAGGCGGGCTGCAGGATGCGCGCCAAGCGCGAGGCTCCGCATTTCGCGAGCGAGACGAACCGCCTCGAACCGCTCCTCGCCCATCAACAGGATGGTGATTTCGGCGATGGTATCGGCGAAATCCGGGTGTCGTGTACCGAGCACCATGGCGGTGCGGAGGAAGGCGGGCAGCAGCTGCCCGAAGCCCTCGCCGAGATAGACCTCCTGCACGAAGCCGACAAAGCGGTCGAGTTCGGTTTCCTGCGCCTCGGGTTCGAGATAGAGCCCGTGGCGGAGGATGGGCATGTGCCCCTCGATCAGCAGCTGTGCGGTGCCGCTCGACAGCACCGAGATGCGCGCGCGGCCCACATGCACGGGTTCGCCAGGCTTGAGCGTCAGCTTGAGGTACATGAACCTACCTGAGGTAATCGAGAAGCGAGAGGGATTGCACCTTGGCAAGCGCGGCATAGGAGGCCTGGAGCTGCGTCTCATAGGCCGTAAGCGACGCGGTGACCGCGGTGACATCGACGCCGTTGATATCTGCGATTTCGGTCTCGAGCGCCGCCGAGAGCTCCGCCTGGCTGGCGCTGGCCCGTTCGAGCCGCGTGGCAGCGACGGAGGTCGCGCCCTGCAGCCCGCCGATGGCATCGACGGCGGAAATGACCAGGTCGAGCACGTCGGCCACATCGATATCCGAGAGATCGCTTTCGGCCGACGCGACGCTGCCCAGCGCCCGCAGTGCCTGCTCGAAGGCCGAGGCATCGGCATTGATGCCGTAGCTCAGCACCTCGCCTTCGCCGATCTGCGCGGCATAGAGGCTGCCGCCGCCCTGGTAGTAGGCGGTGCTTTCGCTATCGAG
>CAYPYV010000098.1:0-3887 GCA_964414845.1 uncultured Devosia sp. | reverse complement strand
GCATCGGTGCCGAGCCCGCCATAGTCGGTCGATACCAGCCCCGATGCCTCCTGCAATTGCATCTCGGCCATGCGCGCCTGCGTCCTGAGCGAGGCGGCGAGCATCTGCTGGTTGATGCCGAATGTCGAAACCCGGGCCGTCATGCCGATTTCGCGGCCGTCAGCAGCGCATCGAACATGGCGTTGAGCGTGGTGATGATCTGCGCCGCCACCGAATAATACTGTTCGAGTTCGGAGAGCCGGGCCGTTTCCTCGTCGACATTGACGCCGGTAGCGGAGCTGATCGCATCCTCGGCGGCCGAAAGCGCAGCATCGGCCGTGCCGGCCTGGCTTTCAGCGCTCGCGGCATCGGTCGCGACCTTGCCAACAATGGCAGTGGCATAGTCGGCGAAGCTGCGCGTGCCGGCGGCAAGCCCGCCGGCTGCCGCGAAAGCATAGCCCCCGGTCAGCGCATCGAGCAGGCCCTGCACGTCGCTGACCGAACTGACCGAAAGGTCCGACGGCGTCTCGACAAGAGCATCCGACACCGCGATATCGGTCGCATCCGTGCCGGTCAGCAGCGTGGTGCCTCCGGCATCCTCATAGGCGGCATTCAGCGCATCGATCAGCCCGGCCGCGAGCGCATCGAGGCTCTCCTGAACTTCGGGCAGCGCCTCGTCGCGCAGCGTCAGCAACGCACCGATCTTGCCCGCCTCGGGAGAGATCGCCTTGCCGCCGACGCTGATGGTCCCGTAGATCGTGTCGGCTGTGGCGGTGCCGGCATCGGAAAAGCTGAGCAGATGCGCCTCGGTGCCGACCAGCAGCGTGCCGTCGCTCAGCGACACCGACATGCCGCCATTGGCGTTCGTCGCGGCGCGGATATCGATATAGGTGGCCACCTCCGCGAGCGCGGTATTGCGTTTGTCCTCGAGATCGGCGGTCGCATGGCCCTGCGTGCGTGCCGTGAGGATTTGCGCGTTGAGATCGGCAATGGTGGTGAGCGCGGTGTTCACCGCCGCGACACTGTCGGCGATCTCGCTATCGGCATCGCCGCGAAGCGACTGCACGGATTGCGACAGGCTGGTGATATCGCTCGCCACACCATCGAGCGCAGCGACGAACTGCGCCTTGAGCGTGTCGGATGTCGGATCGTCGAGCAGGTCGCTCAGCGCCGTTTCGAGATCGGCGAGACCCTGCGCGATGGAAGTCCCTGTATCGTCGCTGCCGGAGGTCGAGCCGAGCGCCTGCTGCAGCCGATCCATATAGTCGGCATTGGCATCTGCGGTACCGGCTTCGGTGCGGGCCGCCACCAGCGCTGCCACGAGATACTTGGTGATGCCGCTCGTGACGTTGCCCAGCGAGACCCCGGAGCCGGTACCCCCGAGCACCACCGAACGCGTCTCGGCGCTCTTCTTCGTATAGCCCTCGGTGTCGGCATTGGCGATGTTCGACGCCGCGACCTGGCTCAGCACCTGCGCGGCGCTGAGCGCGCTATAGGCCGTGGACCGGATGGTGGCGAAGGACATCGGCCCGCCCCTAGACCAGGCGGCCGCGGGGGCCGCACACCGGACGCGCCTGCGCGGCGCCATCCTTCGAATAGGCGGAAGCGCGGGTTTCGTGCTCGCGCAGCGCCCGCATCACGGCGTTGATGCGGAGCCGCGTCGCGGTCATCGCCTGCCTGAGCCGCGCGCGGTTTTCGTCCATCAGCGCTTCGAGCTGGCGACTCCGCGCGCCCAGTTCGGCCCGCCGCTCCGGCACATTGCCATCATCGAGCGGCACCCCCGCCCGCACCCGCTTCACCTGCGCCTCGAGCGCAAGTCCGAGCCTGGCCTTGGCTGCGAGCGTGGAACTGAGCGAGGCGGGCGTGCCGCGTTCCAGCTCCGTATTCTCCGCGCCCACGACCAGCGTCAGCGCATCGACGAGTGCGATGAGGTCGCCCACCGGAATGGCATCTCTGGCACTTGCCTCATGGGACATGGACATTTTTCACCCTCGTTTCGGCTGGGGACGGTGGCCATAGGCCGCGAAAGCCTGACGACGGAGACGGGCGAACTGCCGCTCTCGGGCGATGGCATCGGACCGGAGCCGGAGCGCCGAGAGCAGCGCCCGCATGTCTTCCGCCATGGTTTCGAGCGCGGCGAGCCCCCCTGCCCTTCCGGCAGCGCGGACGGCGATGCCGAGACGGCGGGCTTCGATGAGCAGCGGCTCGGGCTGGGGCGGCTTCGAAACACGACGGCCCATCAGCGCACCGCGTTCATCAGCGTGTCGAACATCGAATTGGCCGTGGTCATGGCCTGCGCCGCGCCCGAATAGGCCTGCTGCGCCGCCATCATCCTGGAGAATTCGAGATTGGTGTCGGTGGTGCTCGACTCGGTATAGCCACCATAGATCGTGCCGGCGCCGGCTTCCCCGGAGAGGTGCAGGCTCGGCGCCCCGGACACCGCAGTCTCGGTATAGATGCCGTTGCTGCCCGAGGAGAGGCCGTTGACATTGTTGAATGTCGCGATGGCCACCTTGTAGATGGCGAGCTCCGAACCATTGGTGAAGCTGGCGAAGATCGTGCCATCGTCGCCGACCGATATGCCGGACAGCGTGCCATAGGCGACGCCGTCCTGCTCGGTTTCGAGGCTGACCGACAGGCTTGCCGCCCCGGTGGAGTATTGTGTCATGCCATCGGTGCCGCCGGCGGTGCCGAGGTCGAGCGAGATGTCGCTATCGCCAGCGCCCGTGGTCCAGCCGGTAATGCTCAGCGCCGGCGGCGACGGATCGGTGGACGCGAGTGTGCCGTCATCGTTGAAGGTGAGGGTGATTTCGTCGCTCGACACCGTGCCGATGGTCTGCGTCTCGTCGGATGAGAGCGTCGGGTCGGAAAAGCTGGCGGTCCAGCTGTTCTCCGCCGTCTTCGTCCAGGTCACCGACATGATGCCGGCGGTGCCGAGCGAGTCGAACACCTCGAACGTGCTGGTGAAACTGTCGCCCACCGCGGCTTCGGCGGGCAGGTTCGCTTCCATCGCGATGGCCGACGTGGCCTGCGCCGGAGAGGCGACCGCATCCGTATCGATGGCGGTCATCGTGCTCGAATTGGTGCCGCTGACCACGGTACCGTCGGAATCGGTGGCCCAGCCCTGCAGGTAGTAGCCGTTATAGGTCAGGTACCCGTCGGTATCGATGGTGAACTGCCCGTTGCGCGTATAGGAGAGCTCGTTGCTGTCCGGGTCGGCGGTGACGACGAACATGCCTTTGCCGTCGATGGCCATGTAGGTATCGACCGTCGAGGTGGCGAGCAGGCCCTGCAGGCTGACATTGTTCTGCGTGGCGACGGTAACGCCGCCGGTGGTCGCGGCCCCGACCGAACTGGTCAACAGGCTCGAGAACAGCGATTCCGCCGCCTTGTAGCCCACGGTCGAGCTGTTCGCGAGATTATTGGCGACGGTGGCAAGGGCCGAGCTCTGGACATTGAGGGCCGATACGGAAGCGCTGATGGCGGATGAGAGACTCATGGCGCAGGCCCCTCAGACGGTGATGTCGAGGGCGCTGGCGATGCTCGACAGCGTGCTGCTGATACTGTCGAGCGCTGTGCTCATGCTCTCCTGCTGCGAATAGCTCGCATAGGAGAGCATCTGGTCGAGAACCTTGTCCGTACTGGTTGGCTCGAGCGGATTCTGGTTCTGCAGCTGGGAAATCAGCAGCGACAGGAAGTCGTCCTGGCTCATGCCCGAAATGGAACTCGACGACGAGCTGCTCGAAGAACTGCTCGTATAGCTCGATGTACTGCCAGAGACCGAAGAAACACTCATATCCGCCTCGCGTGCCGGGCGAATAGCCCTGCGTGATCCGAAACGGCGCCGAAGGCACCATTGCAGATGGAACGGTCGGCACGGCGAATTCAGGCGGAGAAAATGCACGCCC
>CAYPYV010000097.1:0-12181 GCA_964414845.1 uncultured Devosia sp. | reverse complement strand
CATTGGCTGGCGACTGGATTGGCATAGTGCTGCCCGGCGCCAACCTGCTGCTCTATGGCTACGGCATGCACCGCTTCATTGGCTGGCGGCACTGCATCTCAGACATTGCAATGGGCGCACTGGCCTTCGGAAAGCATCTCTGCCGTCTGCTGGTCATGCTCCTGCGCGCAGCGGTTCGCCCGTTGCCGCGCGTTGCTGCGGTTCTCGTGGCACTGCTCGTTGGCCTGACGCCGGTAAACAACGGCACGGCAAGTTCTGCCAAGGCGCCCGCCACCTCGCTCACGCCAGCCGATCTGGGACTGGCGGAGCCGATGATGGACCCGGCCCGGCTGCCTACTCCTTCTGTCGCCACAGGATCGGAGAGCGGATCCAGATGACGCACCCAATAGACCGCCTGCCACATCCGACTGGCATCAGTTTGCCGAACGCATACAGCACATCCAAGACACCAAAGACATCGTCCCGGGGGAAAGCCATGGTCAATAGTACTGCTAACCGGTCCGCCGGTTCCAAAGGTCGGATCGTGTCCGGCCGCCCCGCTGTCCGTGGCCGGCACGAGCGCGCGATGCTCTATGGCACAGTAGCATTGGCGGCCCTTGGCATCGCCTCTCCCGCTCTGGCCGTCGATACATCGACCTACCTCTCGACGGTTTCGATAGGCGATTTCACCTACACCTATGACGATGGCGATGTGCATGTCACCGGCATCGGGTCATACGGCTTCTATTTCGAGGGCACCGGGGTCGACACCGATTTCACCATCGGCATCGATGCCAGCGTGCAATCTGATGATGAATCGGCGGTGTTCGGCACCACCACCGGCGATTTCGGCCTCACCTCTACCGGAAATTTTGCCTCGACCAAGGCAGCTATAGATCTCGATGCCGGTGGTGCCATTACCATCGACCACACGGGCGACCTCACCTCTTGGGAGCAAGAGGGTATCTCGGCGACCGCTGCGGGAAATGTCAGCGCGACGTTCGAGGGGGACATCGATGCGCTGGGCGATGGCATCTACGTCAACAGCTATGGCGATGGAACGAGCGTCCAAGTCGATGCCACCGGTAGCATCTTCTCCCGCAGCGAAGATGGCATTCATGCCAACGCTGACGGCCCGGTCACCGTTACGTTCACTGGCAACAAGATAGGCAGCGACATCGATGCCCTTGATGACGCAATCTACGCCAATTCTTATGGCGTGGGCGACGAGGTGTTGGTCACTGTCACGGGCGACTTGCTCTCGCGTGAGGGCAAGGGTGTCAATGCCAATGGTGCAGGCAACGTCACCGTCAACATGACCGATGGCTCGACCGTCGATTCAAATGACGATGGCATCTACGCAAACTCCTATGGCGGCAATGTCGAGATCACGGCAACCGACCTTTTCGTCGATTCAGACAATGGCCATGGCGTCTACGGAAACGCCTCGGGCAACGTGACCATCAGCCTGACCGATGGCGCCTCGATCACCGCCCAGTCCGAGACCGACACCACCGCCGTCACCGCCAACTCTATCGGCGGCAAGGCAGATCTGACCCTTCAGGGCAGCTTCACGTCAAAGGATGGTACTGCCATATATGGCCACGCTTCAGGCTTGGTCGAACTTGATGTACTTGCCGGCTCCACCATCTCCGGCAAGACCGATGCAGTCGAGCTCAACAGCTACGGCGTCAATGGTGGCATCGACGCAGATATCGTTGCCAGCATCACTTCGGCCAACGGGCAGGGTATCGATGCCTTGGCCTCGGGTGCGGTCGATATCACCTACCAGGGGGTTCTTCTCGCCAACGGCGATGGCATCAATGCCACAGCTTACGGCAATCTCAAGGATGTGACCGTCACGGTCAATGGCGGCAGCATCACCTCGACAAACGGCAAGGGTATCGATGCCATTGCGCAGGTCGGCAATGTCGACATCAGCAACTCGGCCAGCATCCAGTCCCGTGGCGATGGCATCACGGCCGAGGGTTCAACCGCCGGCTTCGATGCCAATACGAATTTCATCTACGAAGAAAGCGAATGGGCTGGCGATGTCACGGTCGACAATTGGGGCACCATCAATTCCGACCTCGGCTACGGCATCAACGCCGTGTCCAACTTCCACACCACGACTGTGCAGAACTACGGAACCATCACGTCCTACTATGACGGCATTCTGGCCCACAGCCTCGGCGACTATGCCGATGCATCCGTGAGTGTGACCAATGAGGCCAATATCCAGTCCGACCAAGGCGGCGGCATAAACGCCAAATCCACCTTCAAGTCGGTGACAATTGACAGCACGGGCGTCATCATCGCCCGCACCACCGGCATCTACGCCCTGTCGCAGGGGTCGTCGAACTCGAGCACATCCGTCACAAACGACGGCAATATCACAGCCTACACCCAGCGTGGCATCCACGCTGAATCTGTCTCGGGCTCGGTTACCGTCGACAATACTGGCAACATCACCGC
Organism: uncultured Devosia sp.; assembly: GCA_964414845.1. Classification (GTDB taxonomy): domain Bacteria; phylum Pseudomonadota; class Alphaproteobacteria; order Rhizobiales; family Devosiaceae; genus Devosia_A. The sequence continues at coordinate 9,727 of CAYPYV010000097.1, read as the reverse complement.
AAAGACCGAAGGCATCTATGCTCTCGGCTATGGCGATGCAGTCGGCGCTGTCGTTGACGTGACTCAGAATGGCAACATCATCTCCTATGACTCCTACGGCATCTTCGCCCGCGCCACCCGCAATGGCGTGAGCGTCGACGCTTCGGGGAACATCACGTCCAAGGAGTCGGGCATCTATGCCCGGGCCGAGGGCGCCAACGGTACGTCGGTGGTCGAGGTCGACTACCAGTCCGGCACGATCACCAGCTATTCCGGTCACGGTATCGATGCCAGCTCGACGGTCAGCAGCGTGACCGTCAACAACCACGGAACCGTCCACTCGCAGGGCACCGGCAAGGACGGCATCCGCGTCGTGTCGAACACCACGGCGCCGCTCTCGCGTGCAACCGTGAACCAGTACGGCACCGTCAAGAGCGAATCCGGCTACGGCATCTACGCCTACGCCACCGAAGGCGGCGTCACCATCCACAACGAGGGCTCCATCAACGGCAATATCGGCGGCATTTACGCGTCCGCGACCGGCGATGTGGATGATGCCACCGTCATCATCGAGAATAGTGGCGACGTCTTCAGCTGGAACAACGCGGCTATTTATGGCGAATCCGACAGCGAGTCCGTCACTGTCACCCATACTGGTGGCAGCGCTCTTGGCGGATCCTACGGCATCCAGGCAATTGCTCGCACCACCACTGCCAATGTCACGATCGGCGAGGATGCGGTAGTTGAGAATAACAACGTCGCCGATATCCTGCTCGATGCCATCGGCGGCTCGACCCTCACAAACTACGGCACCATCACCGGGGGGCCCGGTCTCGCCCTGCAGACCAAGGGCTACAACGGCACCACCGTGCACAACTACGGCACCATCAGCGGCGCCATCGAGTTCAACAGCGGCGTTCCCGACTTCTACAACGAAGTGGGCGGCGTCTATAACATCACGAGCCTGACCACCTTCACCGATGGCGTGTTCCACAACAGTGGCACCCTCTCGCCGGGTGGCTCGGACGAGATCGAGGAAGCCTACCTGCAGTCGCGCTACATCCAGGGCGAGGATGGCGTCCTGCTCGTCGACGTGGACGGCACTGACGCCGACCACCTGCAGGTAGATGGCAATGCTGAACTCGATGGGAAGGTTCAGCTCAACTTCATTACCGCGCTGGTGCCGACCGAAGTGACGGTACTCAGTTCCTGGTGGCTCGATGAGCGCAATCTCACGCTCGCCAACCTCATCGTCGATGCCAACATTCTCTACGTCAACGACACTGACGTGGTCATCGACATCAACGGCTATGACTTCTCGCCCGAGTTTGCAGAAGGCAATGGCAACGACGTCGGCGAAGCGCTGAACCAGGCCTATCTCGACGGCAATACCGCCATTGAGCCCATCCTTGCTGCGCTCGCCAACCTCACCACCGAGGAGGAGTATCAGGAAGCGCTCGAGGAGCTGTCTCCCGAGATTGTCGCGGATAATGCCGCCGCGCAGATCACCGCCAACGCGATCTTCACCAACAAGCTTTTCAGCTGCAAGGTCCAGGATGGCGCATACCGGATCACGGCCGAGGGCGAATGCTCTTGGGTCAGCGTTTCGGGTGGTAAGTTGCAGCGTGATGCAACCGACGAGGCCGTAGGCTACACGCAGAGCTGGGGCAATGTCGCTGCCGGATCGCAGTGGGCAGTGGGTGACGATCTCCGCTTCGGCGTTGCCGTCGGCTATACAACGGCCAGCGCCGAAACCGAAGCTCAAGCCAGCTCCGACAGCTCCAGTGGCGAAGTCGGCGCGGTGCTGAAGTATGAACGCGAAGGTGTCATTCTCGGCGGCGCCGTTACGGCCGGCTTCGGCACGACCGACAGCACCCGCACCGTTGATTTCGGCGGGCTTGACGAGATCATCACCGGCTCGGGTAGTTCCAGCTATGTGTCCGGCCGCCTCAGCGCCGCCTACGCCTTCGAATACGGCGCCGTCTATGCCAAGCCGATCTTCGATCTCGACCTGACCCAACTCAACATTGGCGGGTACGAGGAAGAAGGCGGCGTCTCGGCGCAGACCATCGAGGCGAGCTCGCACTTCATCGCGACCATCACTCCTGCCCTCGAACTGGGTGGCGAGGTCGATCTCAAGGAAGATATGCTGGCTCGCGGCTACTTCCGCATTGGCGCTGCCCTGAGCACCGGCAACGACATCGAAGCGACGGCGCGTCTCGCAGGCTCGGGCGATACCTACACCGTCACCTCCGACATGGATAACGCGGTGCTCAAGCTTTCGACTGGCGTGGATGTCATCAATGCCGATAACGCCACACTTCGCGTCTACTACGATGGCGCCTTTGGCGAAACGACCACCAGCAATGCGGTTGGCGTCAAGCTGAGCGGCAAGATCTTCTGATCCGGCCACCACGTTCATCACTCGCGCACTGGGCGTCCGGGCAACCGGGCGCCCAGTGGTCTTTTGCCGGAACGCGCCAGTCCCGGCACCGGGCCATCCTTGCGACAGTCTCGACCGACGTATGGACAGCACGGAACAAATCAATCCCCGCACCCAAAACCCGGCGTATACTCCCCGCCATCTCACCGTGCAGGAAGCGGGGTCGCGACGAACGGTTCGGCGGGGAGAGATTGGGCGGATGGGGAGTCGTCCCCTTCCGGGCCGCTGTCATACGGCATGGCGCCCTTCGGGGCCCCGCTGTCCAAGAACTCTCGCGTCCGGGGTAACCCGGTCACGGTGATCGAAGGCAGTCCGATGCGTCGGGTGCACGATGATGGGTCAGGCCAAAAATCCTGGTCGGCCGGCGAGGCGCGAGCCTCATACACATTTGCGGACTAACCGCGTCGGGGCAAACGCCTCGCCGGCCCGCTTCCATCGCCTCCCGCTCCGAGAGGCACCGCGCCACCCCGAGGCCAATTGGCTGGCGGGCGTATTCGCCTGCCCGAAGCTATCTGTCGGACGCCTTTCCTTGCGTGTTTCCGTTTGGATTATGGTCGGCACGTCCATGGACGACAAGTTCAGGGCATCGTCCCATTGATCTGCCGAAGCCTGGGGCCGACATCCAACTGCCGTTGCGCATGCGAGTCCGAGCTATACTGGCGGTTGCCGACTGCCTTCGCTGAGAAACACGGCGTTCAGTCCTCGCCCCTGGGGCGTGTCGCGGTCCGCTGCGGGGCCGACGCCGAAGCGCGCATATAGTTGCTTCACGGCCACCCCATGTTGCAGAGCTCCTATCCCCCTGTCGTTGAAGTGTGCTATAAGTCAAGCGCCAGTCAATCGCGCATGGTTTGGAAAAACTGGACGCAATTTGCTGCTTTTGGGGGAAGCACTGAGGCTTTAGGGAAGCCCTCGTTAACGACAAGTCACGTAAACTGGCGTCTCAAGGAGCGGTTTGTGCGCGTCGATCGTTTGGTGAACCGGCTGGCGGCCCTCGCGTCTATCGCGACGCCGTTGCTCTTTGCTTTCGCCGCCGCATATCAACTCAGCTGGCACGATCAGACACAGCGCACCACCGTGCTCGCCGAAGTGGCGCTCGACCGTGCCGGCCAGATCACCGAACAGATCAACGACGCCTTCAAGAGCATGCACGTCTATGCCCCGTCGCAAGCCTGCTCGACGGCGGCTGTTGATTTCATGCGCAGCGTGGATCTCAGTTCCGGCCTCTTGCAAGGGGTGGGCTACCTCACCCGCAACGCATTGCAGTGTTCGTCGCTCGGCAGCGTCCCCACCCATGTCGGGCTGCCCGATTTCACCAGTGCCTCCGGCACGGCCTTCCGCCGGGGCCGCACGCTCGCAGAGGCCCGCCGCTCGCCGCTGCTGCTGATCTCGAACCCCGAAGGCTATACAGCGCTCGTACACCCCGACTTGCTCTTCTCGTTCGATCGTACCGACACGACACAACCCGAAGGACTCGTTTCGGACTCGACGCGCGACACCATCCTCTCCAGAGGTGCCACCACCTTCGACTGGCACCACATCCCGCTCGATCCGCGCAAGAACACCGGCACCTTCGTCAACTCGGACCATATCGTCACCTGGGCCCGCTCCGAGCGATGGGATCATTTCGCCTATGCCGCCATCCCGCTCGCCGCGCAGACCGCCCAGTTCTGGGAGCTCTCGGCCCTGCTGGTCCCAATTGGGCTGCTAGGCGGCCTCGCCGCGCTGTTTCTGACCCGAAGGGCTCTCGCATCGCGCGGTTCGCTGCCGGCACTGTTCCGCACGGCGCTCAAGCGCGGCGAAATCACCACGGTCTACCAGCCAATCGTCGACATGCGCACCGGCGAATGGGTTGGGGCGGAAGTCCTCGGGCGTTGGCGTCGGCCGAATGGCGAGCTGATCTCGCCCGATATCTTCGTGCCCATCGCCGAACAGCACGGGCTCATTCGGCAGTTGACCGACGCTGTGGTCAAGTCAGCCCTTGTCGGGCTCGGGCCCACCGTGGCGGTGCGACCGCACTTCTTCCTCAGTATCAACGTCACTTCGACTGATCTTGTCGCGCCGGATTTCGCGCCGGGGCTGATCGAGCTATGCGCCCAGTACAGCGTACCGCCTTCCGCGATCCACCTCGAGGTCACCGAGCGCATCGAGGTCAAGCTCGATACCGAACTCGAGAGCATAGCGACCTTGCGGGCAGCGGGCTTCCAGGTCGGAATTGACGACTTCGGCGTCGGCTATTCCAACCTGGCCTATCTCGAGAAGCTGAGCCTAGACTATCTCAAGATCGACCGGGCCTTCGTTGCCGGGCTCGCCCGCACCAATTTCGGTGGGCAGGTCATCGACTATATCATCGACATCGCCCGGACCCGGCGGCTCGAGATCATTGCGGAGGGTGTCGAGACGCAGGAGCAGCGCGCTGCCCTCGTCGCCCGTGGCGTGTCCCTGGCGCAGGGCTGGCTCTTTGCCAAGGCGATGACCGAGGCGCAGCTCATCGAGCGTCTCGCCAAGCGCTATCCGAGCGAGGCCGAAACGCCACCACTCGAGCCCCCTGCGCCGCAGGCGGTACGGCTTCTCACCGGCACAGGCTGAACCTCAGTTCTGAACATGTCGATGGCGGCCGCGGCGATCGAGAGGCTCGGCACAATGCCGACCGGCAACAGCACCTTTCCGACACGGACTTGGCAGATCCCCGCCTTGCAATCCCACATCATCGAGGCCGGCATACCGGCGTCAGAGAGCCCGATATTGGCGCCAACCCATCGGTCGATGACGGGTCGGCCGCGAGACGTCGTCAGAGCCGAAAGGGCGTGCCAGCCCGGATCAGCGGACGCGCTTGCCGTCTTCCCCGAAGAGCAGCAGCGAACTGGGGTTGAACCGTGCCACGAAATCGTCGCCCGGCTTCACCTGCCGGTCATTGCCGGTGGCAATGGTCAGCAATTCGCCAGCACCGGATCGGCCATAGGCGTAGGTCTCGCTGCCCAGGTGCTCGACGATCTCGACCTTGACCGGCAGCTCTTCGGAGCCATTCGCTCCGAACGCGTCGGGTCGAATGCCTATGGTCACCTTGCGCTGGCCACTGGAAGCCACCGAGGCGGGGAAGCTGATATTGCCGTATTCCGGCAGGCTGACGCGCCCGTCGGCAAGTACGCCGTTGATGAAGTTCATCTTCGGCGAGCCGATGAAGCCCGCCACGAACAGATTGTCCGGGTCATCGTAGAGCTGCAGCGGCGTACCGACCTGGGCAATCTCTCCGGCCTTGAGCACAACGATCTTGTCGGCCAGGGTCATCGCTTCGACCTGGTCGTGCGTCACATAGATGATCGTGGTCTGCAGTTCCTTGTGCAGCTTGGCGATCTCGATTCGCATGTGGACGCGCAGTTCCGCATCGAGATTGCTGAGCGGTTCGTCGAACAGGAACACCTCTGGGTGCCGAACAATGGCGCGGCCGATGGCAACCCGCTGGCGCTGTCCACCAGACAGCTCCTTGGGCCGGCGCTCCAGCAGCGGCTGCAGTTCGAGAATCTTCGCCGCCTCCTGCACCTGCTTCTCGATCTCGGGCTTGGAGACGCCAGCGAACTTGAGTGCAAAGCCCATGTTCTCCCGCACCGTCATGTGCGGATAGAGCGCATAGGACTGGAACACCATTGCGATGCCGCGCTTCGAGGGGTCGACATCGTTGACCCGCTGGCCGCCAATATCGATGTCGCCGGCAGTAATGTCCTCAAGACCGGCGATCATTCGCAAGAGGGTGGATTTGCCGCAGCCCGAGGGGCCGACAAACACCACGAATTCCTTGCTGTCGATATCGAGGTCGATGCCCTTCAGCACCTCGACATTGCCGTAGGATTTCCGAACCCCGCGCAGCTTCAAACCGCTCATCGCCCTCTCCCGTCAGTTTGCCGAAAAGGTCAGCGTCGCGCTGCCCAGTCTTTCGAGTCCTACACTCGCCTTGATCGTGCCGGTCCCGCCTGTGGTCTCGATCCAGAAACCCGTCGCACCCGCCCTGAGCGGCACTGTCGCTGGCCCGAGAAGTCGTGCCGGACCTTCGACCGAAATCGTCACAGGATCGAAAAGGAACGGCAACTTGTGCCCCGTCTGGTCCAGCACGCGGACCATGACGCGAACACTGTCCTTCTTGCCGGCCACAAGCTTGGTTTTGTCAGCCACCACGTCGAGCTTGGTCGGCACCGGGTCATCGGCATAGCTGACGGTCTTCACCGCCTTGCCGTTGCGATACCCGGTAATCTTCGCTGCTTCCCAGCGCATGCCCCAGAGACCGAGCTCTTCGGCGCTGAAATGCCGGCGGTCAACGATGACCGGCGGATGCGGCAGGTGCGGAAAGGCCTCGCGGTCCGGCCCCACCCGCTTCGGCGGATGGTTGCCATACTGCAGTTCCACCTCGTCGCAATTGGTGAGGATAATCAGTGGAAGCACACCACCGATATTGCGCTCGCCGCGTGCCCAGAACGTCACGGGCTCGAGGATGACTTCCTCTTCCGGCTCACACTGGCTGGCATAGGCATAGGCAGCGAACTTGGGCTCGCGGAACATGTCCATCACGCCATGGTGGCAGATGCGGTCCCCCGAACCAAAGTCCTTGTGCGTGTTGTAGTCGAACGCACACCAGCCGATCGCGCCAGAAATGGATGGGTCGCCATAGGCCGCGTTCAGCACTTCGAGGTGCCGCCGCACATGCTCGGCCTGTCGCTGCTCTTGATCATAGATCTTCGTGGGGTACATGTGCCCACCGAACTCCGTGATCATATAGGGCACGTTGTGCGTCTTGCCGGTGACTTCCTGCTGCGGTCGGAGCGCCGTGCGCGGACGGTTGCCCCCCAGTTCCTCGTTTCCGAGGATGAAGTCGTTCATCGTGTAGACGTCTTCGAGCAACTCGCTGTCGGTAATGTAGCGGACACCGCCCGTTTGACGGGTCTTGTCGAGCTCATGCGCGACGCGGTTAGTCTCGGCGTAGAAGTCGTGGTCGTCCTGACTCTCGTTGATACGCACGCCCCACAGGATAATGGAGGGGTGGTTCCAGTCGCGCGTGATCATCGCACGCACATTGTCCACTGCCTGGGCCTTCCACTCGGCGCCGCCAATGTGCTGCCAGCCGGGAATCTCTTCGAACACCAGGAGGCCCAGCTCGTCGCAGCGGTTGAGGAAGTGCTTCGACTGCGGATAGTGCGATGTGCGCACGAGATTGACGTGCAGCTTGTGTTTCAGGATTTCGGCGTCCTGCTCCTGCGCCGACTGCCCCATGGCGTAGCCGACATAGGGGTAGGACTGGTGACGGTTGAGACCGCGTATCTTGAGCGGCTTGCCGTTGAGCTTGAAGCCCTCCGGCGTGAACTCGGCCGTTCGGAAGCCGAACCGCTCCGTGACCTTGTCGTCACCGAAGCCAACCTCCAGTGTATAGAGCGCTGGGGCGTTCGGCTCCCACAGGCTCAGCCCCTTGAGGCCGGAAAAGCCGACTTGAACCTCGCTGCCCGTGGCTGCCTGCTCGGCACGCGCGACTACAGAGCCCGCCGCATCCCGGATGGTCGCCACAACCGTACCAGCCACCTTCACGGAAGCTGGATTGCTCAGGTACACACGCACCGCAACGGACTTTTCGGCAGCGAGCGCGTCGGGTGTCTCGATCTTCACATTGCCGATCGACACCGGGTCCGTAACCTTGAGCCACACTTCTCGATAAATGCCGGCATAGGTCAGGTAGTCGATCTGCCCGCCAAACGGCGGAATCTGCGGGTTCTCGCTGCCGTCGATCACCACCGCGAGCAGGTTGGTGCCCGACCGAAGCCTGCCCGTCAGCCGAACCTCAAAAGGCGTATAGCCGTCCTGGTGTGCAGCAATCTCGGTGCCGTTCAGGTACACTTTGGCGTTAGCCATCGCGCCGTCGAACACCAGCGACACTTCCTTTGCAGCCCACGCGGCGTCAGCCTCAAAGCTCTTCCGGTAGAGGAAAGTCTTCCAGTACGCACTCTCGTCGAAATAGGCGAACGGCAGTTCCACCGCACTATGCGGCAGAGTCACATTTGTCCCCGCTGCCGTGCCGTCGGCTATAGTGGCAGAATTGAAGTCGGCATTGAACAGCCAGCCATGTGTGAATGGCACGAGCGAACGCATGGGCAACCTTATTTGACCGAACCGAGCAGGCCTTCGACGAAGCGACGCTGCAAGGCAAAGAAGATGAAGAGGGTCGGCAGCGTGGCAAGCACCACGGCAACCATCACCGCACCGAAGTTCGGGTTATATCCCGACCGCATCGACGAGATGATCAGCGTGATCACCTTGTTCTCGTTCGATTGCAGGATGATGAGAGGCCAAAGGTAGTTATTCCAGTTGGCCATGAACACGATGATCGTGGCAGCCGCATAAGTCGAGCGCATCACCGGGAGGTAGACATAGAGGAATATCTGCCATTCCTTGAGACCGTCGATCTTGGCGGCATCCCGAAGCTCGCTCGGGAATGCCTTTGTCGCCTGTCGGAAATAGAAGATGATGAAGATCGAAGCGATGCCGGGAAGAATGATACCGGCAAACGTGTTCATCAGTCCGGCCTGCGACATCATGATGAACAGCGGAATCATCAGAGCCGAGAACGGGATCGACAGCATGGTCAGCATCAGGCCGAAGAGCCTGTCGCGGAACTTCGAGCGGAACATCTCGAAGCCGTAGCCGGCGAGCGACGAGACCGCGAGGGTCAGCACCGTACCGACCACGGCGATGACTGTCGTGTTGAGCAACACGCGCGGCACGTCGAACAGGTTGAAGAAGTACGCGATGTTGTCGAAGAGCGCCGTGCCGAAAGTCGGCTTTCCGCGAATGACGTCCGGGGACGTATTCGTTGCTCCGACGATCATCCAGTAAAACGGGAAGACCGAGACGAACGCGACGAGCGTCAAGAGTGCGTACAGCGACCCGCGCGTGAAGATGCGAGCGATCATGCCCGGCTCCTTTCGCGAGCGAGGAAGAACTGAACGAAGCTGAGGATCGCCACACCCACCACGATCACATAGGAGACGGTCGATGCGTAGCCGAAACTTGGCATGAAGCGGAACGTGAGGTTGTAGATGTAGAGCGACAAAGTCATCGTCGCGTTGGCCGGTCCGCCTTCGGTGATGTTGAACACTTCGTCGAAAAGCTGGAGCGTACCGATCGTCGAGGTAACCGAAGTGAACAGGATCACCGGCTTCAACATGGGCACCGTGATCTGCGTGAACCGCGCCCAGGCCGGTACGCCATCGATCTTGGCCGCCTCATAGATCGAGCGATCGATATTCTGCAGGGCCGCCAGGTAGAAGATCA
>CAYPYV010000096.1:0-12207 GCA_964414845.1 uncultured Devosia sp. | reverse complement strand
TCCACTCGCAGCAGGTGTTGCCACCCACCATCATGCCGAGCTTGAACTTGTCCTGGGCGGTGGCAAGGCTCGTGAGGCCGAGCATTGTCGGAACGGCGATTGCCATGACGGCGAGCGCGCGGGTGGTACGAGTTTCGAACATTGAGTGCTTCTCCCTGAGCATTTGTCGAAAAGAACGCGATCCGGCAGGTTCTCCCTCCCCGCCGGACCGCGTGTCAGGCCGCCGATTGAGCGGCGGACTGTGCCAGTGCCTCGGGCGAATCCCCGGGGATGGCCCCGGTGATCAGCCCGACGATTTCATTGACTTCGGTATCCTTCACCACGCGCGTGGCGATGGATCGCCCGAGCCGCATCACGGTGATGCGGTCGGCGACGCTCATCAGCTGCTGCATGTTGTGGCTGACGATGATCACCGAGACGTCGTGCTTGCGCAGGTCGCGGATGACCTCGAGCACCTGTCCGGTCTCGCGGACGCCGAGCGCCGCCGTCGGCTCGTCGAGAATGACGATGCGGCGGCCCCAGAGCAGGGCGCGGGCGATAGCCAGGCATTGGCGCTGGCCGCCTGACATGCCCTTCACCGCGACATTGATGGAGGGTACCTTGACCTGCAGCGCGTCGAGCACTTCGCGGGCGCGGGCACGCATCTTGCGATCATCCACGAGATTGAAGAACCGCGCCAACGGGTTGGTCGAGAGTTCTTCACGTCCGAGGTAAACATTCTGATAGGCCGACATGGTGTCGACCAGGGCGAGGTCCTGGTAGACCGTCTCGATGCCGGCATCCATGGCGTCCTGCGCGCGGCGCAGCACCATCGTCTTGCCGTCGATGACGATATCGCCGCCAGACGGGGCGAGGATGCCGGAGAGGATTTTCAGCAGCGTCGACTTGCCCGCGCCATTGTCCCCGACAAGACCGACGACTTCGCGTGGATAGAGGCTCAGCGACGCGTCTGCCAGTGCCACCACGGCGCCGAAATGACGCCTGATGTGCCGCGCTTCCAGCACGGGTGCCGCATCCTGCATGGCTGACCTCCCAAGTCTCGTCTCGGACGATCTCTTGTGGATCGTTCCAAATATGGAACAGCTGTCCCAATATCTGAACGTTAGGCTTCGGAGGCGGGGTGAGTCAAGGCGCTGCCGAAGGCGCCGATATGCGACGTTCGGAGGACTTCGAGGGATTAGAAATCGCGCCGGTGGCGCGATTTCCCCGAGAAGGCCATGAGGGCTATGCCCGAATGGCAGGGAAGTAGGATGTAGAAGGCTGGCTCGGACCCATCAGTCGGGCCACCCTCTCCCTCGTGAAGGAGAGGGTGGCGCGTAGCGCTGGGTGGGGGTGCCACTTGCGCTAAACTCATGAGCTAGCTGTGCAATTCAGCGCAAGGCGCAACCCTCACCCGGGCTTCGGGCACCTTCGTCGCCTGCTGTCGCGCCCCCGGCACGCTGGCTCCCTGCGGGATAGGCTCGAAGTCCCGCAAGCAGGAGAGGGCCCCGACTGAAGCTTCGCAGGCTCTACCCCAATCGCTTCAGCGCATGCGCGAGACCATCCGAGACGATTTCCGCCATCACCGAGCTGGCGCGATCGACATCGGCGGATTCGATGGCGCCGACGAGTCGGTCGTGTGCCTGCGTGGCGGCGAGGCGGGCGGCGCGGTTCTCCTCGTCCGTCCCGGCCTGCGCGCCGAGGGCGAGGCAGAGTTCCACGACGCCGATGACCGAACGGAGAAGCGGATTGCCCGAGGCCTCGGCAACGAGCCGATGCACTTCGAGCGCAGCCAGCGCATGGGCCTCGAACAGGTCGCTCGCCAGATCCATCTGGTGCACCCAGTATTTCATCAGGCGCACATGCTCGGCCGTACGGTGTCGCGCGGCGAGCGCCACGGCGCGCTGCTCGAGCGCGAGGCGCACATCGAACAGATGCTCGTAGAAGGCGCGGTCGAGTTCGGCATCGAAATGCCAGCTCAGCACTTGCGGATCGAAGAAGTTCCAGCGGCTCTTGGGCGCGACACGCGTGCCCACCTTGGGCCGCGCCTCGACCATGCCCTTGGCTTCGAGCGTGCGGAGCGCCTCGCGCAGCACCGTGCGCGATACGCCGAAGCGTTCCATCATCTCGGCATCGGACGGCAGGATCGAGCCGACGGGAAAGGCACCGGTAACGATGCCGTGGCCGATTTCGTTGATGACGAAGGTGTGGAAATTCCGGGCAGCCGGTCGCCCCGATAGAGAGCGGATGAGACTGCCGGCTTCAGACATATCAGGCTTTCTCGGTCGACTTCCCCCCGGGCGTGGAGGCGGCAAATACCAGACGCTGCAGGACGATGAAGAGGAAGAGCAGGGCCCCGATGACGATCTTGGTCCACCAGCTCGACAATGTCCCGTCGAAGATGATGTAGGTCTGCACCAGCCCGAGCAGCATCACGCCGACAAATGTACCGAGCACGAATCCGTACCCTCCGGTCAAGAGGGTGCCGCCGATTACCACCGCACTGATCGCATCGAGTTCGACGCCAACGGCCGCCAGGGGCTGGCCCGCGCCGGTATAGAACGAGAAGACGATGCCGGCCAGCGCAGCGAGCACGCTGGAGAGCACATAGATCGACACCGTCGTACGCGCCACCGGTACGCCCATCAGCGAGGCCGAAGTGGCGTTGCCGCCCAGCGCATAGACATAGGAGCCGAAGCGCGTGCGGTGCGCGACAATGGCGCCGACAATGAACACGGCGACCATCAGCAGGCCGAGGAAGGTCAGGCGCCCGCCACCCGGCAGCTTGAAGTAGAGCGAGGCGATGAAGCCATAGAACTCGTGGTCGATAGGCACCGAATCCTGGGTAATCACCGCGGCCGCCCCACGCGCGAGGAACATGCCGGCAAGCGTCACGATGAAGGGCGGCACCTCGAGATAATGGATGGCGAGGCCCATCGCGGCCCCGAACAGCGCTGCAAGTCCGAGCGCGAGGACGAAGGCGATGAGCGGGTGGATGCCGAGCCAGGTGATTAGCGCAGCGAGCAGCACGCCGGTGAAGCCGATGACCGCGCCGACCGAGAGATCGATGCCACCCGAGATGATGACGAAGGTCATGCCGACCGCGGCAATGCCGAGGTAGGCGTTGTCGGTGAGGAAATTGCCGAGCACACGGGTCGACGCCATCATCGGGAAATTGGCGATGGCGAGGCCATAGGCGACGATGAAGATCACCACCGTGGCGGCGAGGGGGCGGAGGGCCTTGCTCATTTGGAAACCCTCCGGCGCTGGCCAAGCCGGGTGGCGAGCTTGCCCGCCAGCGGCGACTGGATCAGCAGGATGGCGATGATCATGCCGGCCTTGACCACGAGGTTGAACTCGGGCGGAAAGCCCGAAACGAGAATGCCGGTATTCATGGCCTGGATGATCATGGCGCCGAGCACCGACAAGGGGATGGAGAAGCGGCCGCCGAGCAGCGACGTGCCGCCGATGACCACGGCGAGAATGGCGTCGAGCTCGAGCCAGAGGCCGGAGTTATTTGCGTCGGCGCCCCGGATATCCGCCGCGACAATGATGCCTGCGATGGCAGCGCAGAGGCCGCTCAGTGCATAGACCATCAGCAGCAGCATGCGGCTCTTGATGCCTGCAAGGGTGGCGGCGGAGCGGTTGACGCCGACGGCTTCGATGAAGAGGCCGATGGCGGTACGACGCACGCCCAGCGTCACCAGCACCAGGAGCACCGCGGCGATTACAACCGGCATCGGCAGGCCGAGCAGCGAGCCGGAGCCGACGAAAACGAGGGCCGGGTCGTTGAAGGTGACGATCGAGCCTTCGGTGATGAGCTGTGCGATGCCGCGCCCGGCAACCATAAGCACCAGGGTAGCGATGATCGGCTGGATATCGAGCAGCGCCACGAGGATGCCGTTCCAGATGCCGCAGGCAAGGCCGACGGCGAGCGCGGCGGCAACCGCCACCGGCATGGGATAGCCGTTCACGACGAGGGTTGCGGCCACGGCGCCTGCGACGGCCATGACAGCGCCGACGGAGAGATCGACGCCCTTGGTGGCGATGACCGCCGTCATGCCGATGGCGAGAATGGCCACCGGCGCGCCGCGGTTCAGCACGTCGATGACCGAGCCGAACAGCCGCCCGTCCTGCCAGGTGACCTTGAAGAAGCCGGGAAACAGCAGCCAGTTGAGCGCGAGGACGCCGAGGAGTGCGATCAACTGCGGGTTGATCAGCCGGGAGAGGGTGAAGCCCTTCATGGCGCGGAGCCCTCCTTGATCGCCTCGGGGGCGGAATCGTGGGTGGCGATGGCCTGCACGATGACGCCGGGGTTGATGTTGTCGCCGCGCAGTTCGGCGACGAGCTTGCGGTCACGCATCACCACGATGCGGTTGGAATAGGCCACGACCTCGTCGAGCTCCGAGGAGATGACGACGAGGGCGAGCCCGTCCTCGCGGAGCCGGTTGATCGTGCGGACGATCTCGGCATGGGCACCGACATCGATGCCGCGCGTCGGCTCGTCGAGGATGAGGAAAGCCGGGTCGGTGGCGAGCCAGCGCGAAAGGATGACTTTCTGCTGGTTGCCGCCCGAAAGGAGCTTGATGGGCATGTCGAGCGAAGCGGCGCGGATATCCATGGCCTCCCCGAACTTGCCGGCGATTTCGAGCTGTTCGTCGCGGGTCAGCGCGCTGAACCAGCCGAGCTTGCCCTGCAGCGCGATCACGATGTTCTCGCGCACCGAGAGATCGCCGAAAATGCCGTCCGCCTTCCGGTCCTCGGGGCAGTAGCCGAAGCCGAGTCCGATGGCGGTGCGGGCATCGCGAATGGTGATGGGCTGCCCGTTCATCTCGGCGGTGCCTTCGTCGGCCGCGTCGATGCCGAACATGGTGCGGGCCATTTCGGTGCGGCCAGAGCCCAGAAGGCCGGCAACCCCGATCACCTCGCCCTTGTGGATATCGAGATCGAAGGGCTGCACCGAGCGCTTCCGGCCAAAGCCCTTGAAGCTGAGCAGAACCTCGGTAGCCGGCCGCTCGGTTTCCACCGAAGTGGCGCCCGAAAACGCGATGTCCTTGCCCAGCATCATCCGTACCACGTCGGTGCGGGACAGCGTATCGAGGGCACGGGTTTCGATGAGCTTGCCGTTGCGCAGGATGGTCACCCGATCGGAGATAGCAAAGACCTGATCGAGGAAATGCGTGATGAAGACCACGGCGAGGCCGCGCGCCTTGAGGCCCCTGATGACGTCGAACAGCCGCAGCACCTCGTTGCGGTCGAGGCTGGCGGTTGGCTCGTCGAGGATCAGCACCTTGCCCGACAGCGCAACGGCGCGCGCAATGGCGACGATCTGCTGGACGGCGACGGAATGGCTGCCGAGTTCGGAGCCTGGATCGATATCGAGGCCGTAGCGCTTGAGCAGTTCGCGCGCGTCGGCATCCATCTTGCGTCGGTTGACGAGGCCGAAACGCGTGGGCTGGTGGCCGAGAAACAGGTTCTCCGCGACCGAGCGGTTGGGCAGGAGGTTGACCTCCTGGTAGACGGTGCCGATGCCGTGCACCTGGGCTTCCTGCGGATTGGCGAGCCGCATGGGCACGCCATCCATCAGCACTTCGCCGCCGGTCGGCTGGTAGGCGCCTGTCAGGATCTTGATGAGCGTGGACTTGCCGGCCCCGTTCTCGCCGAGCAGGGCATGGACTTCGCCGGCCCTCAGGCCAAAATCGACCTTGTCGAGCGCAAGGTGGTTGCCGAACTGGATGGAAACGCCACGCGCCTCCAGCCGGAAAGGCTCTCCGCCAGAATCCGTCGTCACGTTCCGCCTCCCCCTGGCCGCCCGTTTCCGTGGCGGCAAAGCGCCCCGCCAGGGTCATGGCGGAGCGCGTCCTCGCACGGCCTCGCTATGAGGCTGGGTGATTAGTAGCCCAGGCCCTTGCGCCTGTCATACTCGCCCTGCGGGTCATCGGCTGCAGTGAACAGCTTCGACTCGGTGATGATGAACTTTTCCGGGGTCTTGCCGTCCTTCAGGTACGCATCGAGTGCGTCGAAGGCCGGGCCGGCCATGTTCGGGGTCAGCTCGACGGTAGCATTCGCCTCGCCGGCGGCGATGGCGGCGAAGATATCCGGCACGGCGTCGATGGAAACAGTGAGGATGTCCTTGCCCGGCTTCAGGCCGGCATCCTTCATCGCCTGGATGGCGCCGACCATCATGTCGTCGTTATGGGCGTAGACGGCACAGATATTGGCGCCGCCATTCTCGGCCTTGATGAAGCCTTCCATCACTTCCTTGCCCTTGGCACGGGTGAAGTCGCCGGTCTGGCTGCGGATGATCTTCAGGGTCGGTACGGCGGCGACCGCGTCGTCGAAGCCCTTCTTGCGATTGATCGCGGGCGAGGAGCCGACGGTGCCTTCGAGCTCGACGATATTGCAGGGCTTGTCGCCTACGGTGTCGATCAGCCACTTGGCGGCCACGGCACCTTCATGCACCTGGTCGGACGCCACGGACGTCAGGTAGAGATCCTGGCTGGCATCGATGCCGCGGTCGAGCAGCACGACCGGAATGTTGGCTTCCTTGGCTTCGCCGAGCACGTCATCCCAGCCGGTGGCAACGACGGGGGCCACGAGGATCGCCTGCACGCCCTGCGCAATGAAGCCGCGGATGGCCTTGATCTGGTTTTCCTGCTTCTGCTGCGCATCGGCAAACTTCAGGTCGATGCCGCGCTTTTCGGCTTCCTGCTTGGTTACCGAGGTCTCGGCGGCGCGCCAGCCGGATTCCGAACCGATCTGCGAAAAGCCCACGACGAGGCCCGCGGCCATCGTGCTCGTGGACAAGGCGGTGGCGAGGCCCGCCGCGACGGCGAGCTTGGTCAAAAGCTTCAAGATGTCCTCCCTGGGTAGCCGGGGTGTCTTCACCTCCAGCGACAAAAACGACGCTATCAAAAGTACTATTATATGTAAAGTCGGTGTCGATGCGATGAATCTGGTTCCGCCAATTGCCTCTGACATCTGGAGGAAACCATTTGAAAGTCATGGGTTTATGCGCTTTCCCCGCCGTTGAGATTCAGCTTGAGCGGAGCGAGAGTCCCTCCACCGCACCCAGGGCGATGGAGGGAATGCGGGGTCAGTAGAGCTTCACGCCATTGACCATCAGCCGCACCGAATAGAGCGAGGTGGTGCCGCAGATGTAGAGGATATTCCGCTTCGGCCCGCCCCAGGCGACGTTCGCCACGCCCTCGGGCACCTTCACCTTGCCGATCAGCGTGCCATCCGGATCGTAGCAATGGACACCGTCCCCGGCGCTGGTCCAGATTCGGCCATCCACATCCAGGCGGAAGCCGTCGAACAGGCCCGCCGTGGGTTCTGCGAAAACCCGGCCGTTCTGTGGGCGGCCGCTCGACATGTCGAAGGCCATGATATTGGCGGGCCCGCCATGGGTGCGGCCCGTGTCGGCGACATAGAGGATCTTCTCGTCGGGGGAGAAGGCGATGCCGTTGGGCCGGGTCATCGTCGTCACTACCGCCTCGATTGCACCCGTCGCGGGGTCGACGCGGTAGACATTGCAGCGGCCGATCTCGCTTTCGGACTTGTCGCCTTCATAGTCGGAATCGATGCCGTAGGTCGGGTCGGTGAACCAGATGGTGCCATCGGATTTTACCACGGCATCGTTGGGCGAATTGAGACGCTTGCCCTCGAAGCGGTCGGCGATCACGGTGATCGTGCCGTCGATTTCGGTCCGCGTGACACGGCGTCCGCGATGCTCGCAGGAAATGAGCCGCCCCTGTCGGTCGACGGTATGGCCATTGGTGTTGTTGCAGGGCGAGCGGAATACGCTCACCGAGCCGTCCGTCTCATCGAACCGCAGCATGCGGTCGTTCGGGATATCGGACCAGACGAGGTACTTGCCGGCAGCGAAATAGGCCGGGCCCTCGGCCCAGCGGCAGCCGGTATAGAGCTTGTCGACCTGCGCACTGCCGTTGAACAGGCGCGCAAAGCGCGGATCGAGCACTTCATAGAAATCTGCGGTGGCCAAGCTGTCCTCCCCTATGCGCCGGCTGATCCCGGCGTCGAAACTGACATGTCAGGAGTACTACCCATAAGGGCCCGCCGATCAAGCGATTGTCGCCGTGACCCAGCCGAAAGGGGAACCGCAGCGGAAGCGGCGCGTTGACTGGCTGACAACAATGGAGGCTTGCATGGGCATTCTCTGGACTATCATCATCGGCTTCGTCGCCGGCGTCATCGCCAAGTTCATCATGCCGGGGCGCAACGAGCCCTCCGGCTTCATCATGACGACGATCCTCGGCATTGTCGGTGCGGTGGTGGCCACCTTCCTCGGCCAGTCGCTTGGCTGGTACACGGCGGGCGAAGGCGCAGGGCTGATCGGTGCCGTTATCGGCGCGATCGTCGTCCTCGCCATCTGGGGCATGATCTCGCGCCGCCGCGCGCTCTGATTTCAATCTTCCCTTCCGCCCCACGCCCCCCGGAGCGGAAACACGAAGCCGGTGATCTCGCGATCACCGGCTTTTCTGTTTGCCCTCGCAGTCGGAACTCCGTGTCCCTCGTGAGGGAGTCCTGACTGCCCTCACCGCAGCAGCATCAGCGTCCGCGGCGGCAGCACAAGATCGTGGCCCTTGAGCATTTCAGCCTCCTTTTCCGGGGCGGAGGTGTTGAGCTCGATCGCCCAAGTGCCGCCGTCGGATTTTTCAGGCACGACGAAGGGCACCTCGCCGTCATGCGGGTTGAACAGCACGATCAGCTGCCACCAGGCGCCCTCGACCTCCTTCAGGTCATCGCGGGAGAAACGCACGCCGACGGTGGTCGCGCCGGCATCTTCCCAATGTGCGGCCTGCTGTTCGCCGCCGACCGGGTTGAGCCAGCTGACGCTCATCATGTCGCGAAAGCTGTCGCGACGCAGCAGCGGCTGCGCCTGCCGGATGGCAATCAGCCGGCGGGTGAATGCCTGCAGCGCCCTGGCATTGTCGTTCAGGTCCCAGTTGATCCAGCTGATCTCGCTGTCCTGCGCATAGCCATTGTTGTTGCCCTGCTGGGTGCGGCTGAACTCGTCGCCCGCAAGCAGCATGGGCGCGCCATGCGAGAACAGCAGCGTGGCGAGGAAATTTCGCTTCTGCCGTTCCCGGATGGCGACGATCGCGTCGTCGTCGGTCTCGCCTTCCGCGCCGTAATTGCAGGAGCGGTTGTCGTTGTGCCCGTCGTTGTTGCCCTCGCCATTCGCCTCGTTGTGCTTCTCGTTGTAGGAGACGAGATCGTGCAGGGTGAAGCCGTCATGGGCGGTGAGGAAATTCACCCCGGCCCAGGGGCGGCGACCGCGATGATCGTACACATCGCCCGAGCCGGTGAAGCGGGCGGCGAAATCGCGCACGGTATGGTCGGCGTTCTTCCAGTAGTCGCGTACCGTGTCGCGATACTTGTCGTTCCATTCCGACCAGCCGGGCGGGAAACCGCCTACCTGGTATCCGCCGGGACCGATATCCCAGGGCTCGCCGATCAGCTTCAGCTTGCGCAACACCGGATCTTGTCCAACTGCATCGAAAAAGCCGCCGCGCTGGTCGAAGCCTTCCGGCTCGCGACCGAGGATCGTGCCCAGGTCGAAGCGGAAGCCATCGACATGCATGTCCTCCGCCCAGTAGCGCAGCGAGTCCGTCACAAGCTGCAACACCCGGGGGTGGCTGGTGTTCACCGTGTTCCCGGTGCCGGTATCGTTGATGTAGTAGCGTGGGTCGCCGGGCATGGTCCGGTAGTACGAGAAATTGTCGATGCCCTTGAAGCTGAGCGTCGGGCCCATCTCGTTGCCCTCGGCGGTGTGGTTATAGACCACGTCGAGGATCACCTCGATGCCGCCGTCATGGAAGGCCCGCACCATGTCGCGGAACCCGTCGAGGCCTCTGGGGCCATAGTAGCGCCGGGCGGGAGCGAAGAAGCCTATTGTATTGTAGCCCCAGTAGTTTCTCAGGCCTTTGCTGACGAGAAAGTCGTCATCGGGAAAGGCGTGCACCGGCAACAGCTCGATCGAGGAGATGCCGAGGCTCTTCACATAGTCGACTACCGCCTTGTGGCCGAGGCCCTCGAAGCTGCCGCGCAGGTGCCTCGGCACCGCGTGGTTCAGCTGGGTGAAGCCCTTGACGTGGGTTTCGTAGAAGATGGTGCTGGTCCAGGCAGTATTTGGCTTCCTGTCCGAGCCCCAGTCATAGGCCTTGGGATCGACCACGATGGATTTCGGCATGCCCTTGGCGCTGTCTTCCTCGGAAAAGGACATGTCCTTGTCCGCGCTCAGCGTGTCGTAGCCGAACTGGGCGGTCGACCAGACGACCTCGCCGTCCAGTTCACGCGCATAAGGGTCGATCAGCAGCTTGTTGGGGTTGAAGCGGTGGCCATGCGCAGGGTCGTAGGCGCCATGGACGCGGTAGCCATAGCGCTGGCCCGGCCCCACGCCCGGCACATAACCGTGCCAGATCTCGTTGTTATATTCTGGCAGGGTGAGCCGCTCGGTTTCGCTTCCGCGCTTGTCGAACAGGCAGAGCTCGATGCGGTCGGCATGCGCCGAGAAGATCGCAAAGTTCGTGCCTTCGCCATCCCAGTTGGCGCCCAGCACGGCGGGGTCGCCGGGGAGGATCCGGCGGGTGGAGTTGGGACAGTCTTTCATATGACGCTCCGGTCGTGGATGACCATGAACGGAGCAATGGGCGATCAGGTTGCCCAGGACATTGCGAGCAGGCGGCGGCGTTGGACGAACTCATGCATGATCCGGCCATCCTTGAGGGCAAGGTACCGCCGCTTCAGCAAATCGAGGTTGCGCAGCGCTCGGCGCACTTCGGCATTTGGCTTCAGGTTGTCACCGGTGAATGGTGCGAATTCGCTGACATCGGGCGCGAAGATCCTGAGCCGCTCATGGAACAGGACGATCGAGGAGATGCGCTCCTGGATGAACACCTTCATCGGTGCTTCATGCTTGCGATACCGATATGTCGTCGAGAGCGTGCCGAGTTCGGTCCCTTCGGCCTCCGCGAACAAGGCTTCCGCGGCACGCAGCCACAGCCGCCAGTATTTCGGCTTGCCGACCACGAAGTTCGAGTAGTTCGAGTTTCCCATATGGGAGACCATCGTTCGGATATCGTAGCCCAAGCCATCGAATATGGGGTGGGAGATCTTGGAGATTCCCGGGTGGCTGCGCTCGCCCATCTCGAACTGGTTTATCCCATAGCAGGTGATGTTCCATGCATATGGCAGCAGCACCACGTCGTCGTTCGGGTTGGCCGACAGAAAGCGGAACACATCAGCGGCCCGCATCCCGGTCTTGCCGAAAAATCGCGGGGACAGGAAGCCATACCATGCGTCTTCGCGCAGTTCGGTGCGGCGCAGGTAGTCGAGGATCACCCAGAACTCATACCAGTCCGGGCGGGGATTGGCGGTATTGTCCAGCGGGATGAAGCCTTGGTCGCATTTCGCCGCAGTCTCTTCGTTGTAAAAGATCTGATGGACGAAAAAACCTTCTTCGGCGAGGGGCGCTACATGTTCCGAGTTCAAGATCATCGAGTCCTGCGCCGGAGGCTCCCGCTATAACGTCGAACCATCTTGGGCGCGACGTTTCGGATGGGCAAGGCCTTATCGCCGTGCCCGCCGCTTTGCCGGCTCAGCGATCACCGATCGCCGGGGCGCCGGAATTGGCAGCGAGATATTTCTCCTCCCACCAGGTAAAGAGCAGGTCGCGCAGCGCCGCGCCTTCGTCCTCGCCATAGAGCGGCAACCGCAGTTTCTCGAAGGCTGCCGCCTCTTCGTCGGAGAGGGTGATCGCCAGTTCCTCGATGCGGATCGGCACATTGGTGAAGGCGGGCACATAGGCTGTGTCGCGCCTCAGCTCGCGCGTCGCCTTGATGTTCGGCTGGCGGAAGTCCTTTGGCGTGCGCTGGCTGCGGAGGATCGGTACGGCCGGCACCTGCCGCAGGTCCTCTTCCGAAGCTTCATGGATTTCGAGCTTGATCGGCTTCAGCGAGAAATTCGAGGTACGCATCACGTCGGCGCCGCAGACATTGGGCACGGCCAGCACGTCGACGAGCGCCAGCAGTTCGACATAATCGCCCGGCTTGCTCGATTGCCGGGTGATCGTCGCCTTGCCGTCCTGCCCGATCTCGGTGTTCATGAAGAAGTTGAAGCTGTCATGCACGTCGTCGGGGGTCAGGCCGTATTCGCGCTGCGCCTCGGACTGGATATCGTGGCAGTTCGTGTGGTCGTGAAAGC